>JAFAYW010000361.1 GCA_019240125.1 Alphaproteobacteria bacterium
GCTGGTCCGATCGGCACCCTGGCAGACATGGCAGCGGCCTGCGCCGCGGCAACGTTGTTGCCGGAGGGTTGGAGCATCTCGACCGCGGATTACACACTGAAGCTACTCTCACCGGCGACCGGCGAGAAGCTCGTCGCTCGCGGTCGCGTCATAAAGCCAGGCCGGACCCTGTCGGTCGTGGCTGCGGACGTGTTTTGCGTCAGTGAGGGCGACGAGAACCTCTGTGCCACCGCGCTCGCGACCACCACGAAATCATGAACCCTTTAAAGAGTTGCCGAACGGAGCCGGTTAGCGGCAGCTTCGACATCTCCAGAAACATGTCCGCAACCGCTCTCTACGTCCTCGTTCTCCTTGCCGCCGCCGCCCACGCGATCTGGAACGCTCTCGTCAAGAGAGCATCCGACGCAGTGCTCATGATGGCATCGATCCGGCTTGTCGGCCTTGCATTCGCACTGGTCGTGTTGCCGTTCGTGCCATGGCCACACGGGTCGGCGTGGCTGCTCGTGATCCTCGCGGCGGCCGCAACGTTCGCCTACTATGGATTGCTGATCCGCTCCTATCGCTTTGGCGATCTCAGCATGGTTTATCCGATCGCGCGCGGAACTGCGCCCGTACTGCTTGCGTGCTTATCCTACGTTGTTGTCGGAGAGACTCTTGTGCCGATGCAGATCGCGGGGATCGTGCTCATCGTTTCAGGCGTTCTTGGAATTACCGTCGGAAGCGGAGTCGACCGCGCCGTTCTACTATTTGCCTCAGCCACCGGCGCATCGATCGCCGGCTACTCGTTTCTCGGAGGTATCGGCGCGCGGACAAGCGGCAGTGTCGTCGGCTTCCAGGCCTGGCTCGAGATCATCACCGGGATCGGCATGCTGGCATTCGCGGCGGTTCGGCGCCGACACAATGTTCGCTGCTTTCTTAGGGCAAACGCGTTCTGGGGACTGATAGCCGGAACGTTGTCTGTCGGGGGCTATTTGGCTTTCCTCACCGCTGCGAAGGCGCTGCCGCTGGCCCCTGTCGCCGCACTTCGTGAGTGCAGTCCCGTCTTCGGTGCCGCCATAGGAGCCCTTGTGTTCAAGGAGCCGTTCGGCATCCGCCGTGCCTTCGCCGCAGGCTTGGTCTCCGCCGGGGCGCTTGCGATCGCAGCATATGCATGACGCTGGACTTCACATTCTCTTGCAAGCGAGCTTCCTACGACTTCGCCGGGTGCTTCCCATGCAGCTTGCAATTGTTACCACCTCGGATCGTCCTGAGCTGGCGGCTATCACGGGCCGCTGGCGATGGGAGGCGTTCTTTCGCAACGACGGTACACGCCTGGAAGACATGCTCAACGCCGAGCGGATAGGAGCGAAGATCTCCTCCCTCTTGCCGACAACATTCGTCATGCTGGCCGATGACGAACCGGTCGGCATGGCAAGCTTGGTCGAGCGTGATCTGGAGGATCGACCTGATCTGACGCCTTGGCTCGCCGGAGTGTACGTTATCCCCGAGGCGCGCGGCCGAGGTCACGCAACGAGGCTAATCTACGCAGTGGAGGATCTCGCAAATGACGAAGGGATCGCCACCCTTTGGCTTTATACGGCCAGCGCGAGGGGTCTTACCAGCGCCTGGGCTGGACAACCGCCGAGAAGCTGCACCGGCTCGGCAAGCAGTATACTCTCATGCGCCGCGATGTGATCCAGGCGAGCGATGGTCAGTGATTTCTAAGCTGGCATTTCGCACTTCGGTCTTCGGCGATCCGAGATGCTTCTCTTCACGCTCTGAAAGACGCTGCACGATAGGTCGCATCGAGCAGCGTGAGACGGCAAGGTCGGGCTGGATGCGACAGCGGCGGTGCTGGATCAGTCGCGTGCCCTCGGCGCGACGCGCGGCTCGCGAACAGGAAAGGGCACTCGACGGTGAGGTTATCGCTCGCTTCGAGAGCGATGAGGCAGGATCAAGCATGGATATTTCGGACCTGAGGACCTTCGAGACGGTTGCTCGTCTGGGGAGCATGAACCGCGCATCGAGCGAACTGAACACCGTCCAGTCAAACGTGACGGCGCGGATACGGCGTTTGGAGTATGAGCTTGCCACTCAGCTCTTCACCCGCCACCGTAATGGCGTCACATTGACCGAGGCTGGACGCCGGCTGGTGCCATACGCACATCGAGCTCCGCGCCTGCTCGAGGAAGCGAGGCGCGCTGTTCGCGAAACCAGCTCGCCATCGGGCACGCTGACGCTGGGTTCGCTGGAGACAACCGCCGCGCATCGGCTCTCTCCGATATTGGCGCAATACGGGCGACGCTTCCCCGAGGTCGACCTCGTTTTGCGCACGGCGACCAACGCCCAACTCCTCGCTGACGTACTGGAGGATCGCGTCGAGGGCGCATTCGTCTGCGGGCCGGTAGCTGACCGAAGGCTCGCTTCCGAAACGATGTTTGCTGAAGAGGAAGGCTTCCGGCTATCGTCTGATCAGATATCTCAATCTGAACTAACCGTTTTTCGACCGCCTTCTCAAACGCTATGTTGGCACCCTCTATCGGAAGGGAGCCCCATGAGTCGCAGCAGCAAACCTCTTTCGGTTGTTTCGGGCCTCCTCGGCATTCTTGCCCTCGTTCAGACTTTCGCCCAACCCGCGCGGGCGATAGAGCTTAAGGTTCTATCCTCCAAAGCCCTTGCCGAGTTCCTGCCGGAGGTCGCGCGCGGGTACGAGGTCGGAACCGGCAATCGTGTCTCAATCACCTTTGGAACTTCGGGGGAAATCGTCGACATGATCGAACGTGGCGAACTTGCTGACATCGTTGTTTTACCTCCTTCCACGTTGGAGCGATTGACTGGTTTGGGCAAACTCACCGCGGACAGGGTCGAGCTCGCGACTGCATCGGTCGGGCTCGGGTGGAGGGCGGATATTTCCAGACCCGAAATAAGCACGCCAGACGAACTCAGGCGCGTGCTTCTCGATGCTAGCGCCTTGGCTTACCCAGATCCCGCGACGGGGAGCGCGAGCGCGGTGCAATTCGCACGTGTGCTTCGGGATCTCGGAATAGCCGACGAGGTGCGGCTGAAGACACAGCTCGTCTCGAGCAACGCAGAGCTTGGTATGTTATTGTTACAGGGCCGAGTAGATTTCGTCGTACAGATGGTGAGCGAACTGAACGCAATCGGCGCGGTGGAGATCATCGCAACACTTCCACGGGAGTTGCATGCGACTACAACGTACGCGGCGGGCTACGGCCTGATCACGAGCGATCTCGGCCCGGCTCACGCCTTCATACAATATCTTCGATCACCAACCGCAGTAGCCTCCCTTAGGGCGCACGGGCTCCACGCGGCGAGCACACCCTAGCCTAATGCACGGTGTCCGCTTCGATCGGCTGTAGCGATCACCGGATAGCATGGCCGCGGACGCCGCGGCTCGCCGGGGCCGTATACTGACTCTGGAGAAATGACTATGGGCCGCACCAACTGTCGCTGGGATGTGATGTGCGCCTGCGCGATTGGACATCAGCCGTCCGACTGTCCTGAGCGCTAGGTTGAGCAACGTCCGCTTCTTCGCACGAGATTTCCAGCAGCGGTCAGGCCGTTGTCGGCCAGAACGCGTCACGAGATGGCATCACGGTGCCCAGAAGCGGACGTCCTGGATTTCCGAGATGGGTCGATTTCTGCCGGAACGCTGAGCCGCAATGAAGGTCCGCTTGCTGGCGATGGGCGAACGTCCGCAGTTGGCGCGCAGCCGAAGACGGCAGTCGTTTTGGAAACGGCATTCACGGTATCGTGTTAAGAGCTGCAGCTGTGCTAATCGTTAGACGAACAACTAAGGTGTACAAGGATGAGCAAGTCTCTGGGAGATGCAAGAGACAGCATCTATTCGTCGCTCCACGCCGACAATGCTGACCTGGACGCCCACATCGCGACGCTTAGGGAAG
>JAFAYW010000177.1 GCA_019240125.1 Alphaproteobacteria bacterium
GATGAGCGTGATCTTTCAGAAACGATTAACGGCGTGCAAGTACACCGCCGGCGATCTCCTAATCAACCTTGGAATTTCGTCGAAAATCGAAACCGAATGCAAAAATTGCTGTGGCACGCTCGGGAGAATGTGAACTTTACCGCCATGCAGATGGCAAACGACGCGATTTTGCAGATAAAGCCGAACATTGTCGTTACAAGCACGATCGAAAATTTTGGCGGTTCAGTATGGGCGGCAGCGGCCAAAGCCAATGTAAAATGCATCAACGTCCTACGAAGCTATTTCGCTATATGCTGGCGTGGATCGATGTTCCGGCGTGGCGTTAATCGTAATCGTTGTTGCTTGCAGTGCGTCGCGACTTCGGTCGGTCGTAGATATTTGAGCCGCCATGTGGACGGGATCGTGGGGGTGAGCAAGTATATATTGCAAAGACATGTCGACGAAGGACTATTCACGACAGCACTCCCTGCTGTTCTGCCAGAACCAGTGCCGGAATCATACTTTTCCGCAGGTAGAACAACTCGATCGCCACAAACTCGATTCGGATTTTTGGGAGCGTTAACACCGAATAAAGGAGTTGAACTGCTTGCCGAAGGGTGGAGAGAGTTCCGGAGTGCGGAGGCAACTTTAGCTATCGCCGGGGCAGGAGCGGAAACTTATGTCGCCGACCTTCGCGCCCGGATGCCCGCCGACGTCGTCTTCCTCGGTTGGGTGGACCCCGTCGAGTTCCTGAGGGAGATTGATTTTCTCGTGGTACCCTCGGTGTGGCGAGAGCCATTTGGCAGGATAGTCGTAGAGGCTTTTGCGGCTGGTGTTCCTGTTATCGGGAGCGACACCGGGGGTATCGCGGAGCTGGTTAAAGACGAGGTGAATGGCTTCGTATTCAGTAATGGGTCTCCAGGATCGCTCCTAGTGGCGTTACAGCGTGCTGAAGCTCTGACGTTGGCACAATATCAAAAAATGAGTGAAAACTCAGTCGAATGTGCTCGGCGTTACAGAATGAATAATGTCGCTGATGAGTACTTAGCGTATTTTGCCGCGGTCATTGATGGATTTACGACATAGATATCCAACTCCATGGAACTGTTGTCTATCATCATCTGCAACTATAATTACGCGAGATTTCTATGCGATGCAATTGAAAGTGCTATAGCGGTCGACTGGCCGTATAAAGAAGTTATCGTGATAGACGATGGTTCCACCGATGAGTCTTGGTGTATCACAAAGTCTTATGGGAATAGGGTAGTCTCGATTAGGCAAGAAAACGCGGGTCTGAACGCGGCGGCGAATATGGGATTTCGAGCTAGTAAGGGTGAAGTTATTATTTTCTTAGATTCAGATGATGTTCTTCATAGTAGCGTGGGGCAATGTGTGGCCGAGAGGATAAGCCCGAGCGTCGCTAAAGTGCAATACGCGCTCACTCGAACGGATGTAACGTTACAGCGGCACGGCGATAGCTGGCCTGAGTTTAGGCAAGCTTACACCCCAGAAGAAGTCAGTGCGGAAATGCGGCGCACGGGGATGTACGACTATTCGGTAACGAGCGGCAACGCTTGGTCGCGATGGTTTCTTGATAAGGTATTTCCGCTTCCGACCGCTCGGGAGGGCCTGGCGACCGGGTTCGATCAATATCTTAGCCGATTAGCCCCTTTTTACGGAGATGTTGCAACTATACCTAAAGCATTGGGTCTGTACCGTATCCATGGCGGAAATAACAGCGGAATAGCAGGCTTTTCCTTAGCGCATGTCGAAAAGACGATTGCGCGGGAAGATGTCTATATTCGGCTACTAAACCTCGCCTTGGCAAAGGAACTGCTTGGTCCGGTGCCTGAAAACCGCTCAGAGCCATATGTTATGTCTAAATTGGTTATGCGAAAGCTTCGGTCAGGTAGATTGGATGACCACACTTATCTCATAGTAAAGTTTTTAGAATACGCTAAAAGCGTTTGGTTCAGCCGACACGCTCTGAATAAGAGGTTGATGAACATTGCCTGGGCCGCTTGCTTCTGTCTAGCACCTGAAACTGTCGCTGTTAAACTAGTTTCTAAGCGCGGCGCTCGTAATCATTTGGCGTGAATTAGGGTGGGGGGCAAAGCGGCGGGCTCCTGGGTTGAGCGATGCCGTTCGTCATTTCGTTGAACCACGCTTTGCGAGACCTCGCGACGCCACTTCCGCTAACAGACCTAGTGCGTCGCTCCGGTCTCAGGACCGACGGGGGTGTTGCGAAGGAGCCGCTGCAGTACGCCCATCTGGGGGCGGTCGGTGCCGTTGAGGGGTTCGAGGGTGAAGTGGTAGTCGCCCCACCAGGGGCCGCCGGCCCAGAAGGTCCAGCCCTGCCACGTGGCCTGGTTCTGGCTCAGATAGGTCAGCAGCGCGGATAGGGCGGCGAGGCAATCGTCACTGCGGCCGACGGCGAATTCCCCCAGGAACAGCTTTGCCTGATGCGCGGAGGCCCATTGGGTCACCTCGGTCAGCATGCCGACCGCGTCGGCCGCGGCCGCGCAGTCGGCGTGCACGCCGCTTCGGTTCGAGTCGAAATACTGGTGCACCTCATAGGCCCAATGCTGTGCCGGGTCGTGGATCGTCCCGAGCGCCGCGGCGCTTCCCGACACAAAATTATAGGCGCTGCTCCAGCCGGCACCGGGGACGAGAATGGTGTTCTGGGCGCCGGTCTGGCGGATCTCGTCGATCGCGGCCTGGGACGCCTTGGCCAGCAGCTCGGGAGAAACGCCGATCGGCTCGTTCATCAAGCCAAAGATCACGCGGGGGTTTGTGCGGAATTCGTGCGCGAGCGGGGCCCATAATTTGGCGAGCGCGTCATCTGGCACGCCCTCTGACCCCAGCTTCTGATCGCGGTATGAGCCGAAATTGTGGATATCGACGATCACCGACAGCTTCCGCCGCGCCGCGTAATCGATCACATGCTTGAGGCTCGCCAACTCCTTCGGGTCGAGTTCTCCTCCAATTTCCTGCTGCAGCCGCTCCCAGCGCACCGGCACGCGGATGATGTTCGCGCCTTTATCGGCGAAGTAATCAAGCTCGCGGTCGCTCGGATAGATGTAGTCAAACGACAGCCGGCCGGGGTGGCCGCGCGAGTAGTTGAGCTCGGCGCCGGAGATATTGACCCCACGCCACTGCACATCGGCGGCTTGCGCCGCGCAACCACTCTGCAATACCCACAGCAACGCCGTAATGACGGCGTGTCGGATCATTCTCCGGGCGGTGGCGCCGATATCGTCCCGCCGGCTCATGCCGAGACCGTCGCATAGGGAATCGCCGCGCTGTGCCGAGCGTCAAGCGCGCCGCGCAGAAACCACAGGAGCGCCGCGGTCTTGATCGTGAAGACGGAGCCGCTGACGGCAAGCGACAATGTGAAGTAGAGAGCCAGCGATGCGGTGAATCCGTCGGTTTGTCCATCGCGACTTTGGCTACAGATCAGCGCTCCCCACAAAGCGGCGCTTGGCAGCAAGCCCATATTGCTGAAGACGTAGCCATACCCCGAATCCCATGGGTAGGCGGGCGACGGCTTAAGCCCAAACCACTGGTCAGGCCCCCAGGACAGCATCAGCGAACCAGAGCTGAGCAGCCGCCCGAGAAGCCCGTTATCGATTGTGCTGTCGCCCGCCAACGCCGCGAGCGCGAGCAGGAAGGCGACGACAAGGAAGGGCGCGACGATGAGCACGATCGTGCTGCGCAGCGGCAGCAGGAAATAGGCAAGCAGCCCGACTGCACATATGCCGAGCCCTAATCGTGAATCGGCAACAACCACGATCGCCGCCGAGGCGATGCAAGCCACCACGGACAACACGGAGCGCGACGCTCCCCGGGCGATAAACCACAATACCGCGATCGCACCGAGATTTCCGGCCGAGACCGGCTCGAGCATGACAGATGATACCCGGTGCCCGCCGAGAATGGGCAGGATCGAACGGCCCTGTTCATCGGGTCGGATACCGCTGACGAACAGCAGCGTGCCGGAATCGTTTGCCTGGCTCTCGCTGGCGCCGCCTTTGTTGATGTAATAATCGATGATATCGAAAAAGTTTTCGTACCCGGTCTCGTCGATCATCTCCCAGATCCCGACAAGGAGGCTTATGGCAACGATAATGTAGACGAGACGATCGGCGGACGCTGGGTTGCCGCGGCTTTTGCCTAGAGCATAAAAGCCAAACGGTATTGCGAGATCGCGAAAGATCTTGATCTCCATATCAGGGTTCAACAGGTAGAGGATCAGCAGCCAGGTCACCACCGCAACGCCGCTGAGCAGAAGGGTGACGGTGAGCTCGGGTAAGCCGAGCAACAAAGCCGCGCTCAGGATCAGCACTTCGCAAGCAATAACGCTGCCGGCACCGATCGCGTAACCGCGGGTGCTGAGAAAGCACAGCCCAAAATTGAACAATATCGCCGCGAGCACGATCGCGCCCGCGAGCGCGGAGGCGAATCCCGGCTTGGTGGTGCTCCTCTCGGCGAGAGGCGTCGATCTGTAACAGTTAGAGGCGGCCGAGAGCGAGACGGTCACGCCGGCACCGCTTTGCGGTCGGCCAGAACCGATCGGTACAAATCGACATATGCTCCGGCGCGCGACCGCCAATCATAAGGCATTGCCGCGGCGATCGCGTTTTGCCGCGCGGCGTACTGTTCCGCGGGCGAACATCGCGACCATCGCTCCAGGCACCGCGCCGCGCCCTCAGGCTCGGCTGGATCAAACACGACGCCGACCCCGGTGCTGTCGACCAGTTTTCGAAATGGCGGGATCGCACTCAATACCGGCACGAGTCCGGCTGACATCGCCTCGACCGCCGTCAGACCAAATCCCTCAAACTCGGAGGCAGATACAAAATAGCTGGCGCGGCCCATCGCCTCCCTGAGCGCTGCATCATCCGGCTGCAGCAGAAACTCGACGCGGTCTTTAACGCCGCATTGGGTTGCCGCGGCGTGAAGGGTCGCGATCTCCATACCCCACGGGGAGCCGGCCAAAACAAGGTGCCAAGTCGGGCTAAGTTGGGCCAGTAGACTGAAGAGCTTGGTAATGCCCTTATGCGGGGCGAAACGGCCGAAATACATCAGCACCCGCCGATGCGACAATGAGGCTGCGTCGGCGAATTTAAGATGATTGATCCCGTTTTCAATCAACAAAAGGTGCTTTGAGATCAGCCTATTAAAGATGTCGTAATCTGGTGTACTAACCGCGACGACGGCGTCATACCATCGGCTCGATAAACGCGTTACGGTATTGAAGTAGAGATTCTTGAATGCCGCGGCAAAACTGGTGTGGAAGAAGCCGCCGTGGGTCGACGCGACGATCGGCTTTTGGTGATAAGCACGCGTCCATGCCAGATAGTCGAAGAAGAAGTCGATGCCGTGGACGTGCACCAAATCGGCATCTCGAATGTACCACAGGACACTTGGCGCCAAGGGATAGCGAGAAGAGCCGCGATAGGAAATGCGCTGGATTGGGATATCGTCTTCGTGGGCCTCACACGGCAAAAGCCGACCCGGTTCCTGGAACAACCGATTTAGTGTAATGACTCGCGCGTCAAGCTCATAATGGGAACGCTGCGACCGGCAAAGATTGTGCACGCAATCCTCAATGCCGCCGCGCGACGGCGGGAACTGACGCACAACATGTACAATCATCCGGCGCCGGCCTTCTGCAGATTGGCCGCCATGCTCCATCAGCGGGTGATGCGCCGCCACGGACACCGCAGACCGGTCAGCGGGGTTACGGATTGGCCGTGTGATTGCCGGTCTCCCGCTACGCAGGATCACGAGCGGATATGCTCTGTTGCCGCGTTAGCCTTACCCGCTCCCGCAGAACCCGCGTCGCCAGGACAGGAAGCCCGATCAGGTACCGGCGCCATAACCGGCGCGGCTCCCTGACTAGGCGTACCAGCCATTCCAATCCCAGATTGGCGACCCATCGCGGTGGCCGATGAGCGCGACCCGCTACGTGGTCAACTAGGGCCCCGGCAGTCACGGCGACTCGCGCATTGAGCAGATGCCAGTGGTCGTTCAGCCACTGTTCCTGTCGCGGCATGCCCATCGTAACGAGCAGTACGTCGGGCGATGCCGCATTGATCTCGTCGACCAATTTCTGATTGGCAGCCGAACCGACCGTCGTATCAAAGTAGCCGTGATGATAACCCGCTATGGGGAGCCCGTGCCGGCGGTGGAAATTTGATGCAGCCTGCGCGACCATCTCGTCAGAACCGTCAAGCCAATACACCGAAGCGCGACGCGGGGCCAAACCGACCGCGAGTTCATCGATCCACTCGGGCGGCGTGGTCCGATGCGGTACAATTCCGGTCAACAGCAAGCTCGCGAGTTGTGCACCGGCGCCGTCACAAAACGAAATGTCCGCCCTCTCGAACAACTCACGCAGCCATTTTCGCGTTGCTGCCAGATTAAGAAGCTGTGCGTTGACGTTAAGGATCAGAAGCCGTTGATTTCGTTCTACCGCTGACATAGCGCTGTTGACGATCAGCGCGCGGGACACATCGTCAACGCGAATCCCCATAATGCTGATGGACCTGTTCGATGGCCGTGCTGCCGAAGAAGCGCTCGACATCGCCGCTGATAACTCGCCGGTCTGGCTGCCGGGCAGAGGAATGGGTGCAGAGATCGTGGCCATCGTTCAATAGGCGGTTTGATGAAACCAGATGACTCGCAGAGTCATCGCCAAGATCCGCAAATCCAACCATAGCGACCAGTGATCTACATAGTAGATATCGTGTTCAGTTCGGGCACGTATTTTGTCGGGTGTATCGACCTCTCCTCGAAGACCGTGTATTTGGGCCCAGCCTGTGATCCCGGGCTTCAGGTTGTGGCGAGCAAAGTACTCGTCAATCTCTGATGCAAAAGCGAAATTATGCTCAATCGCGTGCGGTCTCGGGCCGACAAGAGACATTTCGCCGCGCAGCACATTGACTAGTTGAGGCAACTCGTCGAGGCTGAGGCGACGAAGATATTGGCCAAGTCGCGTGATACGGGGATCATTTCTTGTCGCCTGAATGACACCGGGTTCGGCGGAAACGTGCATTGTGCGGAACTTGTATACATTGAAAACGCGATTATTGTACCCGAGACGCTGCTGCTGAAAGATAACCGGGCCGGAACTGTCAAGCTTGATAAGCATGCCGATAAGGGCCATAAGTGGCATTGTTAGGATAAGTAAAATCTTCCAATAAACTTGTCTTCGAGCCATTTGATTAACTCGGCTTTCGCGCCGATTTGGCGATTTGCAATCGCCACTAACGGTATCCCGGCGATCCGCTGAATGTCGGAGTCACCAAAGTCCCATATTACGTTCGCAGGACATAAAGCGATTGCACAAGGAACAGTGCGGAGCTTTGAGAGCAAGGCGTTGAGTCGGGACTCCGCGGTCCACGGTAATGTAACAATAATTTTATCGACGCGATGCCGGCGGGCGACTTGAACGAGATCGTCGCTATTCCCTTGGAAGGAATACCTCGCTAAGGCAGATGATCGACGGCTGGCGCGATCGTCGAACAAGCCAACGACTTTGAACTCATCCGTTGGCCATTGACGAAGGTGATTCAGAATGCGGGCGGCCCGCGGTCCGTCACCAACAAGAGCGATACGTTCACATAACGCGCCCTGGGTGATCAAGTGCACTATCACCCGGTGTAGGACTAAACGTATCGCCACCATCCCAAAGCCAGCGAGAAGGAGGACCAGAATGAGTTGTCGCCCATCCTGAAATTCCGCAAAATCGTGCAGCGCGCTGGTAGCGGTCGCAAGCAGCACCGTAGCGGTAAGTCCAAGGGCAAGGGCCCGCATTTGTTGTCGTATATCCAGGAAAGTAGGAGAATTATAGCAGCCGGAACAGGTCAGGAGACTTTGCGTCAGCAACAACACAACGCAGAAGAACATTGCATGTTCGTTCCACAGATGCGGCGTACCGGACGAGGACAGGTCAACGGCAATGGCGCTGCCAACAACGCTCAACGCGTCACAAACCCGGTGGACATAAATTAGAAAGATGCGTGTTTGGTACAGTTTATGCGGCGACGAATCCGACACGTGTGGCGCGGGTAACGTGCCCGACCATGGTTCAGCCGCCGCGTGCCCCCGGCGCGGAACCGCCCTGATAGCTTTCTCCTGGTTTGCGGACACCGGGCGACCAAGCACTTCGCTGGCAAACAGACGTCCACACCCGTTGCGCACATTCGCCACGGTATCGCTACCCATTTATGATTGTTAACTACTAAAAGTAGCAATACTCTCGTCAAACGGCCGGGCAATGTCAACGGCTTACGGACCACTATCGATTGAAAATGTCTATGTCTGGTTGTCCAGGAGCCCGATCGGCGCAGATAGCGGCTCGCCTCGTTGCTTGCAGGTCGCAGCTGCGGCGATCGACATACGAGCAATCGATAACGGGACCATTCGTGACGAGGCAAAAGCGCAGTGTGCTGAAACGTGGCAGCTTGATTTCGGCTGCGTTCACTTGGCAGGTACCACCTTGCCTGGCCGCGTCGCGCAAGCAGTTAGCAACATCCGCATAAAGGCACTGGGCCGGTATTCCGACCACGGAGAGGCAATACGGAGCGGCGGCGGCGACGTTGCCAGGTGCGGCGATTGCCAGTATGCACAGCGTGCTGCCGAGGCGGCGCAGTTGTGTCCAGCGCCGCGCGTCGGGCGTCGACGCGCCGCCCGGCAAATGCGGTAACGCCTTACGCTGAAGGGAGGGAGGGCCGCAGCGCTGCTTTGCACGCCGCATCAGTTATTCTCCAGGCGATCGCGGACGGAAATGGGTTTAGGGCACCGCTATGATCCCGACCGTCTGCCCGTGCATATCGCGAACCGTCGCGAGCGCCGCTGAACCGGCGGCGGGCGACAGTTCTAGTCGGGCGATCCACACGGTGCGGCCGACCGCGTCAAAAAACCGAAATGTGCCGCCAAGAAACGTGGCGCGCCCCAGCCAGTGGCCGTCGGGCGCCCGCCGGACGTAATCGCTGCCCAGGCTTAAGGTGAGGATCTCCAGTGTCCCGCTATGGCTGCCCCCAACCGATCGCACAACCAAGCGTCGTGGCAGTTCCGTGGCCAGCGCAGTCGCCGCCCACGTTATGAAGAGCAGCACGAGGCAAAAACCAAGGCCGGACCTTTGTATCATCGTCAGATCCAGCGATAGATGCTACGCGGGATGTGATATCGGCGCTTGTTGAAAACCACGCCCAGGATATGACCCCCATTGGCTTCGATCAGGCGGCGCGCCTCGGTGATCACCGGTGAGCGTGTGCGCTCCGCTTCGATAACCAGGATGACGCCACCGACATTGCGAACCAATGCGAGGCCGGCAAAGTCGCTCAGGACCGGCAGAGCATCGATGATCACGACATCGAAATCGCCTAGCAGGTCGCCAAACAGCTTGCCGATGCCGTGTGTTTGGAAGAGCGCGGGGTTGGCCCGGTCGACCGCTATGAATGTTGAGGCATGGGCGGCCCCCGGCTCCTGGTAAGTTGCCTTCTCGAGCGGTATCTCGCCGTTCAGAACGTCATCAAGGCTATGCCCGATAATCTCCCCTCGCGGCGCCATGACCACCAACAGAACCCGTCGCCCGGCGGCGGTCGCCACGGCGGAGGCCAATTCCTTGGCGATCGTGGACGTACCTTCACCCGCGTGAGCGCTCATGAACTGAAGAATCTCGGGAGCATCCGGATCGAGCCTGGCGACCGCCGATTGGAACAGTCCGAGCAGCTCCGTGCGCGTCATCCGCTCCCGCGCGCCGTTTCGCTCCCTCCGAGGCGGCGCCAGCAGGGACGTCTTTATGTCGGATACGGCCATCCCCTATACCCTGCGGATCGATGCGAGTACCGGCAACCCGAGCGCCGGCTCCAGCTGGTCTGGCAATGAGAAGGTCTGGTCCAGCAACTCAGCCGCGAAGCTGCCGCCACCGCCCAGAAGCACGCCAATAAGCAGCGACAGGCCCAGGATCAACGGGACGCGCGGCAGCGCCGGTCTTTCGGGTATTGTCGGCGCTTGCAGCATCGCCGCGGCCGTGACGTTCTGATTGTTCAGCGCGTCAACGACGCGGGCGTCATCAGCGCGTTGCAGAAAGGTTCGATAGCTTTCCTCATCGGTTTCGCGCTGCAGCGTCAGGGCGTGAAACTCCCCTTGATGCGTGTTGAGAGCACGCAGGCGATCATCGATCTGCTGGAGCTGCGTCTCGAGCGGGCTGATCGCCCCTTGAGCTCCCTTGATGTCCTGTTCGGTATGGTTCAGATCGCCTTGGACCTGCTGATAAACGGGATTGGGTCCGGTGCGAAGGCGCGCCTCGGGGAGCCGCGCCGCCGCTGCGAGTTCCGCGCGTGCCGAGCTTATTTGCGTCTCCATCGCCTGCGCCGTCGGGCTGTTTGGTTGATAGTTACGCAACTCCGCCGAGCGGGCGGTCAGATCCGCTAATCGGGTCCGTGCATCATCAACGGCGTGGTATCGGTCATTCTCGTTGGAAAGGGGTATCTCCGGTTTGAGGCTGCCGAGCATCGTCTTGGCAGCGTCGCGGCGGCCCAACGCCTCCCCCAGTTTTGACTGCTGCTGCCCCAATGCGGCTCGAGTGTCCATCTCCAGCTTCAGCAACGCGCTGCGCTCATCGTCATAGGACGAGATGCCGAACGTCTTGATAAAATCATCGAGGTTTCGCTGCGATTGATCGAGCCGCTGACGGGCATCCGTCGTCTGTTGCTCGACAAGGGTTGATTGAAGGCCGCGGTAAAGTTGTGTTTGGCGATCGACAAACAGTCTGATGAGCCTGGAGAGGGTCGATGCCGCCACCTCCGCATTGGGATTGTCGAGGCTTAACTCGATGACGTCCGAATCCCGACCCGCAGTCACCTTCACGTCATGCATCAGCTGGTCGATCGCCCGCTCGCGTCGGGCCGAAGCACCCCCGGGATACCCGCTCAACTCCGGATAGATCGTCAATAATTCGGCATCGCCGACGAGTTTGCTTAATAGATCGACGCTGGTCAGCAGCCGGATATTCGTGTTTATCACCTCGCGGCGTTCAGTCGTCTGCGCCGCGATCGCGACGTCCGGGCCGTTTGCTCGATCCTGTTTTGCGAACTTGATAACCAGTGCTGCCTCGCTGCGGTAGATCCGGGTGGCCGTGGCGCAATAAAGGGTCGCAAGCGCCACGGTCAGACCCATGGTTGCTGAAAAAAGCCTCCGATGCCGGAACAGGACGTTGAGGATGCTGCGGGAAGTAAGCTGAATTACCATGCGGGTTCTCGCATTTCTGGCGCTGCACAACCCATTTACGGCAGGCCCGCTGTTGAACTCAGACCATAGGAGAAGCTCGTCGGCAGGAACTGTTGGAAGTATTGCTGATAGGCGAGATAAACGTTGGCGACCGGCGTCCTTGGAATAAACAACGAATCGTAGGGCTGCATAGGGATATCTTCTCCTGGCGCAACTCCGGTCGTCGCATTGTTGAAGCTGATACTGTAGAGGTACGGTTCTTTACCCCCCGACCTTCGAGCTAATATGATTTGATCCGGGTTCGCCGAGTTCTTGAGGCCACCAGCGCGGGCGATGGCTTGCACGAGGGTGAGTGGCGGCCCTATGGTCAGATACTCGCCGGGCGAGTTCACTTCCCCGCCGACATAAATTCGGGTGGGTAATGTCGCGCGAAGAATGACGCTGAGCTGAGGCTTTACCAGTTCCTTGCTGTAAACTTGAGTAAGCTCCCGCGTGATGTCGGGCACTGTGCGTCCGGCGGCCTGAATGTTCTGTGCGAGCAGGATCGAAAAACGGCCATCGGGTTGGACGGTCACGGAGTCGTTCAGCTCCGGATTTTCGCGGAAGCGAAGGTCGAACTGATCGCCCGCTTGCAATCGATAATCTGGCGTCGGCGCGATAAGTGGCGGCGGCAATGCGTGAGCTACATCCGGCAGTGGCTGGCAGGAGCTCAGCCCGGCGATACCGAGCACGGCGATCACGTGCCCTACCCGAATTGGCTGAGCCCAATTGCGTGGCTGCCGTTGCGCCCCCTCGTAACTCATCTGCTGAACGGCATTGCCATTAAGTCGCGACGTAGACGCTCTCAAGTTCCCGTAAGGGATTATCCGGACCGCGGCCTGATTTGCAATCTTTTATGTATTGTAAATTATTTAAGACACTCATTAGTTGCGAGTGGGCTGCGAGGCAGCATGCCCGGAAACCGTTCGGGGTGCTCGCGCAAGCGCCGCGTTGCCGAGCTCTTCACATGCTAGTCGCGGCCAGCGCTTCCTGATTTGCTGCGATCAGAGTGTCGCGCTGTTGCAACATCCGGCGGTTGCAACATCTTGAGGCGGCGGGGATACCCAAGGATCACCCCCGCCCGCGTCGCCGCCGAGCAGTCTGATGATCCTCTACCGGATCGCGGCAGAGGGTGCTATTCCTGCGCGTAGCGCCAGGGCGCGGCGGGTTGCTGCGCCGTCTCGTCGATGGTCCATTGCGGCAGGGCAAGTCCATCGGTCACGTCGGAAAATACCATGCGCACCCGCGTACCCACCCCCACCCGCTTGACCATGTCGGCGGGCGCGAGCTGACCGTCCGGCGTTACCAGATTGCCGATCACGCGCAAGGCCTCGTCCGGGGTCGGCTCGCCCTTTTGCGTGTCGAGATCGACCAGCAGCACGAGATAAGGCGTCTTGCCCCTGAAAGCAGGCTGAATCGCGTGGTGCACCTCGGTGTAGGAATGCACCGTGCCCTTGCCCTCGACCTTCTTCCAGGTCGACTCGCGGGTCATGCACCAGGGACAGGCGGTGGTCGGCGGATAGCGCAGCCGGCCGCAGCCGTTGCAGGCTTGCAGGTGGAGATCATGCGCCGCGCAATGCTTGAAGTATTCGACGTTCTCGTTGTCGAGATCGTCGATATGCAGGTTCATGCCCATGTATTGGCCGTCGATCGGCATCTCAGCTCTCCCTAATTCTGCTCAGTCGCAACCGATGTGGTGGGCGCGTGG
>JAFAYW010000267.1 GCA_019240125.1 Alphaproteobacteria bacterium
CGCTGACGGCGCAGATGGTCGGGCACTTCTTTGAAGACGTCCTCGAACATCGTCTTGGCGCTCCAATGCGGGCCGTTCTCCTGCGTGCCGTAGCTCTCGGCCTTGCGCCCGATTTCGCGCACCTCGTCGATCAGCTCGCTTTCGAGCTGCGCGTGACGTTCCGGCGACCACTCACCAAGCTGCACCAGATGGCGCGACAGGCGTTCGATCGGATCGCCATAGGGCCAGTTCTGCCACTCGTTTTCCGGCCGGTAGCGGCTGGGGTCGTCGCTGGTGGAATGCGGCGCGACACGGTAGGTGAACAGCTCGATCAATGTCGCGCCGTGATTGGCGCGGGCGCGGTCGGCGGCCCATCTGGTCGCCGCGTAGACCGCCAGAAAATCATTGCCATCGACCCGTAGACAGGCGAGGCCAAAGCCGATCGCGCGCGCCGCGAAGGTCGCGACCTCGCCGCCGGCAATCTCCTGATGCGAGGAGATGGCCCATTGGTTGTTGACGATGTTGAGGATTACCGGCGCGCGATACACCGAGGCGAAGGTCAGCGCGTGGTGAAAATCGGGCTCGGCGGTCGAGCCCTCACCGGTCCAGGCGGCGGCGATGCGGTGATCGCCCTTGTAGGCCGAGGCCATCGCCCAGCCTACCGCCTGCGGGCACTGCGTCGCGAGATTGCCTGAGATCGTAAAGAACGCCGCCTCTTTCGACGAATACAGGACCGGAAGCTGCCGGCCCTTCTGCCGGTCCTGCGAGTTCGAATAGCACTCGCACATCATGTCGAGCAGCGACCAATCACGCGCGATCAACAGACCCTGCTGGCGATAGGTGGTGAACACCATGTCGTCAGGCGCCAGCGCGAAGGCCTGACCGACGCCGATCGCCTCCTCGCCGGTGCATTTCATGTAGAATGATATCTTGCCCTGGCGCTGCTGGCGGAACATGCGGTCGTCATAGGCCCGCGTCAGCATCATCGCGCGCAAGCCGCGCCGCATGGTTTCGGCGTCGAGCTTCGGGTCCCAGGCGCCGACAGGCGTACTGTCATCATCGAGAACGCGGATCAGCTGATAGGCGAGCGGATGCGTCGCCTGTGCCGGCGTGGCGATATCGGGACGCTCGACAGTGCCGGCGGGAAAGCGCGGCACCTCACGGAAATCAGGCGTCTCATCGGGCGCCGGGTGGGCCGGAATGTGGAGCTGCAGCTGCGGTACGACGTCCGGGCGGCCGGGAGGCGATGTGTCCATGGCTCTCATGTGGACCGTGAGACCAGCGAGTACGAGCCAAAGATACACGCGATTTTGTGGCTTTGGTTCCGCCCAAAAGCGAAAGGACGCCCGTCTGGCCGGGAATTATGAGCTCAGTCGATCGCGCAGCCGTCGCATGCCGGCGAGCCAACGATCGTAATCCTCGACCTTGCGTCTGATATAACCGGCTACCTGCGGGTGCGGCAGGATCAGGAACTGCTCGGCATCCAGCCCGGCGATGACCGCATCGGCTACCGCCTCGGCCGACAGCACGCCGTCGACTGCCGGCGCGCTTGACGGCAATGACCGGAGCATCGGTGTGTCCACACCTTGCGGGCACAGCACCGACACGCGGATACCCTGATCGCGATGCCCGATCGCCAGACACTCGGCAAAGCCGAGCGCCGCGTGCTTTGTCGTGGCATAGGCGGCGCCACCGATCTGCGACAGCAGCCCCGCGGCGGAAACGGTATTGAGAAGATAGCCACTGCCGCGCGCCGCCATGCGCGGCACCAACGCGCGCGCCGCATAGACATGCGCCATCACATTGACGGCCCAGCTGCGCTCCCAATCGGCATTGGACGCACTCGCGATATTTGCCGGGTCCGGATCGAAGCGGGCGATGCCGGCATTCGAGCAGAACAGGCCAATCGGCCCGTGCGAGCTCTCGGTTTCATCGACAAGGCGGATGATCTCGGCCTCGCTGCTGACATCGCATGCGATACCGTTCCCGCCGATCGCCGCCGCCACCGCCTCGGCACCGCGCTTCTCAATGTCGGCGACGATGACCGCCTTCGCGCCCTCGGCGGCGAAGCGCTCGCACAGCGCGCGGCCGATCCCCTGCGCACCCCCGGTGACGACGACAACCTGGCCGGAAACCTTCATCGGAAGCCCCCTCGCCTCCCTTGGGTTGCTTGCCCCTCACCCTCCCATCGCTGCGCGATGGGCCCCTCCCTCTCCCCGCAAGCGGAGCGAGGGTCAAGTCTGCGCCACTGCGCTCCCTCTCCCGCATGCGGGAGAGGGTCGGGGTGAGGGGCAGCGGCTCGTCTACTTGCGCCAGCCGCGTGCGTTGCGGCCGCCGACAAACCCGGCCTTGACGCGCTGTTTCAGCAATGCCGGCGGACGGAAGCGCTCACCATACGCGTCGTGCAAGATCTCCGAGACCTGCAGGCACAGTTTCGAGGTGGTCGCGTCCATCAATTCGAACGGCCCCATCGGGTGCCCGAGCCCGAGCTTGCAAGCGGTGTCGATATCCTCCGGTGTCGCTACCCCGTCCTCGACCAGCCGCACCGCCTCGTTAAGGAAAATCAGGAACATGCGGTTGACCGCAAACCCAGCGACATCCTTGATGCGGATCGGCGTCTTGTCCGCTTCGTGCATCAGCCGCATCGCGGTCTCGACTGTCTCGGGCGCTGTATCAAAGGCCGGGATCACCTCGACCAGTTTCATGCGCGAAGCCGGCGAGAAATAATGCATGCCGATAAAGCGCGACCGCCTGGTCTCGCCGACAGACGACGCCAGGGTCGAGATCGGGATTGTCGAGGTGTTGCTGGCAAAGATGCAGTCGGGCCGGCACAGCGCGTCGAGCTTGCGCCAGGTCTCGGCCTTGACCGCTTCGTCCTCGAACACAGCCTCGGTCACCAGGGCGCAATCGGCAAATGAGTCGAACGCGACGCTGGTGGTGATCCGTGCCAAGGCGAGCGGCTTCTCCTCCTCCTTGTAGAAGCCGCGCGAGACGCCCCGATCGAGCGTCCGGTCGAGCCGCTGCAACGCCGCGCTCAACTGTGCTTCGCCGGTGTCCGACAGCACGACCTCGTGCCCGGCCAGCGCGTAGACCAGGGCGATCTCCGCCCCCATCAACCCGGCGCCGACAACCCCCACCTTCTCCTTCGCCATGCGATCGATCCCTCTGTGATCAGCCGGTCGGGCGCCTCAGCGTTTAGTGAACTGGGTGGCGCCGAACGTATTCTCCCGCTCGGTATCGGTGATCTTGTCGTCGGGCCGTGCATCGGCCAGCACCTTCAGGCCGCGCTGCACCGCCGGCCGCGCCATGATTGCGTCGTACCAGCGCTTGACGCCGGGATAATCGGCGAGCGCGATATAGCCGCGGTCATCAAACCGCGGCGATTTCTGGGTCGCGGCGCGCAGCCATGGAAAGGTGATGATGTCGGCCATGCTGTATTCGCCACCGGCGAGCCACTCCGTCTCTTCGAGGCGGTGATTGAGCACCCGGGTCAGCCGCTGCACCTCGTTGCCGTAGCGCGTGATCGCATAGGGCACCTTTTCCGGCGCATAGGCGCCAAAATGGTTCCACTGACCGAACATCGGTCCGACCCCGCCCATCTGGAACATCATCCACTCGATGCATTTCCATCGCCCAACCGGGTCTTTCGGGATCAGTTTGCCGCCAGCTTTTTCCGACAGGTACATCATGATCGCGGCCGACTCGAACAGCGTGAACGGCTTGCCGCCGGGCCCCTCGGAGTCGCGGATCGCCGGGATGCGGTGATTGGGGGTGATCTTCAGGAACTCGGGCTTGAACTGGTCGCCGGCGCCGATATTGACCGCAATGATCTTGTATTCGAGGCCCAGTTCCTCGAGCGCGATATGCACCTTGTGCCCATTCGGCGTCGGCCACGACCACACTTCCAGCATTATCGACCCTTTCCCAGCTACGGCCCGGATATCGGCGGATTGCTAATCTTAAGGAGTTCGTCGGGCAGCGGAAACCAAGTTGTTTGCCTCGGCCTGTGCAGCGTGGGCGCTACCCGCATCGGCACGGAGGCGCTAAAATCGGCGAAAAATGGAACATTCCTGCGGCGGGGGTACCGGCGATGACGGCGACCGAGACGGGCGGCGAATTGCGGCTGTTTCTGGAAGAGCTGTGCTGCGATTTGTGCCGGATGCGGCATGTCGCCCAGGACGGGCTGCGACCCGAGGAGATACGGATCGCGCGCGAGGTCCAGCTGATCGCGCACAGTGCCTTCGCCGATATCGTCGTAACGGTGCCAAACGCGCCGTCCTATTTCGTCGAGATCAAGTACGGGCTATCGCTCGACGAAACCGTGCGCAGCATCAGGCGGAAATATGCGGTGAACCATCGCGCGTCCTGCGCCCGGCTGATCATTGTCGTGCGCGATCTCGACCCGGCGGCATTAAACGAGCACTTGCGCGATTGCGTTTGCTCGACACTCGACATCGAGATTTGGAATGAAGCGCGCTTGCTCAGCGAAATAAAATTGCACTACGGGGTGGAGATCGAAACCCTTGCGGAACACGAGATCATCGGGCTGCATCGGTCGATTCAGGTAGGCACCTGGAAAAATATTTTCGATCACGACTATTACGAAACGCTCGCGTCGGCCCTGCTTTGGCATTTCAGCTCATGGACCTTGCGGCGATTACAAAATCAACACGGCGGCGGTCCCGGCGATATCTGGCAGACCGGGCATTACCTCGATATCGCGGTGGTCATGGCGGATATCAGCTCGTTCTCGGCCTATGTACGCGACACAAAGGACAACCGCATCACACAGCAGATATTAACGGCTTTTTATTCACAAACGCGCCACGCGGTACACGAGTACGGCGGGATGCTCTATCAGTTCGTCGGTGACGAAGTGGTCGGCCTGTTCGGCTTTCCCGACCGCAAGCCGGGTTACGTTAGCGATGCGTTAAGCTGCGCCAAGGCGCTGCTCGATATCGGGGCTTCGACCTCGGAGCATTGGCAGCGACAGATCGACAATGTTCAAGAAAAGCACGGCGTCCATGTCGGTGTCGCGATGGGTGCCTTGAATCTGATGCCGTTGCGGCCGTTCGCGCGCTCGCATATCGGATTTATCGGCGATGCGCTGAACATCGCCGCGCGGCTTATGGGCAATGCGATGCCCGGCGAGATTGTTGTCAGCAACACGTTCTACAACGCGCTCGAGGAAGACAGACAGGTGGAGTTTGCCGAAAACCCGCCGATCGAAGCCAAGAACGTCGGCAATCTGCGGTGCTGGCGCCGTGCTACGACGGTATGAGCCGCCTCAGCCGGGCTCGTCCAATCGGGCGAGGCGCTGCAATGCGTCGCTCGCCGCGCCATAGCGCAGCCATTCGGCGATGTGGGACATCCCCAGATGGGCATAAAAATCGCGAGCAGGGTTCCAGTCGAGCACCTGGAAATCGATGCGGCCCCAGCCGCGTTCGACCGCGATCTTCGCCAAGCGTGTCAACAGACGGCGGCCAACGCCGCGGCCGCGCGCCCGCTCGGTAACGTAAAGGTCTTCGAGGTACAGGCAGGGGCGCCCAACCCATGTCGAAAAACGCTTGTGAAACAATGCCATACCAGCCGGCTCATCGCCGATGAAGGCAAGCAGTGCCTCGTATTCCGGTGGCTCGCTCTCAAAACCGTACCGCCGCAGCTCGGCCTCGGTCGCGACCACTTCATTGGGAGCGCGCTCAAACAGCGCCAACTCACGGACGAGCCGCAGGATCAGGCCAACATCCTCGGCCGTGGCAAAGCGCAGCGTGACGGGCTCGCTCATCGCTCGCGCCATTCGGCCGGCGGGCCGCTCCCCGGCGGCCCGAAATCGCGCGGCACCAGACCGGAGTGAAACCAGGCGATAAAGCTGTAGATGCTGAATACCGGCAGGCGCAGCCGCTCGGACAAAGCGCGCGCGTATGGCACCATATTGGTGCATTCGAGGAGCACGGCGCCGATATCCGGGTAGCGCGCCAGCAATTCGTCGCTGGCATCGAGGATGTCGCGCTCGGCGGCGGCAACATCCATGCGCTCCTCGCTGTTGAGCATGACGCGGCTGAATTCGCGACCGCCATCGGTGCCGACCACCGGCGTGTCGGGATCGACCCCGGCAAGAACCAGGTGCTCGCGGCTCAGCGTCGCGGCGCTGACCGTCAGGATGCCGACGCGTTTTCCGGGCGGCAGCATGCGTTCGATCAGGGGCGCCTGCATCAGGCTCGACGTGGCGACCGGCACGCCGACATGCGCCGCCAGTTCGCGCTGGTACAGCGACAGAAAACCGCAATTGGTGGTAATGCCATCGGCGCCGTGCCGCACCAGCTCGGCGGCGGCATCGAGAAACGCTTCGAGCAGCCCGGCCGCCCGGTTGCGCACCACCCGGTCCGGCGATGCGCCCGCCACCACCTTGTACAGCACCGGAAATGGCCAGCTCAGCGCATTGCCCATGTCGCCCGGGATACGTGGGAAGCGCGCCTCCAGCATCAGGATGCCAACGCGCGCGCCATACACGGCTTTGCCGCCGTAAGCGATGCGGGGGTCCCGGTCTGACATCACCAACCCACCGCCTGCGGATCGACCGTATTCACCTCCGACAGAATTGTCCTCGACAAAGCTGTGGTTTGATCTACGCGTGGGTTCATGCTGCCTAGCTTAGAAAGCGACGTCGTCGCCGCCTTTGAGGGCGAGGAGGGAGCGGGCTTCGTCGGGGGTGGCGATTTCGAGGGAGAGGTTTTCGAGAATCGTGCGGATGCGGCTGACCTGGTCGGCGTTGCCTTGCGCCAGCTGGCCGCGGCCGAGCCACAGCGAGTCTTCGAGGCCGACGCGGACATTGCCACCCATCGTCGCGCCGACCGTAACAAAGGGGAGCTGATGGCGGCCGGCGGCGAGGATCGACCAGGCGTAATCATCGCCAAACAACTTGTCGGCGATGCGCTTCATGTGCAGCAGGTTTTCGTGGTCCGCGCCGATGCCGCCAAGGATGCCGAAAATCGTCTGGATGAAGAAGGGCGGCTTGATCATCCCGCGCTCGACGAAATGCGCAAGATTGTAGAGGTGCCCGACATCGTAGCACTCGTGCTCGAAGCGGGTGCCGCACTCCTCGCCGAGGCGTTTGATGACCTTTTCGATATCCGCGAAGGTGTTGCGGAAGATGAAGTCGCGGGTCATTTCGAGAGCCTGCGGCTCCCACTCATATTTCCAATCCTTGTAGCGATCGAGCATCGGGTAGAGCCCGAAATTCATCGACCCCATGTTCATCGAACACATTTCGGGCTTGGCGCGCAATGGCGCGGCCAGACGCTCCTCCAAGGTCATGCCGTGGCCGCCGCCGGTGGTGATGTTCACAACCGCGTTGGTCGCCTGCTTGATGCGCGGCAGGAATTGCATGAAGACGTCGGGGCTTGGCGTCGGCTTGCCGGTGTCGGGGTCGCGGGCGTGCAGGTGCAGGATCGAGGCGCCAGCCTCGGCGGCGGCGATCGCGTCACGCGCAATCTCGTCGGGGGTCAGCGGCAGGTATGGGCTCATCGTCGGGGTGTGGATCGACCCGGTGACGGCACAGGTGATGATGACCTTGCTGCGTAGAGGCATCCGCTCCTCCCTTTTTAGTGCTGCCTGGGCGCTATCGACGGCCGGCGCCAGCTATCATGGCCGAGTAACATGGCCGATCTGGCTTCGCAACGGCGCGGTTTTTTTACCCGGCGTCACACGCTTTAACTGGAAAGATGGGGATGCTGCGTTACCCTTCACCCAAACATGATCTTGGTGCTGCCACAAACCTTGTGTAGTTACAGGGCCTTGCACGGCATGGGCCAGTTCGGGCCGAGCTCAATTTTGGGGGAATCTACACCGTGGACGGGTTCGTCTCCAAGGTTACGCGTCTTGCAGTCAGCAAAGCCGCCGGGTTTTCCTATGCCGTGGCGGTTGGCGTTGCCGGTAATCTTGCGTTTCACTATGTACAGCCCGCGTCGCCGGGACCGGTCGCGATGACGGCACCTCTTGCCGCTCCGGTTGCGCCGACGGCCCCGTCGCCTGCCGTCAGTGCCGCGCCTCGTGAGCCGGCTCAGCCCGAACACGTGGCAGCGCAGCCCACGGGAAAGCCGACACGCTCCTCGCCGGCCGTCGCGCTGCCGGTCTCCCTGCCCGAGGAGAAGCCTGTTCCGCCACCGGCCAAACCAATTGCCACCACCACCATCCTGCCCGACCCCGAAGTTTCGGCGCAGCTTCCCACCTCGGCGAATATGCCGGCACCGGCGCTGAAGCCGACGGCTCTGCCAAGCGAGCCGATCAAGGCGACCGTCGCGGTCGGGCACGAGCAGAGCGCTCCGGGCCCTATCGAGGATGCGTCGCTCAGCAAGCCACCCGCGGCGCCGCCGCTGCTCCCGATCGGTCCCGCCATCTCCCTCGATCAGCCGCCGAGCCCGCCCCAGGTGGCCGCCGCGGCCCCGCACGATACGTCGAACGCCACGCCCGACCGCATCGACGTGCCGACCCCGCCCCATAAGGACAGTGCTGGGCTGGAACTCAGCGATATGTGGCACCCGTCGAGGGCCGTCAGCAAAAGCCTGAACTGGGCCAGCGACCAGCTTCCTGATCTTGGCGGCGACACGCCGCACACACCACCCCGCGTGTCTCGCACGGCGGGGCCGATCCCGCTGGTGCCAGCCGGCACATTGGCTAAAGACAGCGAAAATGCTGCCGATCGGCCAGCCAAACCGTCCGCGCCCGGACCGGGCAGCGGCGGCCTGTATTGACGCCGTCAGCCGGCGGCGCTAACTCCGGGCGATGGTGGACCCGACTTCCGTTGCTAAGACCTACCGCGATAAGGCGGCGCGGTGTCGCCGCCTCGCGCGCCAGACCACCGACCGCGAGATTGCGCAGCGCCTAATAGAGCTCGCCAAGGAATTTGAGCAACACGCTATTCAGGCGGAACAAGCCGAGGGTTGCAACTAGTCGTCAACTTGGTCTGTTCATAGGGTACTATGAGACAGGCTATAGATTTTCTGCGCCAGAGCGCGGACGAGCTGCGTAACATGGCCTCATCCGCTCCCGACATTTCCGATCAGCTTCGGCGACTTGCCGAGGAGCTCGACGCCACGGCGTCGCATATCGAGAACGGGCGCGGCGCCGTTCCGTGAAAGGATGACTAGCCGATGATCCCGGCCTCGTGCAGGTCGGCGATCTCGGATTCCGCATAGCCCGCGGCGCGCAGTACCTGCGCGCTATGTTCGCCGACTGCGGGCGCACGGCGCGGCTTGACCTTCTCCTGCCCACGGATCTCGATCGGGCTGTTGATGGTCAGGTAATCCGCGTCACTCATCGGCACCAAGTGGCCCGCGGCTCTTACCTGCTCGTCATCGGCCAGGTCATGGGTCTCGGCGACGATGCCAAAGATCAATCCCGCCTCGTCGAGGATGGTTCGCCACGATGCCAGGTCCTTCTGGCCGAACAACCCGTCGAGCAGGCGAACCAATTCACGGGCATTCGCATCGCGCAGCGCCGAGGTCGCAAAGCGTGGGTCATCGAGGATGTCCGGGCTGCCGAAACAGCCCTTGAACTTCTCCCAGCGCCATTCGTCCGAGGTGATCGACAGCAACAGCCATTTGCCGTCGCGACATTGATAATGCACCCGCAATGCGCTCAGCGCCTCGTGGCGCGGCGGCTGAACCTCAACCGTATCGCCGCACAAGGCCGCCTGCAGCGAGCAGCCATTCGCCCACAGGCCATTCGCCAGCAATGACGAGCTGACATAGGCCCCCTTGCCGGTGCGCTCGCGCTGGTACAAGGCGGTGACGATGGCACCGTACGTGCCCATCGCCGAGGGATGGTCGCCCATACCGGACAGCGAGCGGGCCGGGATCGCCTCATCGCCGGCGCGTACCAGATGCATCAGCCCGCTGCGCGCCCACCAGGCGGTCGCGTCAAACCCCGGCTTGTTGGCCTCGGGGCCGGTCTCGCCATAACCGGTGAACGAGGCGTAGATCAGCCGCTGGTTGAGCGGCGCCAGATCGTCATAGGCGATCTTGAGCCGGCCGCGCACCGGCGGCGGATAATTGGTGATGAAGACATCGGCGCCGCGCACCAAGCGGTACAACACCGCGCGCCCGGCCTCGCTACGCAGGTCGAGCGCCAGGCTCTTCTTGTTGCGCGCATCCAGGATGAAGCCAGGATTGAGCGGCCGTTCGGGCAGCGGGATCGCGCGGCGCCGATAAGGGTCGCCGGCACCCGGCGGCTCGATCTTGACCACATCCGCCCCGAAGTCCGACATCACCGTCGCCGCTGCCGGACCTGCGATAAAGCTGGCGCAATCGATGACTTTCAACCCGTCAAACACCCGATTCGTCATGGCCGTCTCCCCAATATTCTGGACCCGGGCGGGGCCTTACACCGCCAGCCGATACGCATCGCCATCACGCAGAATACGACCGGCCGTGGCGCCGGCGAAATGCGTGCCGATCACCAGGACGGGCCGGTTGGCCAGTTCGCCAGGCATGCGGTCGCGGGTACGGTGCGCCTGCTCGGGGTCGCTATCAGCGGCCGAGCACCACTCCGGATGCGCGATTTGGCAGGGGTGGTGCATGAAATCGCCGGTGATCAGCGCTTCCTCGCCGTCGGACCGGATCAGCACGCTGACATGGCCGGGCGTGTGGCCGATCGTCGGCACCAGACTGATCTCATCGCTGATCCGCTGATCGGTCTCGACCAGCTCGGCGAGGCCGGCATCATGGATCGGCGCCACCGAGTCGGCGAACACCGCGTTCATGTCGTCCCGTTCGTGCTGATGGCGCCAATGCTCGTATTCGACCCGGCCCATCAGATAACGCGCCCGCGGGAACGTCGGGACCCAGCGCCCGCGTTCCAGCATCGTGTTCCAGCCGACATGATCGACGTGCAGATGGGTGCACAGCACTGTGTCGATCGACTCGCGCGGAAACCCGGCGGCCGCGAGATCGGCCAGAAACGGCGTTTGCAGATTGTTCCAGGTCGGGACCCGGCGGTCCTGTTTGTCATTGCCGAGGCACGTATCCACGATCAGCCGCCGGTCTGGCGTCTCGATCACCAGCGCGTGAATGCTCATCTTGAGGCGGCCGCGTTCATCCGCGAAATGCGGCTTCAGCCAGGCGATCGGCAACACCGCCTCATAGGTTGCCTGCGGCAGGATGAATCGGCTACCGCCGGTTACCTCCATCTCGACGATCTTGGTGACGGTGACCTTGCCGATCCGCCATTTCTGCATCGTGCGTACCCTTGCCCCGCCAGCGCCGTTCGCGATGTATCCAGCGAAATCCGTTATCCAGGCCCCGCCAACTCACCAAGTGATTGATAATATTGACTTCAACAAGCTCTGGTGCGTCGTTTTTTTCCTGGCATTCGGTGCATCCCTCGCGTAGGGATGCGACTCATGGTATGCGGCTTACTCGCGCCGCCGCCAGTTTAGCGTCACTTGACGGTCTGCGGCCTCCTGTTCCGATAGGTTTTTGCCCCGGATCCGGCTTCTGTATCAGCGTAGAGCTTGAGTTTCCGCGGCGGGGGGCTGCGCATGCGAACTTTATCGACGGTGCTGTGCACCTCTGGACTTGCGGCGGAAGCACGAATCGCCAGAGCGGCGGGTTTTCAGGTCATTGTCGGCGCCGGCGATGCAGGGCGGACTACCGCGCTGGTGCGGGACGCCGTGCGCGACGCCAAATGTCTGATCAGTTTCGGGGTGGCGGGTGGTCTGGCGCCGCACATGCGGCCGGGCGATGTGATCTTATCCGCGGAGGTCATCGGGCCGGAGCAGCGCTGGACGGCGGCTCCGGATTTCCTCAGTCAGGTGCATGATCTCGCACGCGAGATCGGCGCGATTGACGGTCCGGTGCTCGGCTCCGGCGAGATTATCTCGACCAAGGAAGACAAGGCGCGCGCCTGGCAGCAGACCGGCGCGCTCGCCGTCGATATGGAGAGCGCGATCGTGGCACGCGCTGCGACCGCCGCATCGATTCCGTTTCTGGTGTTGCGCACGGTGGCCGATCCGTCGACCCGCCACCTGCCACCCGCCGCGCTGATCCCGCTGACCGAGGACGGCACCCCCGCCTATCGGCAGGTTCTGCGTAACGTGATCCGGCAGCCGCGCCAGATCGGTGCGCTGTGCGCCCTGGCGCGCGAGACACGCCAGGCGCTGATTGCGCTAACCGGCCCGGCGCGCGCGCTCCGCGCGGCGCTGGCTGCCGCCGCCTAGGCGGGCCATCGCGTCCTCGACGTGGCGTGAGAAGACGTATTTCGCTGGGCGCTGCCGCTCAAGCGAAATTTCCGGCGCCATCTCTCCCTGAGTCCGAACCCCGCGTAGCGCCACTCGTGCGGCCTTCAGCGGGTGGTGCACGGAGTCGACGACGGCCGTAGCCTCGTAGCCGCTGTGCACCATGCAATCAGCGCACTTCTCGTAATTGCCGGTCCCGTACGAGTCCCAGTCCGTCTCTTCCATCAGCTCCTTGAAGCTCTTGGCATAGCCTTCGCCGAGCAGGTAGCACGGCCGCTGCCAGCCGAAATAATTGCGGCAGGGATTGCCCCATGGCGTGCAGTGATAGCTCTGGTTGCCGGCCAGGAAATCGAGGAACAGCGACGACTGGTTGAACGCCCAGCGCCGTTTTGTGTCGCGCTTGAAGATCTCGCGGAACAATTCCTTGGTGCGGCGCCGATTGAGGAAGTGCTCCTGGTCGGGAGCGCGCTCGTAAGCATAGCCGGGCGATACCGTGATACCGTCGATGCCGAGGTCGCTCACCTCGTCGAAGAACCGCGCCATCCGCTCTGGATCGGTGTTGTCGAACAGCGTCGAGTTGATGTTGACGCGAAAGCCGCGCGACTTCGCGAGTTTGATCGCCTCGATGGCGCGCTCGTAGACACCGGTCTGGCACACCGACCGATCATGGTCCTCGCGATCGCCGTCAAGGTGCACCGTCCAGGCAAAAAACGGGTTCGGCTTGAACTGATCGATCTTTTTCTCGAGCAGCAATGCGTTGGTGCAGAGATAGACGAATTTCTTTCGCGCGATGATGCCTTGAACGATCTCCTCGATCTCGCGATGCAGGAGCGGCTCGCCGCCGGCGACAACGACAATCGGCGCGCCGCATTCATCGACCGATTCGAGACATTCAGCGACGCTGAGGCGTTGGTTGAGGATCGCATCCGGGTAATCGATCTTGCCACAGCCGGCGCAGGCCAGGTTGCAGCGAAACAGGGGCTCCAGCATCAGGACGAGCGGGTAGCGTTTGACCCGCTTGAGATGACGCCCCATGACATAGGCGCCGACGCGGATCACCTGTTGCAGCGGTATAGCCACTGGATTTCCTTGTTCTGGGGTGACGTCAGGCGGGAGAGCGGTCGGTAAGCTGCGTCGGCATGCGAAACCGGACGTTCTCGGTGACACCGGGTAAAATCTCGACTTCGGTGTCGGTCATTTCGTGCAACCGAGCGATCAGTTCCTCGACCAGGGCATCGGGCGCCGAGGCGCCCGCCGTGATCCCGACCGAGCCGGCACCGCGCAGCCATGCCGGGTCGAGCGCCTTGGCGTCTTCGATCAGGTAGCTTGGCACGCCACATTCCGCGGCGATTTCGCGTAAGCGGTTGGAATTAGAGCTATTCGGCGCACCCACGACGAGAACAACATCGACGATCTTTGCCAGTTCCCGGGCGGCGCGCTGCCGGTTCTGGGTCGCATAGCAGATGTCTTTGGTGTCGGGTCCGACAATCGTCGGGAAGCGTTCCTTCAGCGCCTCGATCACCGCCCGCGTGTCATCGACGCTCAGCGTCGTCTGCGTGATGAAAGCGAGCTTTTCCGGATTGCCGACCTGCAGGCTGGCAACCTCCTCGGGTCGCGATATCAGGTGAACACGCCCGGTGATGCGCCCCATCGTGCCCTCGATTTCAGGGTGCCCGGCATGGCCAATCAAAACGATCTCGCGATCCTGGTTGGCGTAGCGCTGCCCTTCGATGTGCACTTTGGAGACCAGTGGGCATGTTGCATCGATAACCGGCAAACCGCGCTCCCCGGCGCGCCGCTCGATCTCGCTGGCGACACCATGAGCCGAGAAAATCGTAACCGACCCGGGCGGCACCTCGTCGATCTCATCGACGAACTGAGCGCCTTTTGCTCGCAGGCGTTCGACAACATGCCGATTATGCACGATCTCATGCCTGACATAGATCGGCGGCCCGTATTTTTCGAGCGCGCGCTCGACAATCTCGATTGCCCGTTCCACCCCGGCACAAAAGCCGCGCGGCTGGGCGAGTACCACTCGCATCATCTTGCCTTCATCGGCAGGGCGGGCCCGGCGGGCCGTGCCGCATTGCGAAATATAGTCAACCGCGTATCCCTGCCACAACTCGCGTACTGCGCGCAATGGCGCGGCGGTGCGTGCGCGGTCTGCCGAATGCCGCATCGCACAGCCGTGATTTGGCCTTGCGACCTTGCCCGGTTTCTATCACTAACGCCGAAATCCCCCATCTGACAGGACGTTCATGTTGATTTCTCGCCGCATGTTGCTCGGAGCGTCTGTTGCCCTGGCGTCCACCGGCATCGCCCAGGGCGCCGACAGCGACGCGCCAGGGGTTGTCAGCCGATTCTGCGACGAGCTGCTCGCCGTGATGAAGCTCGGTAAGCGGGTCGCCTTCAACGATCGATACGCCCGGCTTGCGCCAGCCGTGACGCGCACTTTCGATCTGCCGCTGATGATCCGCATCGCGGTCGGCCCGAGCTGGGCGCAATTCGATGCGACGCGACAACAGGCGCTCGCCGCCGCGTTTTCGCAATATACGATCTCCGAATACACCAGCCGGTTCGACGATTTCGGGGGAGAGCGCTTTGATGTCAGTCCTACCCCAACCACCAACGCGAACGGGCTGATGGTCGGCACGCGCCTGATCAAGTCAAATGGCGACCCGGTCGTGCTGAACTACCTGATGCGGCAATCCGCGCCAGGCGAGTGGAGGGCGATCGACGTCTATCTTGACGGCACGATCAGCGAGCTTGCGGCGCGTCGATCGGAGTTTGCGGCAGCGCTAAGGCAAGGGGGGGCCGAGGCGCTGGTACAACTGCTGCTTCAGCGGGCGGCGGCGTTGCGGACAGCGTAAAGGACATGCCTTTGGGTGGTGGATTCTTGCTGGTCTTATCAGCGGACGGGGGTGCCGAGGGGGATGATGGCGCGGTCACCGGCGGCTTGACGGGGTCGTCGTAAAAATTTGCGCTAGGTGTGGCCGCTTCGCCATGCCGCAACTCGGATGCGCGGTGCTGCTGCGAGAGGCTGCGCAACTCGGCGTAAAAATCGAGCGAGTTCTTCTGCAGATCGTCAAGCACGTCGATCACCCGCGCGCGCTGATCGATCCCATCGACAACGAAGCGCGTGATCTGCATTTCATCAAGATCGGCAGCAGTCGCGAGATAACTGAACGGGTCGATATACGCATCGATCCCCATGCCGGCAGCGTCACGCGGATTGCTCGGACCGAGCAGCGGCAGAACCAGATAGGGACCGTCCGGGAAGCCCCAGACATAGAGGGTTTGCCCGAAATCGCCATTCTGCTTGTCGAGACCAAGATGCTCCGCGACATCGTAGAGCCCGCCCACGCCGGCCGTGCTATTGATCACGAAGCGACCGGCCGATTTTCCGGCGCGAATAATCTCGCCCTGTAGCATGTTGTTGATGACAACCACCGGCTCCTTCATGTTATCGAGCGCACGCTTCACTGCGTCACGCGCCTGATCGGGCAGGATCGCGATATAAATCTTGGTTGCCGGCTTGAGCAGGATGCGGTCGAGAAAAAGGTTCGCCTCGAGCGTCTTTCGGTTCAGCGGTTCGAGGGGATCATTGTTCTGGTCAAAGACAGCCCGTTCGGCAGGGTCACTGGGCGGCGTCGCACAACCACTGAGCGCCGCCAGCAGAATAAACGTAGCGGCGCACCATACGGTACCGCTGAAGGAGGCGGCAATTCTCACAGAACTTTCCGGGAGCTCGACTGGTCGGGTGGATAGTGCTCGCTTGATGACGCCGGCATGGTCCGAAAACCCGCCGGGTAACGCAACGGTAAAGCAACGCCTGAGCCAGTTCGCCTCAGGGGCACTGTCCAAGCCATGAACTCGGCGATCCTGGCGGTCGTACTGGCGACCGTGTGGCTTTACGCGCTTGCCGCGGCCATCGCGACTGGCCGATTCGCCCGGCGCGGGCGCAAGCTGGCCGCCGAGGTTCGGCCGCCTGTCACTATATTAAAGCCGCTTTACGGCGCCGAGCCCGGGCTCTTCGAGAATCTGGCCTCGTTCGGCGAGCAGGATTATCCCGAATACCAGATCGTCTTCGGTGTCCGCGACCGCACCGACGCCGCGATCCCGATCGCACGCCGGCTGATGGACGAAAAACCGCATAGCGACATCGCGCTGATCGTCGATCCGCATGTGACCGGCAGCAACCTCAAGGTCGCGAATCTGGAAAACATGGTCCCCAGCGCGCGCCATGATTTGTTCGTGCTGGCCGACAGCGATATGCGGGTCGCGCCGCACTACCTCGATATGGTGACCGCGCCGCTGGCCGACTCGCGCGTTGGTCTGGTGACGTGTCTCTATGAAGGCGTGCCCGGCGAGGGTCTGTGGTCGCGTCTCGCGGCGTTGCACATCAACTACGGCTTTCTGCCCGGCGCGGTCCTGGGCCACGCAATGCAGGTGGGCGGTGGCTGCTTTGGAGCCACGATCGCGTTGCGGCGCGATGTGTTCGAGCGAATCGGTGGCTTCGCGCGGCTGCGTCATGAATTGGCGGACGATCATCGCATGGGAAGCGCGGTGCGGCGGCTCGGGTTGTCGGTCGTGCTGTCGCCCTATGTCGTCGCCAACCAGGTAACCGAGCCGACATTCAGCAGCCTGTGGCAGCATGAACTGCGTTGGGCGCGCACCAGCCGGGCCATGGCGCCCGGCGGCTATACCGGCTCGCTGGTGACGCATACGGTGCCGGTGACAGCGCTGGCGGTTGCCTTGCTCGGCAGCGATCCGCTCGCCTGGGGTTTCGTCGGCGTCTCAGTCTTGCTACGGTGGCTGAGCGCCGCGGCCATCGCGCGCCGGCTCGGATTTTCGCGAGCCGGGTTGTGGCTGCTGCCGCTTCGAGACTTTTTATCTTTTGCGATCTATCTGGGCAGCTTTTGCGGCCGCAATGTCCAGTGGCGCAATCAGTCGTTCAGGGTCGAGGCGAGTGGCCGCATGAGCCTCGAAGGGGATAAGCCGGTATGATGAAGACGTTGTTCCTGCAGCCGCCCTCGTACGAAGGGTTCGATGGTGGCGCCGGCTCGCGCTATCAGGCGAAGCGGGAAATCAAATCGTTCTGGTTCCCGACCTGGCTGGCACAGCCCGCCGCGCTGGTGCCGGGCAGCAAGCTGATCGACGCGCCCCCGGCCCGACTGACGCTGAACGACGTATTGCCGGTGGCGCGCGAGCACGAGCTGGTCGTGTTGCATACCTCGACCCCGTCATTCTCCAACGACGTCAAGGTCGCCGAGGCGCTGAAAGACACCAACCCGCGGCTCAAGATCGGCATGGTCGGCGCCAAGGCGGCGGTCGAGCCGGATGCCAGCCTCGCCGGGTCGAAGGCGATCGATTTCGTGGCGCGCGAGGAATTCGATTTCACGGTCAAGGAAGTGGCCGCGGGTCGCGACTGGTCGGAGATCGACGGTCTCTCCTATCGCGATGCCGCCGGCACTGTGGTGCACAACAAGCCGCGCGCGATCCTCGAAGACATGGATCAGTTGCCGTTTGTGACCGAGGTCTACAAGCGGGACCTGCGGATTGAGGATTACTTCATCGGCTATCTGAAACACCCCTACGTGTCGCTCTATACCGGGCGCGGCTGCAAATCGCGTTGCACCTTCTGCCTGTGGCCGCAGACGGTCGGCGGGCACCGCTACCGCACCCGCAGTGTCGAGCACGTGGTCGAGGAAATCCGGCTGGCGCGGAGCTATTTCCCGCAGGTCGCAGAGTTCTTCTTCGACGACGACACCTTTACCGACAACCTGCCGCGCGCCGAGGCGATCGCCAAGGAACTCGGCAAGATGGGCATCACCTGGTCGTGCAACGCCAAGGCGAACGTGCCGCGCAAGACGCTCGAGGTATTGCGCGACAACGGGTTGCGGCTATTGCTGGTCGGCTATGAAAGCGGCAACCAGAAGATATTGCACAACATCAAGAAGGGCATGCTGGTCGACGTGGCGCGCCGCTTCACCAAGGATTGCCACGAGCTCGGGATCACGATCCACGGCACCTTCATCCTCGGCCTTCCCGGGGAAACGAAGGAGACGATCGAAGAAACCATCAAATTCGCGGTGGAGATCAACCCGCATACCTTGCAGGTATCGCTCGCGGCCCCCTACCCGGGCACCGAGTTGTACCGCCAGGCGGTCGAGGAAGGCTGGCTCGACCTCGACCATGCCGAGCTGATCGATGAGCACGGCACCCAGATCGCCCCGCTGCACTACGCGCATCTCAGCCACACCGAGATCTTCGATTCGCTCGAAGTCTTTTATAAGCGCTTCTATTTCCGCCGGAAAAAGATCGCCTCGCTGGTCTCGGAGATGGTCCGCAGCCCGCAGATGATGAAGCGGCGGCTGCGCGAAGGGGTCGAGTTCTTCCAGTTTCTGCGCCAGCGCGAAATGGCCGGCTGAGGCTTCCTGTGGCCACTCCTGATCTGGAGCGGAGTTCGGATCAGACGGGACCGCTACCGAGCTCGCGCAGGCGCAGCTTGAACGCAGTTGCTCGCCAGAAACTCCGCTTTGCCCGGACTGGGTCCGGGCATCCACGAAGCCGGACTGCGGGTGCCTTTCGCCGGCTAGGTGGCGTGGATGGCCGGGCCAAGCCCGGCCAAGGTGACTTTTTGGGTGGCGACAAGGACGGCCTACCGTGAGTGAGGCGCGGCCGGCGTCGTCGGCGCTGAAGGATTGGGTCCGCGCGCTCGAAGCCACCGCGTCACTGAACGGCGCGCCGACGGTCACGCTGCCGACGTTGATTAACGACCTCGCCGCAAGTTTCGGCGACGCTCCGGCGCTGCTTTCGGATCGGCAAAGCCTCACCTATCGCGAGCTCGCGGCACGCGCCAACCGTTATGCGCGCTGGGCGCTGGCGCACGGCATCCACAGCGGCGACGTCGTCTGTCTTCTGATGCCGGATACGCCGGAATATGTAGCGGTCTGGCTTGGCCTGACCCGCGTCGGCGCGGTTGTCGCGCTGATCAATACGAATATCAGCGGCGAGGCCCTGGCCCACGCGATAAAGACAGCGGCGCCGGTCGGCATGATCGTCGGCGGCACCTTTCAGGACCGCCTGCCCGAGCTGACACCGTGGCTGCCGACACGACCGCACTACTGGGTGCATGGCAACGGCACCGCGGGGTCGCTCGAAGTCGATCTCGTGCGCTATGCCGACACCGGGCTTGAACCCGCCGAATGTCCGCTGCCGCGTCTGCGCGACCGCGCCCTGCTGATCTACACCTCCGGCACGACCGGCCTGCCGAAGGCGGCGAATGTCAGCCATCACCGCATCATGCAATGGTGCTTCTGGTTTGCCGGATTGCTCGACACCAGTCCGAACGACCGCATGTATAATTGCCTGCCGCTGCAGCACAGCGTCGGCGGCATCGTCGCGGTCGGCGCACTTCTCGTGCGGGGTGGGTCGGTGGTATTGCCGGGCCGCTTTTCGGCCAGCCGGTTCTGGGACGATATCGTGCGCTGGGAGTGCACGCTGTTCCAGTATATCGGCGAGTTGTGCCGCTATCTGCTGAACAGCCCGCCGCACCCCCAGGAAACCAGCCACAAGCTCCGTATGTGCGTCGGCAACGGCTTGGCGCCGGAGGTATGGCGGCCGCTTCAGGCACGCTTCAAGCTGCCGCGCATCCTCGAATTCTATGCCGCCACCGAGGGCAGCTTCTCGCTCTACAATGTCGAGGGCGAGCCGGGCGCGATCGGCCGAATTCCGGGCTTTCTCAGACACCGTTTCCCGGTCGCCATCGTGCGCTTCGATGTCGAGCGCGGCGAACCCGAGCGTGGCGCCGACGGTCTGTGCATCCGCTGTAGCGCCAACGAAACCGGCGAGGCGCTCGGCAAGCTCGGCGACACGGCGGGGCGCTTCGAGGGCTATACCGATCCAGACGCCTCGGAACGCAAGATTCTGCGCAATGTGCTGGCGCCGGGCGACGCGTGGTTCCGCACCGGCGATCTGATGCGGCGCGACGCCAGCGGCTTCTTCTATTTTATGGACCGCATCGGCGACACCTTTCGCTGGAAGGGGGAGAATGTGTCGACCACCGAGGTGGCCGGCATCATCGCGTCCTGCCCCGGTGTCAAGGAAGCCGTCGTTTATGGCGTCAAGGTGCCCGGTGCCGACGGCCGTGCCGGCATGGCGGCGCTGACCACCAGCGCTGATTTCGATGTAGCGGCACTGCGCCAGCACCTTGGCGATGGTCTTCCCGATTACGCCCGCCCTGTGTTTCTGCGCCTGCGCTCGGAAATCGACGCCACCGCCACCTTCAAACCCAAGAAGCAGGAATTGATGGCGCAGGGCTTCGACCCGACCGCGACGACCGACGCCCTCTATATCGACGATCGCAGCCGGCAGGCTTACCTGCCGCTCGATGCGGCCGCATTCGCGCGCGTTACCGCCGGCGAAGCGCGGCTCTAGACCTGCGGGCGGGCCTGGGACTGCTTCGCGGGACTCGCCACGAAACCTCGTTTGTGGAGCAAAAGCGGATAAGCAATCTCGATGCCCGGTCGCGCCGAAGATTGCGCTCATCCGTGGTATACATTATACCTCACCAATGCCCGAAGGCGGCACGCCCAAACTCGATATTCAGCGGCTGGATACCGGTACCAGCTTCCGCAAGGAGGCGTACACCGCGCTGAAGCGTGCGATCACCGCGATCAACATCTACGACCATCACGGCGAGATCAGACTCGACGAGCGCCGGCTGTCAGAGGAACTCGGCGTCAGCCGAACGCCGATCCGCGAGGCAATGACGCTGCTCGAACAAGAGGGGTTTGTCCGCACCCGGCCGCGGCGCGGCATCTTTGTGGTGCGCAAGACCAAGCGCGAATTGATCGACATCATCACGGTGATGGCGGCGCTCGAAAGCATGGCGGCGCGGCTCGCCGCCGAGCGCGCCTCCGATGCCGAGATCGCCGAACTGCGCGGTATGATGGCAGCGTTCGAGGCGCGCAACGGCGAGAAACTGGCGGAGTATTCCGAGGCCAATATCGCCTTTCACCAGGCGATCATCCGAATGAGCGGCTGCGCTCTCCTGTCCGAGATGACGCAGAACCTGTTCATCCACATGCGGGCGATCCGCAAGGTGACGATTCACCAGGACAACCGCGCCGCCCGCTCGATCATCGATCACATGCGCCTGATCGAGGCGCTCGAAGC
>JAFAYW010000088.1 GCA_019240125.1 Alphaproteobacteria bacterium
GGTTGGGAGACATGTGTCGATTCCATTAACACCCTGATCGGGGACGTGGTGCAGCCTTCGACGGAGGTGGCGCGCGTGATCGGCGCGGTGGCTCGCGGCGATTTGACGCAGACGATGGCGCTGGATGTGGACGGGCGGCCGCTGAAGGGCGAATTCCTGCGCACAGCGCGCGTGGTGAATACGATGGTAGGCCGGCTGAACGCGTTCGCGGGCGAGGTGACGCGCGTGGCGCGCGAGGTCGGCACTGATGGGCGCCTCGGCGGCCAGGCCAACGTGCCAGGCGTTGCCGGCACCTGGAAGGACCTGACCGACAGCGTCAATTCCATGGCAGGCAACCTCACGGCGCAGGTGCGCAACATTGCCGAGGTGACGACGGCGGTCGCCCGCGGCGACCTCTCGCGCAAGATCACCGTCGACGTGCGCGGCGAGATCCTGCTCTTGAAGGAGACGCTGAACACGATGGTCGAACAGCTGCGTTCGTTCGCAGCGGAAGTGACGCGCGTCGCCCGCGAAGTTGGAACCGACGGCAAGCTCGGCGGCCAGGCGATCGTGCCCGGCGTCGCCGGCACCTGGAAGGACCTGACCGACTCGGTGAACGCCATGTGCGGCAATCTCACCGACCAGGTGCGCAACATTGCGCAGGTGACGACGGCGGTCGCGCGCGGCGACCTCTCCCGCAAGATCACGGTGGATGTTCGCGGCGAAATCCTGGAACTCAAGGACACCATCAACACCATGGTGGACCAGCTCAACGGCTTCGCGGCGGAGGTGACGCGCGTGGCCCGCGAGGTCGGCACCGACGGCAAACTCGGCGGCCAGGCCATTGTGCCGGGCGTCGCCGGCACCTGGAAGGATTTGACCGACTCGGTGAACGCCATGTGCGGCAACCTCACCGACCAGGTGCGCAACATCGCCCATGTGACCACGGCGGTCGCCCGCGGCGACCTTTCACGCAAGATCACGGTCGACGTGCGCGGCGAAATCCTCGAGCTTAAGGACACCATCAACACCATGGTGGACCAGCTCAACTCGTTCGCCTCGGAAGTGACGCGCGTCGCGCGCGAGGTCGGCACCGAGGGGCGGCTCGGCGGTCAGGCGGTGGTGCCCGATGTCGCCGGCACCTGGAAGGATTTGACCGACAACGTCAACTCGATGGCATCCAACCTGACAGCGCAGGTCCGCAACATTGCCGAGGTGACGACCGCGGTGGCGCGCGGCGATCTCAGCCGCAAGATCACGGTGGACGTGAAAGGCGAAATCCTCGAGCTGAAGAACACGATCAACGTTATGGTCGATCAGCTCAACGCCTTTGCCTCGGAGGTGACGCGTGTCGCGCGCGAGGTCGGTACCGAAGGCAAGCTCGGTGGTCAGGCGGTCGTGCCGGGTGTCGCCGGCACCTGGAAGGATTTGACCGACACCGTCAACGTCATGGCTGCCAACCTGACCGAGCAGGTGCGCGGTATCGTCAAGGTGGTAACGGCGGTTGCCAACGGCGATTTGAAACAGAACCTAACCGTCAAATCCATGGGCGAGGTCGCGGCGCTCGCCGAAACCATCAACTACATGACCGATACACTCGCCACCTTTGCCGATCAGGTGACCACGGTGGCACGCGAGGTCGGTGTGGAAGGGCGCCTCGGTGGTCAGGCCAACGTGCCCGGCGCCGCCGGTACCTGGAAGGACCTCACCGGTAACGTCAACCTGCTGGCCGCCAACCTGACGACGCAGGTGCGCGCCATCGCCGAGGTGGCGACCGCGGTGACCAAGGGCGATTTGACCCGCTCGATCCAGGTGGAAGCACGCGGCGAAGTTGCCGAGCTCAGCGACAACATCAACACGATGATCGACAATCTCCGCCTGACGACGGAGCGCAACACCGAGCAGGACTGGCTCAAGACCAACCTCGCGCGGTTTACCAACATGCTGCAGGGACAGGGTGACCTCGTCACGGTCGGCCGCATGCTGCTGTCGGAACTGGCGCCGCTGGTCAACGCGCAGAACGGTGTCATCTACGTCGTCGAGCCGAATGCCAGCCTGCGCCAGCTCTCGGCCTTTGCCGATAGCGACCAGCACGGGCATCTCGAGCGGTTGCGCCCGGGGCAGGGACTGGTCGGGCAATGCGCGCTCGATGCCCGCCGCATGCTGATCACCCAGATGCCCGATACCGTCGTGCCGATCACCTCCGGTCTGTTCCAGGCAACGCCGAACAACCTGATTGTCCTGCCAGTATTATTCGAAGGACAGGTGAAGGCGGTCATCGAACTGGCATCGGTCGGCAGCTTCACCGATCTGCAGATTTCGTTCCTCGAACAGCTCACCGCCAGCATCGGCATCGTGCTGAACTCGATCGAGGCGACGATGCAGACCGAGGGCCTGTTGACCCAGTCGCAACAGCTTGCGGCCGAGTTGCAGACGCAGCAGCGCGAATTGCAGCAGACCAATGAGCAGCTTGAGCAAAAGGCGCAGCAGCTCGCGGAACGTAACGACGAGGTCGAGGCCAAGAACCAGGAAATCGAGCAGGCGCGCCGCGCCATCGAGGAAAAGGCCGCCGAACTGGCGTTGACCTCGAAGTACAAATCCGAGTTCCTGGCGAACATGTCGCACGAATTGCGCACCCCGCTGAACTCGATCCTGATCCTGGGCCAGCAGCTCGGCGACAATCCGGACGGCAATCTGACACCGCGCCAGACCGAGTTCGCCCGCACGATCCACAGCGCCGGCACCGATCTGCTCAACCTGATCAGCGATATTCTCGACCTATCGAAGATCGAATCCGGCACGGTGTCGGTCGATGTAGAGGACATCTTCTTCACCAACCTGGTCGACATGGTGGCGCGGCCGTTCCGTCACGAAGCGGAGAACCGCAAGCTCAGCTTCGACGTGCAGGTCGATCCGAAGCTGGATCGCAGCATCACTACCGACTCGAAGCGGCTGCAGCAGGTGCTCAAGAACCTGCTGTCCAACGCCTTCAAGTTCACCGATCAGGGCGGCGTCAGCCTGCGCATTTACAACGCACCGAGCGGCTGGACCCCCGATCACCCGCTGCTGTCGAATGCTGCCTCGGTCGTCGCCTTCGAGGTGTCGGATACCGGCATCGGCATCCTGCCCGAAAAACAGCGCATCATCTTCGAGGCATTTCAGCAGGCCGATGCCAGCACCAACCGCAAGTATGGCGGTACCGGGCTCGGGCTGGCCATCAGCCGCGAATTGTCGAGCCTGCTCGGCGGCGAAATCCAGCTGCGCAGCACGCCGGGGGTCGGCAGCACCTTCATTCTCTATCTGCCATTGCGTTATGCCGGCGCGCCGGTTTCGATGCGCGCAGGCGCGCCGCTTGCAGACGAGCCGTTGCGCAAGATTAGCATCCTCGCGCCGCAACGGCTGTCCGATCCGGCCGATGTCGTGGCCGATGATCGGCAGAACATCGAGCCGGGCGACAAGGTGTTGCTGATCGTCGAGGATGATCCGCATTACGCGAGGATCGTCGCCGATCTGGCGCGTGATCAGGGGCTGAAGGTGCTTGTCGCGATGCGGGGCGCGGAAGCATTGGCCCTGGCCCGCGAATTCCGGCCGATCGCGGTATCGCTCGACGTGTTCCTGCCCGATATGCTGGGCTGGACCGTGCTCAATCAGCTGAAGCAGGACCCAGCGACGCGCCACATCCCGGTGCAGGTCGTCACGCTCGACGAAGATCGGCAGCACGGGCTGGCGCGCGGCGCCTTCGCCTTTGTCAACAAACCAACGTCCACGCAGGACCTCGAAGCCGCGCTCAATCGGATCAAGGATTTTGTCAAGCCACGCCGCAGGCGGCTGTTGATTGTCGAAGACAACCCGGCAGAGCAATTGAGTATCAGCGAGCTGCTGGGCCACGACGACATCGATCTCGTGACGGTCGGCACCGGTGCCGATGCGCTTGCCGCGATGCGCATCGAGGCGCCGGATTGCATCGTGCTCGATTTGCGATTGCCGGACATGTCGGGCTTCGATCTGCTCTCGATGCTGCGCGATAGTCCGGAGATCGCCGATGTGCCGGTCGTGGTCTTCACCGGCCGCGAATTGTCGCCGGAGGAGGATGCCCAGCTTCATACGATGGCGCGCAGCGTCGTCGTGAAGGGGGTTGAGTCGCCGGAGCGGCTGCTCGACGAGACGGCCTTGTTCCTGCATCGCGTCATCTCCGATCTGCCCGACGAGAAGCAGCGCATGATCGAGCGGCTGCACAGCTCCGACGAGGATCTTGTCGGTAAGACCGTGCTTCTGGTCGATGATGACGCGCGCAACATCTTCGCCCTGAGCAGCGTCCTTGAACGCCGCGGGATGCAGGTGCTCACCGCGACTACCGGCAACGAAGCAATCGAGCTTGTCGACTCCACGCCGGGCATCGCGATTGTGTTGATGGACATCATGATGCCGGAGATGGATGGCTACGAGACAATGCAGGTCATCCGCGCCAAGCCGGATTTCCGCCGGCTGCCGATTATCGCGCTGACCGCAAAGGCGATGAAGGGCGACCGCGAGAAATGTCTCGAGGCCGGCGCCTCGGATTACCTGGCGAAACCGGTGAACACCGAACAGCTTCTCTCGGCGCTTCGCATGTGGTTGCATCGCTAGGATCAGGGAGAGGAAAGAGAGCCCCGTGGGCCCCGAAGAAAAGGTCAACATTCTGCTGGTCGACGATCAGCCCGGCAAATTGCTGGGCTATGAGGCGATCCTCAGCGAACTTGGCGAGAACCTGATCAAGGCCGACTCGGCCAACGTGGCGCTGCAGCACCTGCTCAAGAACGATGTCGCGATCATCCTTGTCGATGTCTGCATGCCGGACCTCGATGGCTTCGAGCTCGCGGCGATGATCCGCGAGCACCCGCGTTTCCAGAAGATCGCGATCATCTTCGTGTCGGCGATCCAGGTGACCGATCTCGATCTGATCCGGGGCTATGCGGCGGGCGCCGTCGATTACGTGCCGGTGCCGGTCATTCCCGACCTGTTGCGCGCCAAGGTGCGGGTGTTCGCCGAGTTGTTCCGCAAGACGCGGCAGCTTGAGACGCTGAACGCCGAACTCGAGCGTCGGGTCGCCGCGCGGACCGCCGAACTGGCGGAGGCCAATGCCGACCTGGAGCGGCGTGTCGAGGAGCGCACCCGCGAGCGCGAGGCGGCACTGGCACAGGTCCATGAGATGAAAAAGGTCGAGAGCCTCGGCCAGCTGACCGGCGGTGTGGCGCACGACTTCAACAATCTTCTGATGGCGGTGCTCGGCAATCTCGATCTTCTGCGCAAGCGATTACCTGAGGACGACCCGCGCGCGCGTCGGCTGATCGATGGCGCGATCCAGGGCGCCGAGCGCGGCGCGACATTGACGAAGCGCATGCTCGCCTTTGCCCGGCGACAGGAATTGAAGCCGGAAACCGTGGCGGTGCCGGCCCTCGTCGAAAACATGGCGGAGATGCTGCGCCGCTCGCTCGGACCCGGGATCGAGATCGCCACCGATTTCGCCCCCGACGTACCGCTGACCCGGGTCGATCCGAACCAGCTCGAACTGGCATTGCTCAACCTCGCGCTCAATGCCCGGGATGCGATGCCGCTCGGCGGCAAGTTGACGATTTCGGCGCATCGCGAGAGCGTCGCGGCGAATGAGGTTCCCGGCCTCGCGGCCGGCGATTATCTCTGCATCGCCGAAAGCGATACCGGCCATGGGATGGATGCGGAGACGCTGAAACGCGCGACCGAGCCGTTCTTCACGACCAAGGGTGCCGGGCGTGGCACCGGCCTCGGCCTGTCGATGGTCGACGGGCTGGTCGCGCAGTCGGGCGGCGCCATGCGCGTCACCAGCCTCGTCGGCGCCGGAACCACAGTTGAGCTTTGGCTGCCCGTGTCCGCCGCCGCAGAACGCGAGCCTGTCGCGGCGACGCCGGCGCCGGATCTGGGGCCGATGCGCTCGTACCGTGTGCTGGTGGTCGATGACGACCCGATCGTCGCTTCCGGTACAGTGGCGATGCTCGAGGATCTGGGGCACATCGCAACCGAGGTGGCGTCGGCCGATGCCGCGCTCAAACTGCTGACCGGCAACCTGGCGGTCGATCTGGTGATTACGGACCACGCGATGCCAGGCATGACCGGCGCCGAACTGGCACTGCGTATCCGCCATCAATTCCCCAGCATTCCGGTGGTGATCGCCACCGGCTATGCCGAATTACCGGCGCAGGCCGATATCGCTCTGCCGCGCTTGTCGAAACCGTATCGTCAGCACGAATTGGCGGCGACTGTCGCCAGCGTGCTCAGCGGCAATCAGGTTCACCGAAAGCTGGCCGCCGGTTAAGGCGTTTGGATCGAGTGGATCAACCTCGGGTTACCGACCGTTGATCCTGTATGAACAATCCCACACAAAACGCTGCGCTCACCAATCACGCCGACCTGTTTCGGGAGGAGGCGGCGCGAGCGCGCCGCTATGCCGAGGCGCTCGGTGACAAATCGGTAATCGAGCGCCTGCTGGCGATCGCCGAAATTTATGACGAGCTCGCCGTCGGCCAGGATCCCGGGCCGACCGACCGAGAGTAGCCGCACCACGGCGCCTCGGCGCCGCGCGCGGGACTGATCGCTGCGCCGGTCTTCCTGGCTGAATTCTTGCGTTGTGCCGGTACCACAGGCACAGCACCGCAAGATCGCGCGAGGGGCCGGATGAGCGAAGCATTGCAGCACGACCCGGCCACTGAGCTCGCGGAGGATGTCGCGACCCACCCCCGCAGCTTCGCACCGTCGACTTTTATTCTGATTGCCCTGCTATCGGTGTTCGGCGCAATCATCGGCGTTCAGCTGATCGTCCAGCTCGGCGTCACCCCGAATACGTCGATCATCGGCGCGTTAGCCGCGATGATCCTGGCGCGGGTGCCGCTCACGCTGTTCGCGTGCTATCGCTCGGTGCACGTGCAGAACCTGGCGCAGAGCGCGATTTCGGCGGCGACGTTTGGCGCCGCCAACGGTCTGCTGTTGCCGATCGGGATACCGTACCTGCTGGGTCGTGGCGATCTGGTGTTGCCGATGCTGGCGGGCGTCGCGCTGTCGATGCTGCTCGACGGATATATGCTGTACCGCATGTTCGATACCCGTGTCTTTCCGGCGACCGGGACGTGGCCGCCAGGCATCGCCGCGGCCGAGGCAATCCGCGCCGGCGACGCGGGCGGCCGGCGCGCCACGCTACTCGGCGCCGGACTGCTGATCGGGGTGGCCGGAAGCTGGTTCAAGATCCCGATGTCAGCCTTTGGCGTTGCCTTTATCGGCAATGTCTGGGCGTTGACGATGTTCGGTATCGGCCTGCTGGTGCGCGGCTATGCATTGCCGGTCGCCGGGATCGACATCGCCAAGCTCTACGTACCGCATGGCTTCATGGTCGGCGCCGGCCTCGTCGCGCTGGTGCAGGTCGGGTTACTGATCCTGCGAAGAAGCGCTGGCGGCCATGCCGCTGCTGATGCCTCTGCGGATGCCTCTGCTGATGCTGGGCGCGACCATGACGCGCAGATGCGACGCGCCCTGGGGCTGGGCGGACTCGGCTTTCTCGCGATCGCCGCGTTGATCGCGCTCCTCGGTGGGCTCATGGCAAGTCTGTCCGTGCCCGTCCTCGTCGCGTTTGTGGTTTACGCCGCGCTGGCGGCGTTTGTGCACGAGCTGATCGTCGGTATCTCGGCGATGCATTCCGGCTGGTTTCCGGCGTTTGCCGTGGCCCTGATCACGTTGATCGTGGGAATACTGCTGGGGTTTCCGCCGATCGCGCTGGGCCTCTTGGTCGGCTTCAGCGCCTCCACCGGTCCGGCCTTTGCCGATATGGGCTACGATCTGAAAGCCGGCTTCCTGCTGCGCGGGCAGGGCGCCGACCGCGCCTTCGAGCTCGACGGCAGGCGACAGCAGCTTTACGCGGCTGTGATCGCCTTTGTGATCGCGATCCCGACCGTCTGGCTGGTTTACCCGCACTATTTCGCGCACGATCTGGTGCCGCCGGTCGATCGGGTCTATGTCGCGACGATCAAGGCCGGCGCAACCGCTGAGGTTGCGAAGGCGTTGCTGATCTGGGCAATCCCCGGCGCTGTTCTGCAATTGCTTGGCGGCCCGTCACGCCAGCTCGGTATAATGATCGCGACCGGCCTGCTGATCCCGAACCCGCTGGCGGGGTGGGCGGTGCTTGTCGGTATTGCGATCCGCGTTGTCTGGTTAAAATTGAAGGGCGCTGAGGCCAAGGGGCCTATGGAGGTCCTCGCCGCGGGCTTTATCGGCGGCGACGCACTGTTCGGCTTTTTCGACTCGGTGATCAAGACCATACCCGGGGGGAAATAAGGCGGCGCAAGAGGGGAGTGGGGTGTCATGCGCGAACGAACTCTCGGAACCTTGACCATCGGTCAGGCGCCGCGGCCGGATGTCGTGCCGATCATCGACCGGCATGTAGCGGCGCGGGTGCGGCGGGTGCACCGCGGCGTGCTTGACGGTCTGCCCCATGCCGAGATCGAGGCGCGCTACAAGGCGCAGGCCGGAGAGGCGGCGCTGGTGACGCGCCTGAAAGACGGCACCGTCGTCGAGCTGTCGCGCGAGCGCATGCGCGATGGCGTGCAGCGCGGCCTTGCGCTCCTCGAAAACGATGGCTGCGACGCCATCCTCATCTTGTGCACCGGCACTTTCGAGGGACTGACCTGCCGCCGCGCCTGGCTGATCGAGCCCGATCACATCATCCCACCGATGGTCGCCGGGCTGATCGAACACCGCCAGCTCGGCATCATCGTGCCGATTGCCTCGCAGATCGAATCCGAGCACGGCAAGTGGCACACGCTTGATCGGCCGCCGATCTTCGCCACCGCGAGCCCCTACAGCGATGGGCCAGAGCGGATGCTGTCGGCCGCGCGTGAGTTGCAACGCGGTGGTGCCGCGGCTGTTCTGCTCGACTGCATCGGCTTTACCGAACGGCACCGCGACGCCCTGGCAGAAATCGATCTGCCGGTCATCCTGTCGAATGCGGTGGCCGCCAAGGCAGTCGGCGAGTTGCTCGGCGGCTAAATATGCCAGACACGCCGATCACCATCGACGACATCGAAAGCCTCGCCATTGGCGCCTGGGTGCTCGGCACCGGCGGCGGTGGCAGTCCCTATCTCGGTCTGCTCAACATGCGCCGGCTCTATGCCGAGGGGCACCAGGTCGAACTGATGTCGCCGTTCGACCTCGCCGATGATGATTGGGTCGCGATCGTCTCAAACATGGGCGCGCCGCTGGTCGGGCAGGAGCGCTTGGCCGATAGCCGCAACATCGCCCGCGCCGTGCAACTCCAGGAGGAGACGTCGCAGATCAGGTTCCGCGCCGTCATGTCACTGGAGATCGGCGGCAATAATTCGATCCAGCCGCTGATGGCGGCGGCGCATCTCGGCCTGCCGGTCGTCGATGCCGACACGATGGGCCGCGCCTATCCCGAGGCGCAGATGACCAGCGTCGCGGTCGGCGATCTCAGGCCCTATCCCTGCGCCCTCTACGATCCGCGCGGCATCGAGGCCGTCGTTACCAAGGTGCCGAACTGGAAATGGATGGAGCGGGCCAGCCGCAAAGTCTGCGTCGAGATGGGGTCGATCGCCTCGACCTGTAAAGCCCCGCGCACCGGCGCCGAGGTCAAGGAATGGGGCATCCATTTCACGGTCACCAAGGCGATCGGCATCGGCCGCCGCGTCCGCGATGCGCAACGCCGCCACGAAGACCCGATCGCCGCGATCCTCGAAGAGACCGCGGGTAAGCGCTTGTTCCGCGGCAAAGTCGTCGATGTCGCGCGGCGTGCCACCGAGGGCTTCCTGCGTGGCCGCTGCATCGTGGAAGGTCTCGATGAGGATCGCGGGTCGCGGCTCGAACTTGCCTTTCAGAACGAGTGGGTCGTCGCCTGGCGCGACGGCGCGCCAGTGGCGATGTCGCCCGACCTGGTCTGCGTCCTCGACACGATTTCCGGCAATGCATTCGGCACGGAGACGATCCGCTACGGCATGCGCGTGACGGTGATCGCATTGCCGGCACCCTCCATCTTCCTGACCGCCAAAGGTCTCGAGCATGTCGGTCCGCGCGCCTTCGGCTACGACCTCGACTTCCGCTCGGTCTTCCCCGTCGCCGGCTTGCGCTAGCGGATGACCGGGTTATATTCTTGTTTTGTTCCGGAG
>JAFAYW010000181.1 GCA_019240125.1 Alphaproteobacteria bacterium
TCAACAGGGTGTTGATCCGGCCTCGGATCGCGCGATTTTGCGCCTTGCGCGCGTCAGCAAGGTGTCTTGCCCGCTCCTGCCGGTCGATCTCCTCTTGCTTCGCAACTGCCATCTCGGCCAGGGCGACACGTTGTTCGGCCCGCTCAAGCTCCGCCAGTGCGGCTTGGCCGAGCGTGTCGTCTTCGGCCAGGGCGCCCTCGTATGCTGCATCCGCAAGCGCCTCTTTGGCCGCATCCCGGCCAGCTTCCGCGGCAGCAAGCCTACCTCGCAATGTTTCAATGTCCGCCATCTTTGTAGTCCTGAATTTGGAGAGAAATGCCAGCATTGGGGTCAGTGTCTCGTGTTGGTGGATGGCGCCGTGGCAAAGAGTGGCACAAGAGCTTCACTCCAGGTGACCGGATGGCGCTTCACTGCTGGGGCAGGCGGCCGGGTTGGCGCTGAGCTCTGCGGAAGTTGGTCAGACATGGCAGCCAATCTCCCGCGCAATGCACCTCGTCAGCTGAACCGCTTGGCCATCGAGAAAACTGATAATCGTCTCTATGTCTGACCAACTTGCCCGCGGCCGGTTGTCGCCGACGACACTTCGATAGTCCGTCAGGCCGGCCGTCATCTTCCTGACGGCATCAAGCCGGGCCTGGGTGGCCACCAATTGATCGATCATCTGGTCAACTCGACTGGCCGGGGTCATAGGCCTCTCCTTGGCTCTGACCCCTCAGACGATTTCGGTAGGCCGATTGCCGGCGGCGGGCCGCATCGAGCTTTCGGTCTGCTTCCAGATACGCGGCGGGAGTGACTGTGCGACCGAACAGTGTCTCCACCATTGGTTCAATCGAGGCCAGCACCACTCGCGCGCGGCCCCCGGGGCTCCTCTCAACGTCAACCAGTTTTAGGTAACGGCGCACAAACGTCTCGCGAGACACCCCCGAAATTCTGGAAGCTAATGAAACAGAAACGAGGCGCGGCAGGTCGGACATGCAAATGCTCGGCAAGCAAAACGTTGTATGCCTATTAATGTAGAGGATAGATCGCAGCTAATCAAGAACAGTCTCGCGTGGCGGTCAGTATTAACCGTGTTTACTTGTATTCACCAGTGTTCATTAGTGTTGATCAGTCCTGTTTGTCCTGCTTCGTCCTCGAAATTAATTTTCCCTGGTGTAACGCGGTTATCACTCATGGCAAAAACCTTGCGCGCGTCATTTGGAAGACCGGCATTCGGGCGCGCGAAAGTTAAAATGGGGGGCCGGCACACCCACCCCGGTACTTGTGACCGTCTGTAAAATACTGGTGCTCGACGTGTTAAGTAAATTATCGGATCAGACGTCTTGACTTATTCCCATGTCATGCCGATTAACTATCGACGCCGGCATTGACTCTGACTTCTATAGAACGGGTTACTTAGATGGCCACACGCATTGACATCTTGCGCGAGATAGAGGGGTTGTTTGGTTTGGACGAGCCACTTGTTCAGGCCAAACGAGACTATGATCCGGCCGCCTACTGGCAAGAAATCAGCGAGCTTGCCGCCAGCCATGCTGCCGACCACAGAGTGCCTGACCAGGACGAGGAAGAGCTCCCGTTCGGACCGCGCTGGAGGCGGGAGCGCCTCGCTGACAGTGATGGGACGACCTCGCTCTAACCTGTCCCAAAACCCTCACTGAGATTGGCTCTCGGTAAGCAAGGAAATCCGCCAATTCCGAGAGCCAATTCCCAGTGTCCCCAGACTTCACCTTTTCGAACGGATCAAACCCATGGCCAAGTCAGTTGCGCTGTACATGCGGGTATCGAGCGGAGAACAGGATATTGAGATGCAGCGGCGTGATTTGACCGCTGCCGCAGAGCGGCGCGGCTGGCGCATCGTCGGCGAGTTTGTCGACGACGGGATCAGTGGGGCCAAGGGGCGCGACAAGCGGCCCGCCTTCGATCGCCTTTGCAAGGCAGTGGTGCGACGCGAGTTCGATCTTGTCGCCGCATGGTCGGTGGATCGCCTCGGGCGCTCGCTACAGGACCTGGTCGCCTTTCTCGGCGAAATGCATGGCGCCGGTGTGGACCTATACCTTGATCGGCAAGGGCTCGATACCAGCACGCCCGCGGGTCGGGCGATGTTTCAAATGCTCGGCGTGTTCGCTGAGTTCGAGCGAAGCATCATTGTTGAGCGCGTTCGAAGCGGCATTGCAAAGGCGCGCACGCAGGGTACCAGGAGCGGGAAAGCGATCGGGCGGCCATCGGTGCCCGCCGACAAGATCGCGGCCATACGGGCGGCGCTGGCGGCCGGCCGGGGCATCCGAAGCGTTGCGCGGGACTTTCACGTCGGCAACGGCACCGTCCACCAAGTCTCACGCGAGATGCGCTCGGCGCCGTGACGGCTGGCGACACGAGAGGACGAGCGGCCCGTGACCCGCGCGAGCCCGGCCTTGGTGCGCTCGCTGATCTTCTGGCGTTCGACCTATGAGCGTTGGAAAAACATCGGCCGGCGGCGCATGTCGCCCGATAAGGCGGTATCTCGACCATGTTGATGTCCGATTTGCACGGCAAAGCCCGGCCGCCTCTTTTCCTGAGCCAATATGCAAGTGCCGCACTTAAGGCCGGGTCGATCCGGTAATTGGTAAGTCATCACCGTTCATTATAGCGGGATGAGTCTTAAGGAACCCCCTAAAGGCGGGCCGTTATCGGGCTACTAGCCACAGGAGAGTTCAATGCAGGGCTCAGTTTCTACGGAAGCAAAAGTTCGGGTCGATTTTATAACCTCATGCTCGACAAGCACTCCGGGAAGGTCGACTACGCTGTGATGTCTTTTGGCGGCTTTCTCCGCATATGCGAGAGCTACCATCCGCTGCCTTGGAGCCTGCTTAGATACGATCACGCTATGGGCGGCTATGTCGTCAATCTCGATCGCCGGCAGCTAGAGGGCGCACCGAGCTACACCCCGGCGGCGGCGCCGAATTGGTCTGACCGCAATTACAGGGGCAGCATCGACGCCTACTATGGCATCGAGCACGGCGGCATTCCAATTCCCTCAGTGTAGCTCGATAACGAAGGGGGTCCTCGTATATGCTGCCCGGTTCCTCGCTCTTCCAGCCCTGGCCTCTACGGCGCCGAGCGCATCTCGCGTGAGACCCTTCAACCCGATCGGATGTTGAGACTACCGTCGACCTGCTGCGATCACGGCCGAAGTGGAAATCCCATAGCGGACCCGGCGGCGATCGTTGCCCGTGCCAAGGATACGCGACTCGGCTGGCCGACGATCGCGGCGCTCGCGCGCGACAACGCGGATATGACGGCCTACGCCATCGCAAAGACTGTCAACTGGTGACGTGAAAACCGCGGCCAAGTATGGCAAGCCTTCATCAGGAGAATAAAAGGATGCCTGAATGCAAACATGGCGAGCGGGACTACAGGCCTTAGCCATCACCTTAGTGCTGGCGGGATGCGCTAACCGGGCGGCGCAACAAGCTGAAGCCGACCAGCGTAATT
>JAFAYW010000238.1 GCA_019240125.1 Alphaproteobacteria bacterium
CACATGTTTGTCGGCAACCCGAAACAGGTCGCCGACGAGATGGAGGAATGGTTTACCGCCCCGGCCTGCGACGGGTTTGTCCTGGCGGCGACCAGCATGCCCGGCGCCTATGACGAGGTAGTGCGCCTGCTGGTGCCGGAACTGCAGCGCCGCGGCCTGTTTCATAAGGATTACGAAGGCCCCACCCTGCGCGACAATCTCGGCCTGCCACACCCCCGCGCCGCCGACTGGCAGGCGAGGCACCGCCCACCCGCAAAGTGAGTCCAAACCGCGCGAGGGTCGGCGGCAGGCCAGCGAATGCGGACCTGCGCGGAATCTGTTAAAAGGCCGGGATGCCCCCGTCTATCCAACACGGCCGTTCAGCCAATCACACGCTCAGAATCGTATGTCCGAACGGGCATCTCGGCTTTGCCCCGATCAAAGCCGGGAGCTTTCGTATCGGCTGCAACAGCGAACCTGATCTGATATGCGCCGATTCCGGCTCGTGCGACGTGGGACCGGTGCCGCTCGGATCGGACACCTCATCGAGCCCGCTGCAATGGCAGACCGACGATCTCGAAACGATGCTGCTCGCATCGCGCCGCCTCGGTGTGCCGATGATCGTTGGCTCGGCGGGGGATACCGGCACCAATAGCCGGGTAGACCTGTTTGTCGGGATCATCAAGGAGCTTGCCCGCAAGCACCAGCTGTCGAAATTCCGTGTCGGCTATTTCTATTCCGAGGTCGAGACCGGGTTGCTGCGCCGCCGGCTCGCCGGTGGCGAGGTGGTAGCCGGGCTCGACGGTCGGCCGGCGCTGGACGCCGCCACGGTGGATGCGACCCAGCGGGTTGTTGCTGTTGCCGGGGTACACCCCTACATCAAGTTGCTGGATCAGCACGCCGATGTGATCGTCGGGGGCCGCAGCAGCGACTGCGCGCTGTTCGCGGCGCCGGCTATCCGCCAGGGATTTCCCGAGGCGCTGGCCTATTTCTACGGCAAGATTCTCGAATGCGCCTCGTTCTGCGCGGAGCCCTATGGCGCAAAGGAGTCGGTGCTCGGCGAGATCACGATGGATGACGTCAAGATCACCGCGATGCTGCCCGAGCAGCGCTGCACCATCGCATCGGTCGCCGGCCATGCGATGTACGAACGCGCCAACCCGTTTTACGAGCATTTCCTCGGCGGCCACCTCGACATGAGCCAGTGCCGCTATGACCAGTACGACGAGCGGACCGTGCGCGTCACTGGCCCGACCTATGTCCCGGCGAGTGAGTTGCGGGTGAAGCTCGAAGGCTCTGGCAAAATCGGCGAGCGCTATGTCGGCATCGTCGGCGTGCGCGACCCGTATACGATCGCCAATATCGATCTGGTGACGCAATGGGCGCGGCGGCAGGTCACGGAACGCTTTGGCGAACGCGGCTATCAGGTGCATTTTTCGGTTTATGGCCGCGACGCGATCATGGGGTCCAGCGAGCCGATGCGGAGCGCGCCGGCGCACGAGCTCGCGGTCGTCGTGCAAGGGATCGCGCCGACCGCCGCGATGGCCGAGGAGGTCGCGATGATCGCAACGCGGCAGATGTTCTACGCCCGTCTGCCGCAGGTCAGGGGAACTGCCGGCGGTGTTGCGTTTCTGCTGGACGAGGTGATGCCGGCAAGCCCAGCCTATCGCTGGACGCTCAACCATACGATGCGGGTCGATCATCCGCTGGAGCTGTTCCCGACCTTTGTCACCGAGGCAGGCGTTTAATGGCGGGCCGCAAACTGTCGGAAATCGCCAAGACCATCCGCAGCAAGAATGCCGGAGTCGACAAGATCACCTTCGACGTGATCTTTCCGGACCGCACCAGCTACGAGCTGGTGCGCGAGAGCGGCGTCCTGTCTCGGGACGCGATGTGCCGCATCTTTGGTATCGACGCGGCGCGTATCACGGATCACGTCGCGTTCGAGCCAGCCCTCGCGATCAAGTTCACGATCGCCCGGATGGTGCCGAGCGGGTCTCCCGGCGACGCCGATATTTTCGGGGCACAGCAATACGGGCCGCTACTCGATATCGAGGTGCCCGACGGCCGGTAACGGGTACCAGTCACGGCAGGCCTGCGGCAATACACCAGAGGCTGAAAACCCCGCGCTATCCTTTAACAGGCGGCAATTCCGCGAGGCGGAACGCTTGTTCCGTTGGTCTGGACGGTAAGCCCAACTGATCGATCTGCGAGCGCTCGATCGTCCTAACGGTTGGATTGAATGAAAAACTGCGTTTTCGCGATTGCGTTGACACTTTTGCGCGCTGAGGCATAATTTTTCGACAAGGGAGGCCATCATGGACGAACCGAAATCGCCCGCTGGCGGCGCAGACTTTGTCGCCAGAATTGTCAGGGATCCTAAGAACCCACCGCAGACATTGCTGCTGAAAGGCTTCCTCGGCGCCTCATCCGAGGAAGGGCATACCCGCATCTACTTCGATGCGAGTCTCGCCTCGTACGCCGAGATTCCCGATGACGCCATCCTCCACACCATGGACAATCCGGCGCAAGATGGCCTTGCTGCCACGAGTGTATGGATCAAGCGCGAAGCCCAGTTGATTTTCGGCCCTGCAGGGTCATCGCGACCGAGAGGGACGTTCCTCGAAGGTGCGATCATGCAGACCTTTATGCCAGGGGCCACCGGAGGAGCGGCCCCGGCTGGGGGCGGTCCGCAGGCGTTCTTCCCGTCGCTCTTCCAAGCGTGCCATTCGGGCCACCCTTCCTGCGGGCACCAGACGCTACAAGCGCTCAGCATCCCGACGATCACCTGGCAGGGCTATCCGTGTCATTCCTATCAGTGCGGCGGCGGGCATCACACAGTGGCGTTCGCCATTCCCACGATCACTGCCCAAGGCCACATCTGCCATACGCACGCAGCCGTCGGATGTGGCGGGGGTACACACACGATGTAATCCGGCTTTCCGTGGATCGGTAAGTCGTCACTTTCGCCCGAGCGCGCTGAGTATGCCGACCGTATGAGGCGCCGTGGCGGCGTTTTTCTGCGGATGCGTCAGTATGATCCTCAGCAAGAGCAACGTCGTCCATTACCTCGTCGCGCAGGGCCTGCTTTCACTTGAATCGGTAGTGGATGGCGATCTGATCGTCGCGGATGCAACAGCCCGCAACCGCAACTTCAAGATCATACGCCGGCTTGAGCGGGGCTATTTCGTCAAGCAGATCAGAATCTGGAACCCGCCGTCGATCGCGTTATTGGGCGCTGAAGCGGTTTGCTACAAGCTGGCGCGCGGCGCGCCTGAACTCCCTGTGCTTGCCGACCTGGTGCCGAGCGACTGCCTGCATGACACGCAGCGCCACGTGCTGGTCACGGAACTGTTGCCGGATGGTGAGTCGCTGGCCGATTGCCATCGCCGCAACCACAACTTCCCGCCCGCTCTGACACAGCGTATCGGCACGCAGTTCGGCTCCTTGCATCGCGACCCGGCTTCCACGCTGGAGGGACGTCCGGAAGCGGCGGTATTCGGGCGACAGCCGCCATGGATCCTCTCCGCGCACCGTCAGGGCACCAACATGTTTGGTGCGCTGACCGGAGCGAACGAGCAGCTCCTCAGGGTCGTTCAGAGCTATCCGGATTACCAATATGCGCTGGACGAATTGCGGGCCGACTGGCGCGTGGAACGTCTCATTCACGGTGACGTCACCTGGGATAACTGCGTCACGTATCGCGCAAGCGGCACCGGCGCGCTCGCCATTAAGGTCGTCGACTGGGAGATCGCCGATATCGGCGACCCGGCGTGGGACATCGGCGCATTTCTGCAGGGCTACATCTCGTTCTGGATCCTCTCAATGCGTATGAGTGGAGACGTGCCGCCGGCGCGCTTCGTCGAGACCGCGCTCTATCCGATCGAAGCCATGCAGCCTTCGATCCGCGCGTTCTGGAACGCATATATCGAAGCGATGGAAATGGAACATGCCGCTGCGCAAGCGTTGCTGATCCGCTGCATCAGATACGGGGCGGCGCGGATGATCCAGACGTCGTACGAGGTCACACAATATGCGCCGCAGATGACGCTCAATGCGCTGTGCCTCCTGCAGGTGAGCTTCAATATCCTGAAGGAACCGCAAGAGGCGGTGACCCATCTGCTCGGATTGTGAGGGACGGCGACCATTGCAAGACACGCAGCGAGCGGAATTGTTGCGCATCCTCCAGGCGGTGACGTTTCCGACACCTGACACGGTGGCGCTTGCGGGCGGCACGGTTGTCGACCCACGGGCTGCCGAACAGATCCCAGGCTCGACTGCGCCCGCAAGT
>JAFAYW010000047.1 GCA_019240125.1 Alphaproteobacteria bacterium
TCGCGGCAAAGATCGCGGGCTCCTCGATGTGGCCGCGTATCCAGAAAACGAAGAGCGCCGGCAACAATCCCACGGCGAACAGAAAGCGCCAGGCGACCGCTTCCGGCAGAAACCAGTAAAGCGCCGTGTAGACCAGCGCCGAGCCACCCCAGCCGACCGCCCAGCCGGTCTGCACGATGCCGACGCCGCGACCGCGATACTTGTCGCGGATCACCTCGCCCATCAGCACCGCGCCCGCCGCCCACTCCCCTCCAAAACCCAGCCCGTGGAGCGCGCGCAGAATGAAGAACTGCTGGAAATTCTGGGCGAAGGCACAGAAGAAGGTGAAGACCGAGTACCACAGGATCGTGATCTGCAGCATGCGCACCCGGCCGTAGCGGTCGGACAGCGCCCCGGAAAACCACCCCCCGAACGACGAGATCAGCAGCGTCGCGGTGCCGATCAATCCGGCTTCGGCGCGCGACAATCCCCACAGTGCTATAACCGTCGGGATGACGAAGCTGTACATCTGCACGTCGAACGCGTCGAGCGTCCAGCCGCCGAAGCAGCCCCACATCGTACGCCGCTCTTGGGCGGTAAGTTCGCGCAACCAGCCAAGCATCGGCGTTTCTGCTCCCATCATCTGTTTATAGATGAGGGGCTTAGACCGAAGCGGCCCTTGACCGCAAGCTACTCGGCAGCGCGAGCCGGAGCCGCGGCGTTGCGGATCGTGGCGATCAACGCGTCCGCCTCTGCCTCGGTCGTATCGAAGCGGCAGACAAAGCGACCGAGCACCTTGCTGCGCCGATAAAACAGAAATCCCTCGCGTTCCAGCGCGTCGAGAATGTCAGGTGTGGTTTCGAGGAAGATTTCGTTGACCTCAACCGGCGCGAGCAGCCGGACGCCGGGTAGCGTCCCCACGCCCTCGGCAATGCGGGCGGCGATGGCGTTCGATGACTGCGCCAAACGCAGCCATAAGCCATTCTCGATGTACGCCATCAGTTGCGCCGAGGCGAAGCGCATCTTCGACCACACCTGCCCGGCACGCCTCAGCTGGATTGCCAGCCCATCCACCAGCTCCGGGTTGAACACGACGATCGCGTCACACAGCGCGCCGCCGTTTTTGGTGCAGCCGAACGACAGAATATCGACACCCGCGCGCCAGGTCATATCGGCCGGGCTGCAATTCAGTCGCGCCAGCGCATTGGCGAAGCGCGCGCCATCCATATGCACATGCAGTTTGCGCGATTTCGCCGCCTCGCCGACGGCCCGCACCTCATCGAGCCGATAGACGGTCCCGAGGTCGCTGGCCTGGGTCATGTTCACGGCGGCCGGCTGGCCGCGATGCAACTGGCCGGGCTGAATCGCCGTCAAGGTCTGTGCCAGCGCTTCGGCATCGATGCGGCCGTGAGTGCCGGCGACCGGCGCGAGCTTGAGGCCGCCGCCAAAGAACCCCGCCGCGTTCGCCTCCGAGGTGTTGATGTGCGCGAGTTCGCTGCAATAGACAACGCCCCAGGGCGGCGAGATCGCCGCCAGCGACAACGCGTTGGCCGCGGTGCCCGTCGCCACCGGAAAGACCCGCACGCTAGTCTCGAACAGGTCGGAAAAACGCTCCTGCAGATGCGCCGTCCACTCGTCGCCCCCATAGCCGAGCGCGGTACCGTTATTCGCCTCTACCAGCGCCTCGAGGATTTCCGGCGCCGCCCGCCCGGTATTGTCGCTGCGATAATCGATCATGGCCTCATCCAAGTGGCTGTTCGCAGCCGCAGTATATCGCTTGTAACACTCTCCCGCACTGCGGGAGAGGGGGAGCGGCCGCGAAGCGGCTGGTGGGCGACGGTCTAACCAAAAATTGTGTCAAAAACCCCTCGACCGACCGGCGCTGCGCTCCGGCCACCTTCTCACCCAATGGGAGCGAGGGAGCTTCCGGCGCGCGCTATTTCTGGTGCTCCAACAAACGCGGCATCAGCTCGACGAAGTTGCAGGGGCGGAAGCGGTTGTCGAGCTGGTGCACCAAAATGTCTTCCCAGGCATCGCGGCAGGCGCTCGGCGAGCCCGGCAGGGCGAACAGGTAGGTGCCGCCGGCGACCCCGGCGGTGGCGCGGCTCTGGATCGTCGACGTGCCGATCTTGGCAAAGCTGAGCCAGCGGAACAGCTCGCCAAACCCGGCGATCTCCTTTTCATAGACGCTTTGGAACGCCTCGGGCGTCACATCGCGGCCGGTGACGCCGGTGCCGCCGGTCGAGATCACGACATCGATTTGCGCGTCGGCGACCCAGGCGCGCAATTGCTCGGTGATGGCCGGCAGGTCGTCGCGCACGATGCGGCGCACGATGATTTTGTGCCCCGCTTTGGTAATCAATTCTTCCAGTGTGTTGCCGGAGCGGTCATCGGCGGCGGTGCGGGTGTCCGACACCGTCAGCAAGGCGATGTTGACCGGCAGAAACGGGCGGGTTTCGTCGAGGCGACCAGGCATCGGGGCGGCTCCGGAAGGAGTTGATTTCCAGTAAGTAGGCGGGCACCTGCCCGTCTGCTACTTGCGGAAGCGCCGCCGGGCGTTATCGTCGCGCGATCGGATTGGGGGAGACACGCGTGAAGGCGTTGCAGGTGCGGCCGGAGGGGCTGGTCTATGTCGAGGTACCGGAACCGGCGGTCGGGCCCGGCGACGTGCTCGTCAAGATCGAGGCGGCCGGGATCAACTATATCGACACGGTCGCTGCCCAGAATGCCAAGCCGGAGCAGATGCCGATGTCGATCGGCGGCGAGGCCGGCGGCCGCGTCGTCGCGATCGGCGCCGAGGTCAGCGATATTACGGTCGGCCAGGCCGTGTGCTTTCGCGGCGCGCCGGCCGCCTTTGCCGAATTGGCGGTGATGCCGGCGGCGCGGGTCGTGCCGGTGCCGGAAGGATTTGATTTGCGCCTCGCCTCCGGGCTGATCGCCAACGGCATCAGCGCGCATTACCTGGTGACCAGCGCCCACCCGGTGCAGCCGGGCGACACCGTGCTGGTGCACGCCGCAGCCGGCGGCGTCGGCCGCATGATCGCGCGGCTCTCGAAGAACCGCGGCGCTCGCGTGCTGGGCACGGTGTCGTCTGCCGCAAAGGCGCGGGCGGCCCGCGCCTCCGGCGTCGACGAGACGATCAACTATGTCGACGGCGATTTCGAAGCCGAGACCATGCGCCTGACTAACGGCGAAGGCGTCAACGCGGTCTATGACAGCATCGGCGCCACGACCTTTTTCAAGGGGCTTAACCTGCTGTGCACCCGCGGCACGATGGTCTCGTTCGGCGAGACCTCGGGCCCTGTGCCGCCACTCGACATCCGCGTGATGGCGCCGAAATCGCTATCATTGGTCCGCTGCGTCCTGATGGGCTACATCGCCACGACCGAAGAACTGCGCCGCCGCGCCGCCGACGTGTTCCGTTGGGTCGAGGAAGGCGCCCTCACCGTGCACTACCACGCCGAATATCCGATGGCCGACGCCCAGCGCGCTTTCGAGGCGCTGCGCAACCGCGAAACCATCGGCAAGCTACTGCTGATCCCGTGATACTCAGGCGTGGGATCACTGCCCTCGCGCATTTCGCGGGTGAGACTAGATACTGGGCATTTGTCCTAAAGGTAGGTGTGCTTCTGTTTGGCGGGCTGAGCACTTTAAGCGTGATTGTCGGTGATCTGCTTAAGGGTAACTTGAGTATCGGCAAACTCGCCGTCTACCTCACGCTATGGCCTATCGCCGGTGTGTTTTGGGGCTCAGCCATGTGGGTGTACTTCTTGGGCATCAGGTGGCTGAAACGGCGCATCGCGGCCCGCCAAGGATAGCATCGCTAAAGTCAACCGGAGAAGCTGCTCGCGGCCTCCCGATTTGACTCCGGCGGCGCGCTGACTATAGTGCTGCCCCTTTCCCAAGAATGTGGGCGGTATCGCCCCGGCCCCGACCACCCGAACTTCCGGTCGGATCGCACTATTGGGACAACAAGTTGGTCCGGCCGGCCCGTCCGGCGTGGACACAACCATACGAAGTCGGATCTGGAGTCTTATGAGCAAGCGTGAGGAATCGAAGTACAAGATCAACCGGCGTCTCGGCCTGAACCTCTGGGGTCGGTCGAAAAGCCCGTTGAACCGCCGCGAATATGGTCCCGGCCAGCACGGGCAGCGGCGCAAGAAGCCGTCGGATTACGGCACCCAGCTTTCGGCCAAGCAGCGCCTCAAGGGCTATTACGCCAATATCGGCGAGCGCCAGTTCCGCCGCCTGTATGAAGAGGCGGTGCGGCGGCGCGGCGATACCGGCGAAAACCTGATCGAATTGCTGGAGCGGCGGCTCGACGCGGTGGTATACCGCATGAAGCTGGTGCCGACCCCGTTCGCGGCGCGCCAACTGGTCAATCACGGCCATGTGCTGGTCAACGGGCGGCGCCTCAACATCCCGTCCTACCAGGTGCGCGACGACGACACGATCGAGCTGCGCCAGAAGGCCAAGGAAATGGCGCTGGTGCTCGAAGCGACACAGTCGAGCGAGCGCGACGTGCCGGATTATGTCGAGATCGATCACGATCGGATGCGCGGCCGCTTTATCCGCGCGCCGAAACTGGCCGATGTGCCGTATCCGGTGACGATGGAACCCAATCTGGTCGTCGAATACTACTCGCGCTAATACCCTTCCATCACGGGTCGCCGCCGCTGCGATCTCGCGCCGAGACCGTGGCGGCGGTCCAGGAATAAGCGACAGGGCTCAAGGCCCTGGATGCCTGCCGTGGCGGTGGGCATGACCGGAAGCCCGCGGGGCTTGCCATGCTGACCCTGCAACTGGCGGTCGTGGTGCTGTTGATCCTCGTCAACGGCTTCTTTGCCATGGCCGAAATCGCCCTCGTGTCGGCCCGCCCGGCACGGCTGCAGCCGCGCGCGGCTGCCGGTAACCGCGGCGCCGCGGCGGCACTCGATCTGAAAGGCGATCCCTCGCGCTTGCTGGCGACGGTGCAGATCGGCATCACGGTCATCGCGGTGCTGTCGGGTACGTTCGGCCAGGCCACTCTCGGCGAGAGTCTGCAGGATTACCTGGTCCAGCAGGGTGGTTTTCTGGCGCGCTACGCCCATGCCATCAGCATGGCCGTGGTTGTGCTCGGCATCTCGTATTTCTCGCTGATCCTCGGCGAGTTGGTGCCCAAGCGGATTGCCCTCGCCCACCCGGAACGCATCGCCTCGGCATTGGCCGTGCTGATGCACGGCCTCGGACGTGTCGCCGCACCGCTGGAATGGCTGCTCAGCGAGACGACGGATCTCATTCTGCGGGTCTTTCCGGTGCACGGGGAAATGCCCGCCGTCACCGACGAGGAAATCGGCTTCATGCTGCGCGAGGGCGCCGCCGCCGGCCAGATCCCGCTCGGCGAGACCGCGATCGTCGAGATGGCATTGCGGCTGGGCGACCGCCGCGTCAGCGCCGTCATGACACCGCGCACCCAGATCGAATTCATCAATCTCGACGATTCGGAAGAGGAGATCCGGCGCCAGATCCGCGACAGCGCCTTCTCACGCTTTCCGGTGGTGCAGGGCGGCACGCACCAGCTCACAGGCGTGGTGCAGATCAAGGACCTCCTGAAGGCGTCGCTGAACGGGCAGGCCTTCGAATTGCGGCCGGCGCTGCAGTCGCCTCTTTATCTGCCCAACACGGTTACTGTGTTGCGCGCGCTTGAGGTCTTCAAGACGAACCAGGAGCCGATGGCCATGGTCGTCGATGAATATGGCGATCTTGAAGGCCTCGTGACCCTCACTGACATTCTGGAAGCCCTTGTCGGCGATATTCCGCAGGGCGAAGGAGACTCGCGGGTCATCCGGCGCGATGACGGCACCTTCCTGGTCGACGGCATGCTGGCGCTCGACGAGTTGAAGCAGATCCTCGGCGTCCCCCATCTGACCGGGGAAGATCCGGAGTTTCATACGCTCGGGGGGTATATGATGGCGCGCCTCAACCGCGTGCCGATGGTCGCCGACCGCATCATCGCCGATCATTTTCAGTTCGAGGTGGTCGAGATGGACGGCCGTCGCGTCGACCGCGTGCTGATTGTACCCGTCGCAACGGCAGCGCGGCGATAGAGGCAACGTCACCCCACAAGATCGACCGGAGTGTGGCTGTTCCCCGCCAAGATCAACGGGAACAATTATCGGATCGACCGTTGCGCGCGTGGCTGACGGCAAAGCATATCTATGTTTGTTCCGCCTCGATCCCGGTCATCAGCCGCGTCGGGAAGCCGGCCGCGATCAGCGCCGTGATGATCGTATCGACGTGTCGACGGTTTTGCGTCTCGACCATAACGTCGAGTTCGGCGCGCTTGATCGAGGTGTCGTGGAACAGCCGCTGGTGGTGCACCTCGACAATATTGCCGCCGAGCCCGCCGATGATCCCCGAGACGCGGGACAGCACGCCGGGCAGATCAGGCAATTCGGCGCGCAGGCGGACAAAGCGGCCCCCCCGCACCAGCCCGCGCATCAATAGCGAGGCAAGCAGGCGTGAATCGATATTGCCGCCGGTCAGCACGATACCCACCCGCCGCCCCCGGAAGCGCTCTGGCTCGGCAAGCAAGGCGGCGACTCCGGCGGCCCCGGCACCCTCCGCGACCAATTTGCTGCTTTCCGCCAACAACTCCACGGCTTCTTCGAGCTGCCGCTCGTCGACAACGCAGACATCGTTGACCAGCGCGAGGACGACCTGGCGTGTCAGCATCCCGGGCTCCTTGACCGCGATGCCCTCTGCCAGGGTCGCGGTATCGCTCGGCTCGCCTGGGTCGGCGCCGAGCAGCAACCGCTGCATTGACGGGTACAACGCGGATTGAACGCCGATCACCTCGATCTTCGGCGCCAGGGCCTTGGCGGCTACCGCGATGCCCGAGATCAAGCCACCGCCGCCAACCGGAACCAGCAGCACGTCGAGATCCGGCCGGTCGGCGAGCATCTCGAGCGCGATCGTCCCTTGCCCGGCGATCACCGCCGGATCGTCATACGGATGGACAAAGACCAACCCATGCCGTTGCGCCAGGGCTTGCGCCGCCCGCCGTGCATCGACCAGCCCCTCCCCTTCGAGCACGACCTTGGCACCAAGCGCCTCCGTGCGGTCGATCTTGGTGAAGGGGGTACCGAGCGGCATCACGATCGTCGCGGGGATACCAAGCCGGCGTGCATGATAAGCCACGCCCTGAGCGTGATTCCCGGCCGACATGGCAATCACGCCGATATCACGCTCGGCCGCACTCAGGGTCAGCAACTTGTTAAGCGCCCCCCGCTCCTTGAAGGAGCCGGTGGGTTGCAGCGTCTCGAGCTTGAGGAAAACGTCACACCCGGCGCGGTCCGATAGCGCCGGTGCCGCGACCAGTGGTGTGCGCAACACAGCGCCGGCAAGCGCCGCCCCGGCGCGTCGTACATCCGCGATGCCGACGGGCAGATCGCTCATGGCGCCGGCTCCAGGGTCAACGTCGCGACGGCTGGAGCCTGCCCCGGCACCAGCCAATCGAACGCGCGCCAGCGTTGCAATAGATCGGCATAATGCGACGACAGCGGATTACCCGATTGTCCTGGCGCGATCATCATCCGCGATCCGCCCGGCGCCGCCATGTCGGTGATGATGCGCAGACCCGCGCCGAACCGCTGCTCGAAAGGATGCGCGGCGTCCCGCACATCGGGTGACCCGCGATTGATCGTATCGAACCCACCCTGGGTTGCGGCGCTTAGATGCAGCATATCGGCCAGTATCGGCACCCGGTCGAACAGGCGGTTGGGAAACTGCGCGATATGTGCCCGGCTCCATTGCCACTGGTTCATGTCGCTGCCGTAGGTTCGGCTAAGCTCCGAGAGCGCGTGGTCCAACGTCGCGACGAGCAGCGCATCGCAGGACGTGGCGTGCACCTCCGGCCTGCCGCACCATTCGGGATGGTCGGTCAGCACCGCCTGCATCATCAGCGGTTTGAGGTCCCACGCCTCGGCACCGGCAGCCGCCCCAAGATGCTGCGCGAACACATCGTGCGCAAAGCCCTTTAGCCAGGCGATGAACAGCAGCGGTTCTACCTTGTCCGCGTCCATTCGATAGTCCCAGTGCTGCAGCCGCTCGATCGCGGCGCGGCCCATATCGCCGCTGGGGCCAGCGCTGGCACTGATGCGCGTCATCAGAGGTACCAGGCGCTGCGCCGCCAGCGACAGGGTATCCGCCTGAATTGCTGCGCTGGCAGCCTGCGATTGCTTCGGCGTGGCCTGCAATAACGCGGTGATGCGCTCGGCGCGGTTTGGCAGATCCCAGTCGCGCGACAGGAAATAAGGGTAGCTGTCGGGCACAATCTTGTTGTTGGCGCTGACGAAGTGACCGGCAGGTGGCGCCGTGCCCTGCGGCAGTTCCTCGAACGGAATAAAGCCGCTCCAATCATATTCACCGGTCCAGCCCGGCATCGGCATCCACCCATCGCCGCTTTTCCGGATCGGGACGTGCCCGGGAGCGATGAAGCCGATCGTGCCGTCCTGTCCGGCAAAGACTATGTTCTGCTGTGGTCCGATGAAATCATGCAACGCATCACGAAACCCGGCCCAATCGGCGGCGCGACTGACCTCCCACAATGCCTGCGGTGTGCGATCGTCCGGGGTAAGATAGCTTGCCTGCAAGGCGATGACATAACCGCTTTCCGCGGTGCCGGGCGGTAGCGCATCCGATAGGACAGGACCATGCCGCGTCGAGCGCACCGTCAACGAAACCGACGGCGCATCCTTGACCGCGATCTGCTCATCGTGTGTCTCGAAAGCGAGGTTGCCGCCCGGCGCGAGATACCGGTGTTGGTCGGCCGGGTCTAATTTCTCGATAAACAAATCCTCGAGATCGCTCGCCGTATTGGTGAAACCCCAGGCGATGCGCTCGTTATGGCCGATCACGACCAGCGGCACTCCGGGCGAGGTTGCGCCGTCGATCTCATGGTCCGGGGTTTTCAGCCGCGCCAGATACCAGATCAGCGGCGTGGTAAAACCAAGATGCGGGTCGTTCGCCAGCAGCGGCTTGCCGCTTTCGCTGTGAGCCCCGTCCACAACCCAATTATTCGACGCATAGATCGGCCCGACCCGGTCCGGCACCGCGCTATTCAAGGCATCCAGCGGCAGCTGCCGGTACAACACCCTAAGCTCGGCGAGCGTCGTCACAGCGCCTTTAGGGTATTGCGGGTAGATGAAGTTGAGCGCATCCGCCGGAATTTCCCGCAGCAGCTTTGCCCGCAACAGTTCGCCGCGGTAGTTGCCAGCCAGGTCGAGCGCCATCAGCTTGCCCCAGACGAGGCTGTCGGCCGGTCGCCAGGGCTGCGGGGCAAAGCCCAGCAGCAGGAATTCGGGAGGCCATGCGGCAAGCGGCCCGCCCCGCGTCGCGATATAGGCGTTGACCCCCGCGGCATAGGCGTCGAGCCCCTGGCGAACCGCGGGGGAGAGCCGAGCAACCGCTTGTTCTGCAAACCGATACAGCGCGAGGACGCGCATCTGCCTGTCGATGCCGACCGTCGCCTGCCCGAGCACCTCCGAGAGGCGCCCTGCCCCGTAACGCCGCATCATCTCCATCTGAAACAGACGGTCCTGCGCATGCGCAAAGCCCAGCCCGAACGACACATCCTCGTCGCTTGCGCCGGAGATCAGGGGCACCCCATCGGCGTCGCGAGCGATCGTGATGGGGCCGTGCAGACCAGGCACCGACATGCGGCCGTCGACCTGCGGCAGTGACGTGCGGAGGTAGAAATAGGCGCCACCGCACACCAGGACGAGCAGTAGTAGGGTCCCGGCAAGGAGCGAGCGGATCATTGGACAGGCTCGTACGCCCTGCCGACCGTCAGGGCGCGTCGCCGCGGCGGCTATAGGCCCAGTTCGCGCAAGATGGTGGCGCGGTCGGCGTCAAGGTCGGGGGACGGTTCGCGCGTCGGCGGATCGGGGAACGCCGAGAACTTCATCGGATTGCCTGCCAGTTTAAGGGTGCCGGTTACCGGGTCCTCCACATCAACCAGCATGTTGCGCGCCGCGGTCTGCGGGTGCGCCAGCGCCTGCGCCACATTGTTTACCGGTCCGCAGGGAATGCCCGCCTTTTCCAGTACGGCGATCCAGTGCTCGGTCGTGCCGCCCCGCAACACATCCTCGATTTCCGCTTTCAGTGCCGGCTGGTGCTGATTGCGCAGCGGGTTGGTCTTGAACAGCGGGTTATCCACCAGATCGGCGCGTCCGAGCGCCTGGGCCGTCTTGACAAACAACCCGTCATTGCCGGCGGCGATGATGATGTGGCCGTCCTGCGTCTCGAATGCCTCGAACGGCGTGATCGAAGGATGACGCGCCCCCATCGGCCCCGGAATCTCTCCCGTGGTGGTGTAGCGCATGATGGCGTTTTCGAGCAGCGCCAGCTGACAATCGAACAGCGCGACATCGACCTTGGTCGCTTCGCCGGTGCGCTCGCGGTGCAGCAGGGCGGCATTGAGCGCGATGGTCGTGTAGAGCCCGCCCGCCAAATCACCGACCGAAGTTCCGACGCGCACCAGCGGCCCATCCGGGATGCCGGTGATGCTCATAATGCCGCCGAGGCCCTGCACCACCATGTCGTAGGACGGGTAATGCGAGTATGGGCCGGTGTGGCCAAAGCCCGAGGCAGCCGCATAAATCAGCCTCGGATAGCGCGGATGCAGCGTTTCCCAGCCATAGCCGAGCTTTTCCATTGTGCCGGGGCGAAAGTTCTCGACCACTGCGTCAGCCTTGTCGAGAAGCCGCTCGAAGATTTCCCGGTCGGCCGGTGCCTTGAGGTCGAGGACGATCGATTCCTTGCCGCGATTGACCGAGGCGAAATAAGTCGATTTGCCATTTTTGAAGGGCCCGTACTGGCGTGCGTCGTCGCCAGTTTCGGGGGCTTCGACCTTGATCACCCGCGCGCCCATCTCCGCCAGTAATAACGTGCAGTACGGCCCGGCCAGGATGCGCGAGAGGTCGACGATGGTATAGCCGGAAAGCGGCCCAGCCTGTGGCATGCCTCGGTGTCCTTGTTACTTGGGCAATGCCGGGTCATAGCCCAGCGGAAGGCGGGGAGCAATGCCGGCTGCGCTTGGCTGGAACCGGTTAGCTGGGATCGGCGATACGACTGCTGAATGTGCCAAACGCATAGCGCATTGGCGAGTTCTCTTCCGGCTCAACTGGGATGAAGATCGCCCGGAATAGTTCGCGACGGCCGTCTTCGCGCTCCACCTCGCCTTCGACCCGCTCGGGCGCTTCCTGGTGACAGGCCTGAGTGCAGCCTCTCATGAACAGATCCGTGTAGCGCGCCGGCAATTGGCGCGACATCCTGACAAACGGCAGGTTCTTCTTTGGCATGTCGAGCAGCCGCGCGAAATCAGCACCATAAACCAGCAATGATGACACCTCGACCATCGGGTCGACCGCGACCACAAACCCATACGACCACTCGTCGGTATCAACCGCCGCGAACAGTTCGGGCAGCGTTGGGCTGCGTCCGAGCGTCGCCAGCTTCTGTTCCCATGCGACAAGGGTCCGCTCCGACTGGCGGCGCTCGCGACCGGTGGGTTCGCCATTGTCTGTCGACATGGCTTGGCAGGTTTGCTGCGATGGATCGGCCTGCATCCGCGAGTACGCTTTCGAGACCCTGCTTTTAAACCGAGACACTCACAGTCTAACGCTTGGCTTCTTAGTTTGGCTTAACGAGTTTCCTATATCGCGTGCCTCGACAGGCCAACGCTCCTACTATGCGCGCCGCAACAGCGGCGCGGCGCGGGCAAAAGATCGAATTTGGGCCTTATTGCCGAACTAAAGCGACTCGCGCGTAGCGGGTTGTGCTGTCGCCCGGCTGACACGGGTCACCCTTAGCTTGGGTGATCGAGGTGGTTGAAGAGCCTGCGACTGCTTGATCAATGCTCCGATCACTTCCTGTGTTGTTTTAGTGCATTCGCGCGCGGTTTCGAAGGCCGGAGGGCCACGTCCGCCGCGGTCGAAGGCTTGCTGGCCGGCGGCGACTGCGTCGATTGCCGCGAGCACCTGGCGGCTGTCGAACGGGAAAGGATAGACCGCCCCAAACCCTGCCTTACGAACGCGCTCGGCCGGAGCGCCGATGTCCGGGACAAGCGGAATGAGACCGGCGGCGACTACCTCCGATAAGGCATATGAAAACGTCTCGGGCCACCCGTGCAGAAACAAGGCGAGGCAAGCCTCGGTATTCGCGATCAACCGCGGCAGGTCCGCCGGGTCGTATTCGCCAGAGACCGATACATTGGTGAGTTCGGCTAACTGCTCATCCACATTGGTATAGCCGATCACGTGAAAGCGCAGATGAGGGTGCGTGAGGCGGGCATTGCGGGCGATGTCGAGCAGGGCTCCTGAACCCTTGTGCGATCCGATCGCGCCGAGCAGCACGATATCGTCAAACGAACCCGCGCGCGTCGTCGCCGGAAACTGCCACAGCGTTTGCGGATGTGGAATTGCGTCGATCGCCAGTGCCGGGAACACGCGCCGCAGATAGCCGGCGGCATTTTCCGAGGGCGTGATGAGACGCCCGAACCGGCCCAGCAGCCGCCCAAACAAAGCGCGATGCTCGGCGACTGTTGACCCTTTCGCCCGCGAGGCCTCATGGGCGCCGCCGGCCAAGACGCACCGCTCGCACACAGGCATCTCGGGCAAGCCGCAATGGCGTTGCGTCGCATCGATCAGAGTCACGCGGGGACAGAGCGCGTAGAAATCATGCAGATAGCAGATGGACGGGCGGGTCTCTGCCCACTGCGTAAATGCTTCCAGAAAGGCCGGCGAGAAGCCTAGCAATTGGTGCGCGATGACTAATCGAACATTGGCGGCCTGCAGTAAAGCAATGAGTTCAGCTTCGTCGCCGGGGGCGAACAGTGCCATCAGAACAGGCTCTTCAGCCGTCAATACAACAAAGCCATCCTCTCGTGCCGACAGAGACAACAAGGCATAACGCGGATCAATGGTTCCGCGAAGATCACGAATGGCGGTATCGCAACCGCCGCCAAGCCAGTTCCGCACTATCAGCGCAAAGGCCCGGCCCGCGTGGTGCGCCTTGGCCAGACGATAACGATCGAGCGGCCAACGTCCGCGGCGCACCTCGTCCCGAAGCTCGTACGCCATGATCTGCGGCGTGTACTCCGGAAATGCCGCCTCCAGGAGCGGCCGGTTGCGCTCCCATAAGGCGACGCGCTCCCCACCGAACGAGACGCTCTCGCGGTGTTCGACAACAACACCGGTCGCCGCAACGTTGCGATAACCCAGATCGGCGGCAAGAGCGCAGAGATGATTTTCCTCGCCATACCCTCGACCGTAGCGCTCGTCGAGATAGCCCACACGATCGAGTACGACACGTTTGATAAAGAGGCAGAAGCCGTGTCCAGTCGGCACGTCCTCATAGTTGCCAGCGTTTTCGCGCAGCGCTACGGCCGCCACCTCCTCCCAGCTCACGTCCTTCAAGGTTGCGGTCGCCTTTGTTGGGTGCGGATAGCTGAAGATCGTCGCGTTATTCGACAATGCGGTTACGGTGCCGATATCGGCCGATGAACAGGCAATAGCCGCCATTTCATCCAGCCAACCCGCAAACACGCGCGTATCGGAATTGAGCAACACAACATCATCGTTTGGAAATACAGCGAGCGCCCGGTTTACCGATCCGATAAACCCCTTATTGATATTATTAGTCAGCAATCTGAAATTATCCTCCTTCTCGAGCGCGGCCAACATCTCGCTCATGCCCGGGTCAGGCGAGCAGTCGTTTACCACAAGAACACGCAAGTGGCGTGAGCTCCGACACCGCAACACGCTCGCTATACAATCTCGCGTCACGTCGATATCGCGATAGACCGGGATAATGATCGTAATGTCAGGGGTGGCAGGTGCGGTGCCATTGCTTTTTATTACAAGCTGCTCTGAGCTACGGCGCTGTTTTTCGATAAAATCTCGCAACGCGATCTGGAGAACAGTCCGATCGCAATCAGCGAGCCGCGTTGATGCGTCATGTGCTAGTCGTGCGACCCGTCGTGCCGCTTCTATGAGGCCAGGACGCCGGGCAACAACGAAAGGTCCGTCGAACAATTCGGAGTTCGATCCCGAAAGCCGCAGCGACACCTCGCAGAGTTGCGAGGCAACTTCATCACAGCTCAGCGTTACCTCGAAACCGCTGCGCCACGATCGCGGATAATGCGTCTTGAGGTCTTCGCGTGGCCGGCAAGCCAGCACCGTTGCGTGTAGCCGGCCATCGAGACGAAGTTCAATTTCGAAGTTCCGTTCGGGCGCGTCAGGCGATAGCAGCCAGCCGGCACATCGTTCCGGAGAGATGAAGTCGAGAAAACCGTCCAATCCCAACGTCGCCCAAGTTTCGGCGAACAAATTGCCGTTGATGCGTCCGAAATAGCGGGTTTCGCCGCGACCAAAGCAACGATCGGGCAATGGAATCGAAAAAGGCGCCGGCGCGAAACCCGTATCAACGGCAGGCGCATGTAGTACCGCACGGCCTTGCCCAACCTGCTCGCCCTGCTCATCGACGATATCAATGAGCGGCGCGGTTTTTGAAGCCACACAACGTTCGGTCACCCAGCCGGTTGCTGCTCCTGCGGTAATCTCCAGAACACCATCCCAAATCCCCGGGCCGACAGCGATCGGAGAGCCCGCAAGCTCACTCCCGGCTACCAGGACCCGGACCAGACTGGCCCGTTCGACCTTTACCGCGAAGCGGAAGGCGAAGTCGGTCCGGCCAAGACCGAGAATGTGGAGGTCTGGCCTGACGCGATTTGCCCGGCCGGTTCCGAGCACCCGCCCACCTTCGTCGACAGCCTCGACGATGCAGCTTTCCAGATGCGGCGGAGCGATCGCCCAGCCGCTGAGATACGTCCCCTCGAACCCGTCGACATGTCCCACGATCCCCGCAGTCTGAGGGTCGGTCATCTACCTTCCCAGCCCATTCAGATGCGACCATCTCAACAGACCCTGCCCGCACCATTCTTCAGGATGATGCGGCAACCTGGCGCTTATCGGTTCAATAAGGGGCCCACCCCGCGTAACATCGTCTAGAAGGCTGCTATACAAATACATCGCGTTCACATCGACCGGTTACTCATTATCAGTCTGAATTTCCGACGTGCTCGGGAACTCTATAAATCTTGGGCTTCCACTGATGTGATATTGTTGACAGCCATCTATGGTCATTTTCACCTGATGTGTCTTGCCGTCGAACAAGTATGGGGGAATCTCAAATGCCAAGCCCTGAGCTCCACCGAAGCCGATTGGTTCTAAATCATCGCGTGGAAAATCCGCGGATGCCCGCACAATCAGATGATCATCGATCTCCACCGTTGCATAAAGATCCTGCGTCTTTCCCTTCCACCAGAAAAGCCAACCGCGCAACGTTTGATCGACGATTTCCTCCAGACTACCGAATATTTCAGGAATACGCAGATCAAACGATGCGTTGGCAATACGCGTTGATGCTGAACTCGTACAACGGATTACAACGGCGTGATTCACATCATCGTAGTAGGTTCTCGGCACGCGCCACCGAAATCCGTGCTTCAAGTTAGCATGACAGTAAACCCATAAATCCGCGCGCAACTGCTCCGCGGCGAATTCCGCGATCAGTATACTATCTATCTCGACCGTCAAACTGACACTTCTGGTTTCATTGCTTAGATCGACGGCCCATCCGACTAGATCGCCACAATCAAAACCCTCAACATGCCCGATAATGTCGGCGGGCCCTGCCACCGCGAGATACTCGGCGGGTGTGCGGCGAACAACCTCTGCCGCGGCAAGCAGTGCTTCCTGGGGCATCGAAAGACTGAGAGTCTCGGCCATATGACGGACGAATTCCTCGGGCTTTGCGACAGCTTTTTCGTAGGAGATCGCCAGTGACGGTCGAGTGGTTCGCGCGAACGTCTCTGCAAGTCGCCCCTGGAGATTTGCAACATAATCGAAGGCATCAGCAGTCGAGCGTCGGGTCGAGGCTGCAATACGCTCGGCGATCGCGATATTGTCACGAAACACAAACACCAGCACGGGATCGCGGATAAATTCAATAATTTCAATATTCAAGAAAATATTCGGGATTTTGAAACCCCATTGAGCGTGTCGCTGATTTCGAGTTTTTACTGCGTGCTTGAGGGTAACCTGCGACGACTGGGTGGAAAGAGAGATGTAATCACGAGCCGCATTGGCAAGCTCGTGGTCTTCAAAAGTTGCATCAAGGTTGTCGCCCATCGTGATGCCGAGCTTGTGCAGCACCGCGGCAATCATTGAGGTGCCGCCACGCTCAATGCCGCACACCACGTATGTCCGCGGGTGACAGGGTTCAGCCGGCAGGTTGCGGCAGATCATAGGGAAAGGGAGACCCGATACGTTTATCGCGCCGAACAAAGCGGCGGGTAATGCTGCCGTAAAATATTATGACATCGTCGTTTGCGGAACCAGAAAATATTCCGTCTCAGATATAGCGGGCAGTACCTAATCCTTGCGCGATCGCGTCCGATTACTATCGTATTCAGATGTCGGAGGATGGGACTGCGTGCAAGCAACGAGGCGAGAGCAGAAGCGGGCGGAACTGGCTCCTCTGGTCGCATACATCGATGCTCGCTGCGCCGATATCGGAATAACCCGCTCGCAACTCGGAATACAGGCAGGCCTTGGCGAGGACTGCATCCGCAAGATCGCCGAGGGACATATGCCCGCTGCACCGCGCCTGCGGGCCATCGCCGACCGAATCGGCGAGCCGGTCGAGCGGCTGATCGGATTGATCGGACAAGCTGCTGACGCGGCGAAGATGTTCCCGCCGACAAGCGAGGCGAACCCTGCTGCGTTCATGCAACCGGATAATATTCCTTACACTGGCCGACCGCAGATCGTCGGCATAGCGCCGCTCGCGGGCGGATGCCTCGGCCGAGCAGCCGATCCGCGGACACCAGTCCCTGCCTCAGTCGCATTCCGCCGCGAACAGATCATTGACGGGCTGCGCGGTGAACCGGGAGATTTCCGTTGGGCCATCATGGCGGGGAATGCGATGGCGCCAGAGTTGTGCGATCACGACGAGGTACTGATCGATTGTCGCACGACGCAACCGATCGAACCGGCAATATTCGCCATCGATGAAGGTATTGGGTTCACGGCGCGCTGGGTCGAATATATCCCGGGCTCGGTGCCCCCCAGCTACCGCGTACGCTGCTCCGATGCCAGGTTCACGCCGTATGACGTGGCAGCGGACCGGATTACGATTGTCGGCCGCATCGTTTGGATTGGCCGCCGCCTTTGAGGGGCTGTTCTCACCCGTGTGTCATGCTTGACGTAAGCTGGTCGGCGAGGCGTACCAGCTGGGCCACTCCTGAGGCCTGCATCTTTCGCATTACCTGGCGACGATGCATCTTGACGGTCATCTCGCTGACCCCGAGTTCGCCGGCGATCTGCTTATTGAGCCGGCCGGCGACAACCAGCGATAGCACCTGTCGCTCGCGCGCCGTCAACGTGTCGAAGCGGCCGCGCAATTCGGCTAGATTCATCTCCGCCGTCCGTCGCACCCGATCTTTCTCGAGGGCGGTACCGACAGCGTCGAGCAGATCCTGGTCGCGGAATGGCTTGGTCAGAAATTCCACCGCGCCCGCTTTCATTGCGCGCACCGACATCGGGATGTCGCCATAGCCGGTGATGAAGATGATTGGCAATTGGGCCTCGGCGTCGGCCAGGTCGCGTTGCATATCGAGGCCACTGCGCCCCGGGAAACGCACATCGAGGACGATGCATCCCGGGCGGTCCGCCCGATCGGTCTGCAGGAAGTCCTGGGGCGACGCAAACAACTCGACCTCGAAACCTACGGATTTGAACAGGTTGTCGAGCGCCTTGCGCATCGATACGTCGTCATCGATGACCACGATGGAGGGCGCGTCGGCGGTCTGTGCAATACGCTGCTGTGGCGCGGCCATGTTAATGTTCATCCTTGAACGCCCGCCCATATCGCTCGAAAATTGAATTGTATTCGCGCACGGCCGCTTCCGGGCCTTGCGGATAGGACCAGACGGAGGCAATCACCGCGAGGAAATCGGCCCCCGCCTCCACCAGTGGCCGGCAATTCTCTTGCGTGATCCCGCCGATCGCGACGCAGGGCACCACGGTTGTCTCCGACCAGTCAGCGAGAACCGCCGGGCTGGGATGATGCTTGGCGGCCTTCGTGACACTTGGAAAAAACGCGCCGAACGCGACGTAGTCCGCACCCGCCTCCGCCGCGACCACAGCACGGTGCCGGCTGTCGCCGCAGGTCACACCGACGATACGGTCAGCACCGAGCAGGCGCCGGGCATCGTCATAGCCCATATCATCCTCGCCAATATGCACACCGTCACAATCAAGCTCGGCGGCAAGGTCGGGCCGGTCGTTCATGATGAACGCGACGCCATGGTCATGCGCGATGGGTTGGAGTACCTGCACCGCGTACCGCACCAGATCGTCGGTGGTGTCCTTAAGGCGCAATTGCAGGCAGGCGACATCGCCACCCGCCAGTGCCGCGACCAACTCGTTTGCGAACCGATCAGGATCGAGCACCGGTGGGGTGATCAGATAAAGCCGAGTGCTGGGCCTTGTCTCGTCGCGCTCCATTCGGCTCACGATTGATCCTTGATCGCCACGCTGGCGTTGTAACGCCTGAAAGCTAACTATCTTCTAACAAAACGTTGTTTAGGACGCGAGCGCTATGGCACAGCACTCACGCAGCGCCTCGGGCGAGGCGAAAAACTGAGACGCAAGGTCCAGTGTGGCAACGGGGCGTTCGAATACCAAATTCACGCCTCTCTGAACGGCGATCTCAGCGAGACGCGCCATCACCTCGGGGCGCCCTGTCAAGACAACCCCTTCGACGCCGGCACGGATGGCCGCCTGCGCCATGCCCGTGTCATCGCCACAATCAAGCAGTGTGGTGACAAGTGCCTGCGGCACAGCTCGGCGCGCGGGTTCGATGATCTCGCGAAACCAACCCGCACCGGCAGACACGCCGGCGGCGGGCGCACTCAACAGCACCACCGGCCGCGCCGCTGCCGCCGCTTCACTCAGCGCCGCGACGGCATGGGCCAGTCGGTGAATAACAATTACGGGCGCATACGCCTCAGTGCATGCCACCGAACTGTGCGGCGACTTCAACCATGCGGTTCGAGAAGCCCCATTCATTGTCGTACCAGGACAGCACCCGCACGAACCTCTTATCGAGCACCTGCGTCTGCGTCACGTCAAAGGTCGAGCTGTGCGGGTCATGGTTGAAGTCGACCGAGACGGTCGGGGCGTTGTTGATCCCGAGAATACCGGCGAAGCGGTTTGACTTCGCGGCGTCTACCATCAAGGCGTTGACTTCGTCCGACGTTGTCTCGCGCGCCGCGTCAAACTTGAAGTCGATCAGCGACACATTGGCGGTCGGCACCCGGATCGCTGTGCCGTCGAGCTTGCCCTTTAACGCCGGCAGTACCAGCCCGACCGCGCGCGCAGCGCCGGTCGAGGTCGGGATCAGGGACAATGCTGCGGCGCGCGCGCGCCGCAGATCGCTGTGCAAGGTATCCTGCAGGCTCTGATCGCCTGTGTAGGAATGAATCGTGGTCATATACCCGCGATCGATGCCAATACCCTTGTGCAATACATAAGCCACCGGCGCGAGGCAGTTGGTCGTGCAGGATGCGTTGGATATGACCTGATGGTCAGCCTTCAGCTCGTCATGATTGACGCCGCGTACGACGGTGAAGTCGGCGCCGTCGGCCGGCGCCGAGATGACGACCTTCTTGGCGCCGGCTTCGAGATGCTTCGCAGCCGCCTCGCGCTTGGTGAATATGCCGGTGCATTCAAGAGCGACGTCAACGCCGAGTTCGCGCCACGGCAGTTTTGCGGGATCGCGCTCTGCTGTAACGCGTACCTTGCCCTGTCCGGCATCGATCCAGTTCTCACCCGAGGTGACATCGCCGGCATATTTGCCGTGCACGCTGTCATATTTCAGCAGGTGAGCGTTGGTCGCCACCGGTCCGAGATCGTTGATGCCAACGATCTCGAGTTCCTTGCTCGCGTGCTCCAAAGCGGCGCGCATGACGAGGCGGCCGATGCGGCCAAAGCCGTTAATCGCTACTCGAATAGCCATTCCATAGCTCCCATAACCCGATTCCTCAGCTTATGAGCGAGCGCGCCGCCTCCGCAACCTTCTCGGCGGTTATCCCGAAATGGGGGTAGAGGTCCTCGATCGGGCCAGAAGCGCCAAACCCGGTCATACCGACAAACTTTGACTTGTCGCCAAGCCAGCGATCCCAGCCGAACGACAAGGCCGCCTCGACACCGACCCGCGGCGCCGTACCAAGCACCGATTTGCGGTACGATTCCGGCTGCTTTTCGAACAATTCCCAGCACGGCATCGAGACCAGCGCGGCGCGCACACCCGCCTGCTTCAGGAGGTTGAGCGCATCCATAGCGATCGCAACTTCCGAGCCGCTCGCCATCAGTGTGACCTGCCGCTCGCCCTGTGCCTCGACCAGGACATAGGCGCCCTTAGCCGATTTGTTCTCGGTGCCCGCCTCGTTGCGCATCAGCGGCAGGGCCTGCCGGGTCAACGCCATGATCGACGGCGCCGTCTTGTCTTTCAGCGCGATCGCCCAACATTCGGCGGTTTCGACCGCGTCGCCGGGGCGGAACACCAGCACGTTGATCATCGCCCGCAGCGCGGCCATGTGCTCGACCGGCTGATGCGTCGGGCCGTCTTCGCCGAGACCGATCGAATCGTGCGTCATGATGTAGACGACGCGCAAATCCATCAGCCCCGACAGGCGGATCGAGGGGCGGCAGTAATCGGTGAAGCACATGAATGTGCCGCCATACGGGATCAGCCCGCCATGCGCCGCGAGGCCGTTCATCGCCGCGGCCATGCCGTGCTCGCGCACGCCGTAATGGACGTAGCGGCCGGCGAATTCGCCTGGCTTGATATCGACCATTCCCTTGGCGCGAGTGTTGTTTGACGGCGTCAGGTCGGCCGAGCCGCCGAGCAGTTCGGGTACGGCGGGAACCAGTGCGTCGAGCACCGCGCCCGACGATTGGCGGGTCGCCAGCTTTGCGTTTGTGGTGCGGAAATTGGCGATGATCTTGTTGACCTGCTCGTCAAAATCGGCCGGCAGGTCGCCGCGGAAACGACGCAGCAATTCGGCCTTCTTTTCGGCCCCAATTCCGTCGAGCCGCTTTTCCCATTCGGCCCGAAGGGCGGCGCCCTTCTTACCCGGCTCCAGCCATTCGGCGCGGATGTCATCGGGCACCTCGAACGGGCCGAATTCCCACCCGAGCCGCTCCTTGGCGCCCTTGAGTTCCTCGGCGCCGAGCGGTGCGCCGTGCGCGCCCGCGGTGCCGGCCTTGGTCGGCGCGCCAAAGGCGATCGTGGTTTTACAGGCGATCAGATTCGGCTTGTCGCTCTGATGTGCCTTCTTGATCGCGGCGATGATCTGGTCGCTGTCCTGACCGTCGATCTCCTGCACGGCCCAACCCTGCGCGGCAAACCGCTGGGGTTGATTGTCCCTCGTCGACAAACTCGTCGAGCCGTCGATGGTGATCGAGTTGTTATCCCAGAACACTATCAGCTTGTTCAGCTTGAGGTTCCCGGCAAGCCCGATCGCTTCATGGCTGATGCCTTCCATCAGGCAGCCGTCGCCGGCGATCACGTAAGTGTAATGATCCATCACATCGGAGCCGAACTGCGCGGCAAGGATGCGTTCGGCGAGCGCCACGCCGACCGAGTTGGAGATGCCTTGGCCGAGTGGGCCAGTCGTCACTTCAATACCGGTCGCGAGACCGCGTTCGGGATGCCCTGCTGTCTTGCTGCCGAGTTGCCGGAAATGCTTGAGCTCGTCGAGCGTCATGTCGGGATAGCCGGTCAGATGCAGTAGGCTGTAGATCAGCATCGAGCCGTGACCGGCGGACAGGACGAAGCGGTCACGGTCGGGCCAATCCGGCGCCTTCGGATCGAAGCGCATGAACTCGTGGAACAGCACCGCCGCGACATCCGCCATGCCCATTGGCATGCCGGGATGACCGGATTTGGCTTTTTCCACGCCGTCCATGGAAAGCGCACGTAGCGCATTCGCCAGGCGGCGCAACTTGGGGTTGGCGGGCGGGGGGAGGGGGGGAGCTGCGTCTGTCATGCCCGCAGTGTAGGTCTGGTTTGTGACAACCGCAAATACAGAGCGGGCGCAATCGAGCCTTCGAGTGCAATTATTTGGCGAATTTTCGCCTGCACCCCATCACGATCGCGCCGACAAGTCAGGAGACCACCATGATTGCCCGTCTTCTGCTGATCGCGATGTTGCTAACAGGCCTCGCCGCTCCCGGTCATGCCGGCGAGCGCAGCGCTGATATTGCGGGCCTCGCGGTCTCGATCTGGAGCCCCGATGCTGCGCTACGAGGTCCGCTGCCCTTGCTGGTTTTCTCGCATGGGTTTCATGGCTGCGCGACACAGTCGCGATTCCTGATGCAGGCTTTTGCTGCTGCCGGCTACCTCGTCGTTGCACCGAATCATCGCGACGCGACCTGCGACGGCCACTTTGCGCGGCTATTCAGCGCGCCCGAAGGTCCGTTCCGCCGTCCGGATCTGTGGACTGACGCCACATATCGCGACCGCGCCGACGATATCATCGACCTGCTCTCCGCTTTACGAAGCGATTCCAGCTATGCGGCGTCAGTCGACTGGACCCGAATCGGTCTCGTCGGTCATTCGCTGGGCGGCTACACGGTATTGGGGCTTGGCGGCGCCTGGCCGGCATGGCGCCTCCCCGGGATCAGGGCGGTGCTCGCCCTTTCTCCCTACGCGCTGCCCTTTGTAATTCGGCACGATCTGTCCGGCTTGTCGGCGCCCGTTATGTATCAGGGGGGCAGCCTCGATTACGGGCTTACACCGACGATCGAGAAACCGGCCGGTGCCTTTGCCCTGTCGGCGCGGCCGAAATACTTCGTCGATATCGCCGGCGCCGGGCATCTGGCCTGGGCCTGTGTCGGACGGGCCGACACCCGCCCGGCGATCACAGCCTATTCGCTCGCGTTTCTCGACCGCTATGTAAAAGGCGCGGCGCCCGCGTCCTTGCTGACGCAGATTGGCCCAGGTGTCGCCCGCCTTGCCTTCAATAGCGAGCTCGGCGTGTCGGCCGGTTCCCGGTGAGCCGAACCCGGGGGATGCAATACCGCCGAACAGGATCTTGCTCGTTGCTGTTGGGCTGGCTGTCGCGCCGGTGTAGGCTCCCGGCCGCCCGGCATAGCCAATGGAAAGGCCAGTAGGCGGAAGCCGTGGGTATCGGCTAGCTCTGGGGAGCATCAGACATGAGTGGAGAACACGCGGCCGCCGCAGGCGGCATCGTTTTCACGGATTGCGAATTCACCTCGTCGGTCAAGGCGGCCGTCAGCGCCGGGGCCAGCGCAAGCGCCGGCGGCGGATCGGCTCACGCACACGGCCACGCTCATGCGCACAAGCGCTGGGAGGTCGTGATCTCCGGCAAGCGGATCAAGACGATCGACGTGCACGCGCACTGCATCGTTCCGGATGCCGCCAAGGTCATCAACCACCCGCTCGAGGCGCCCGGTCTTTTATGGTCGAATGTCGGCGACCGGCTGGCGCATATGGATAAGTCGGGTGTCGATGTCGAGGCGCTCAGCATCAACCCTTACTGGTACCGCGCCGACCGCGATCACGCCGAACAGCTGATCAAGGTGCAGAACGAGCAGCTCGCGGGCTTCTGCGCCGGGCATCCCGACCGGTTTGTCGGCTTTGCCACGGCCGCGCTGCAATTCCCCGACCTCGCCGCGCAGCAGATCGAGCACGCGGTCAAGCATCTCGGCTTCAAAGGGGTCGGCGTTGCCGGCAGCTGCGCCGGAGAAGACCTCGCCAACCCGAAATTCCACCCATTCTGGCAGAAATGCGAAGAGCTGGGCGTGCTAGTCTTCATGCATCCGCTGGGCACCCGCGAATTGGAGCCAAGCGGCCGGCTCGGCGGCAACGGTCTGTTGACCAACACGATCGGCAACCCGCTCGAAACCACCATCGCGCTGTCTCACCTGATCTTCGAAGGGACGCTTGACCGGTTTCCGGGCCTCAAGATCTGCGCCGCTCACGGCGCCGGTTTCCTCGCCTCCTACGCCAACCGGTCGGATGCGGTGTTACGCGTGTTCCCCGAGCGGGTTGGCACGCCGCCCAAGCTGAAGCCGACGCAGTACCTGCGCAACGGCCAGATCATCGCCGACACGATCATGTTCACCGATGAAGGCATCCGCCACCTGATTGCGGAAATGGGCGTCGAAAACGTGGTGATGGGCACCGACTACCCGTTCCCGTGGAATACCGCGCCGGTCGAGCACATCATGTCGGTGCACGGGCTGAGCGATGCCGACAAGATCGCGATACTTGGCGGCACTGCGGCGAAACTCCTGGGCATCGCCGAATAGCCGAGCCGCTGACGATAATATCTGGGCCGCCGGCAGGCGGCCCTTTTTCTTGACCCGGCTGCCGCCACTGGGCGTCCCGCTCTGCGCTCCAGGCCGAAAAGACCCCGAAAACACCTGTGATGCCATCTTCAAAGTCGCGCAAGGACCTCATTGACCTGCATCGGCTGTCGCGCACGCCGGCCGAAGCCTATCTGCGGCGGCAGGCGCGGCCATCCAGCCCGCGCCGCAAGGCGGGAACGATCGTCAAGCGCCCGCTGCTCGGCAGCTTTTCACCAATGCATCAGGCCAAGTGGGTCACAGAGTATGTCGTCCACCGGCTGGGGCACCGGCACGCCTTTCTCGATTACAGCCAAACCGGCGATGACAACGGCATCTACCGCCTGGAGGGCCATCACGGCGAGGTACGCATCGCCCTGGCCGGCGATTGGGCGACGGGCACCGACGAGGCGCACGAGGTCGCGCAGCTGATGAAGCGGTATCAGCCGCACTACACAATTCATCTCGGCGACGTCTATTTCGTCGGCGACGTGACCGAGGTTGGCGAGAACTTCCTCGGCATCAACAACGAAGAAAACGGCTATGAGCCGTGCGCCTGGCCGATGGGATCACACGGTTCCTTCGCGCTCAACGGCAACCATGAGATGTACGCGCTCGGCTACGCCTATTTCGACCATATGCTGCCGAAGCTCGGCCTCTGTGTGGACGGCAAGCAGGTCGGGCAGCATGCCAGCTTCTTCTGTCTCGAAAATGACCACTGGCGGATCATCGCGCTCGACACCGCCTTCAATTCGGTCGGCTGGCCAATGATCGAGTATTTCTCGAAGCCGGATGCCAGACTGCCCGAGCCGCTGATGCAATGGCTGCGAGATGAGGTTCAGCTGCGGCCGGACGACCCGCGTGGCATAATCCTGATGAGCCACCAGCAATACGTATCGCGCTTCGAGGATTGCTTCGACGTTCCGGCACGGCAGCTGGCGCCATTCATCGGCCACCCGGTGCTGTGGTTCTGGGGCCACGAGCATCGCATGGCGATATACGAAGAGGCGGGGTTACCTGACAACATCCGCGCTCTCGGCCGCTGCGTCGGCCATGGCGGCATGCCGGTGGAGTTATCTCCCGCAAAGCCGCGGCATCCGGAATATAAGGTAGAGTTTGTCGATGACCGGCTGTACCCGAACGACGAGAACCTGAAGATCGGCTATAACGGCTTCGCCCGCATGACTTTTCGTGGCCCTCAGCTCAGTGTCGACTACGTCGATATCGAGGGGACGGTTGTGTTTTCAGAAGTGTGGCAAGTCGATAAGGGCGCTTTGACGCGCCGCTGAATGTCCGTTTCGCGGGCGCGGCAGATTACCTCTCTGATCGGACGCGCGTGCCGGTATGGGCTCAGGCCGGCGACATTGGTCGCCACTGGTGCTCTTCGGAACGCTTACGACGCGATGAGCATGACGCGGCGGTGGCGATGCTTGGCGATCCGGGCCTCTTCGCGAGCCGCCTCATAGCTGCGCAGTGCAACTCGATCGTTCTCGCCAACGCTCGCCCGCGTTGGTATCACGCATACTGTCGGGCAGCGGGTCACACCCTTTTTGCTCAGAAAATCGGCTACAGCCTTCGAATAATCGGTATCGGACATCACATGCTCTCTACTAGGCTTGTCGCTGCATCCAGTGATAATCCTAAAGTGGTTAACGAGCGGTTATGGTAAACGCGAAAATGCAGCTCTGCGAAATCGACAGCGACTGCGTCGCTAAGACCTCTAACGTTTTACCGAGTGTCCTGCCTATCTATCCGACTTAATGAGGTTGGTAGAGAACGCACGGGAGTCGCCGGTGGACGACCGGGAGTTCACGGTTCGGTTTTGGGGTGTGCGGGGCAGCATCGCTTGTCCAGGTCCGCAGACCATGCGCTATGGCGGGAACACCTCGTGCGTCGAGGTACGCGCCGGCGGCGAGTTATTCATCTTCGACGGGGGTTCGGGTTTACGCCTGCTTGGTGAGGCCTTGATGAAAGGCGGCCACCCGCACGAATTCGACCTGTTTTACACGCACACTCACCTCGATCATTGCCACGGCCTGCCGTTCTTCGCGCCATGTTACGACCCGCGCAACCGGATCCGCGTCTGGGCCGGCCATCTGAAGCCGGAAAATGATATTGCGGCGGTACTCGGAAGCATGATGTCGGCGCCGCTGTTTCCGATCCCCATCAGCATTTTCAACGCCAAGCTGGAATTTCAGGATTTCAACGCAGGGGAGCCGTTGCGTCCGCATAACCGCATCACCTTGCAGACGAATTCGCTGAATCACCCCAACCGTGCCACTGGTTACCGGCTGGAATATGACGGCAGGGCGCTGGCCTATATCACGGATACCGAGCATGTCCCGGGGACCCTCGACCGCAATATCCTGCAGCTTGTGGATCAGGCGGACGTGATGATCTACGACAGCACCTACACCGACGAAGAGTACCCGGCGCATAAGAACTGGGGCCATTCGACGTGGCAGGAAGGCGTGCGCCTGGCCAATGCCGCCAAGGTGAAAACGCTAGTGCTGTTTCACCACGATCCCGAACACGACGATGTATTCATGGACGCGGTCGCGGCGGAAGCGGCTAAGGTGCGACCGGGTACGGTCGTGGCCCATGAGGGACTTATCCTGCGACTGTAGTGCCGGAAGCTGCTCAGTGGTACGGATCGGCGGCGTCGCGCAACCCGTCGCCGAGAAAGTTAAACGCCAGCACGGTCAGAATTACCGGGATCACCGGCAGCATCAGCCACGGGTAAAGCGCCACGACGCTGATATTCTGCGCCTCGTTCAACAGCACGCCCCAGCTGGTGATCGGCGGCCGCAAGCCGAGCCCGAGAAATGACAGCGCGGTCTCTCCGAGGATCATGCCCGGGATTGTCAACGTGGCTGAGGCGATCAGGTGGCTCATGAAGCTTGGTAACAAATGGCGTCCGATGATGCGCGATGGGCGGGCGCCCATCAGCACTGCCGCGGTACAGAAATCCTCCTCACGCAGCGCCAGTAGTTTTGATCGCACCGCGCGGGCAAGGTGGGTCCACTCGATCATCCCGAGAATGATGGTGATGCCGAAATACACGAGGATGGGGCTCCAGGTAACCGGCAGGATTGCCGATAGCGCCATCCAGAGCGGCAGATGCGGAAAGGATTGGACGACCTCAATTCCGCGTTGGATCAGCATATCGGTCCAGCCGCCGTAATAGCCGGCAATGCCGCCGATCATGATGCCGAGGGTAAAGCTGACCGTGACGCCGATCAGACCCACCGTCAGCGAAATGCGTGCACCATAGACGATGCGCGATAGCAGGTCGCGCCCGAGGCGGTCGGTTCCCAATAGGAACAGCTCACCGCCCTGCGCCGGGCAGAAGAGGTGAACGTCGCCGCGAATGACGCCCCAGAACACATATGGGTCGGCGTGGCAGAAAAAGCGGATTTGTTCGTGCTTCTGATGGTCCGGCGTGTAGACACGACGAAGCTGCTTCATATCAAGCTGGTAGGTAAAGCCGTCAACATAGGGCCAGGTGATATGGCCGTCGGCCAGGATCCGGACGCGCTGCGGCGGCGCGTAGATGAAATCGGTATGGCGCGAGTCGAGCCCATAGGGCGCGATCATCTCCGAAAACAAGATCGTCGCGTAAAAGACCAACAACAGAGCGCCCGACGCCACCGCAATGCGATGCCTGCGAAATCGCCACCACATCAGGCGCAGCGGCGCGGCACGGTAGAACCGCTCCTGCGCTGGCGTCATAGCATCGGTCGCGTAAGGATCGAACGGCGCCGGCGAGACGTAATGCGGCAGCGACTCGTCGCCGCGCCGCGGCGGCAGGCGCGCCTGATCGGGACCGGCGAGCCCGATCTCGCTCATTCCCCATGCCCCGCATGCAACCGGATACGCGGGTCGAATGCGGCCAGCGCCAGATCCGACAGGAACACCCCGATCACCGTCAGAAACGCCATGAACATCAGGAAGGAGCCGGCGAGGAACATATCCTGACCCCGCAACGCATCGAGCAGCATCGGCCCGGTTGTCGGCAGCGACATCACCACCGACACCACCGCCGCGCCCGAGATGACATGCGGCAGAAGCGACCCGATATCCGAGATAAACGGGTTGAGTGCGAGCCGCAGCGGGTACTTGAACAAGACCTTGAGCGGATGCAGCCCCTTTGCCCGGGCGGTCACGACATATTGCTTTTGCAGCTCATCGAGCAGATTGGCGCGGAGGCGCCGGATCATCGCCGCGGTTCCCGCCGTGCCGATCACGATCACCGGGATCCAGATGTGCGCGAAGACCGAACCGACCTTGCCCCAGGACCACGGCTTGTCGAGGTATTTCGCGTCCATCAGACCGCCGACCGAGATTCCGAAATAGACATGCGCCAGGTACACCAACACCAGCGCCAGCAGGAAACTCGGCGTCGCCAAACCGAGAAAACCCAGAAAGGTCAGCGTGTAATCGCCCATGCTGTACTGGTGCGTGGCTGAATAGACGCCGATCGGAAAAGCAACCGCGTAGGTGAAGAGGATCGTGACAAACGAAACCACGAAGGTCAGCAGCAGCCGGTCGCCGACGACCTTGTTGACTGGCATATCGTAGAGGAAGGAATACCCCATATCGCCGTGCAACAGCCCGACGACCCAGTACAGATATTGCTCCCATAGCGGTTTATCGAAGCCGTATTGAGCCTTGAGAAAGGCAATCTTGGCGAGGTTTGCCTTCTCGCCCTGGCTCTGCAACTCGGCAATGTAGGTCGAGAAGTAGTCGCCCGGCGGCAAATGGATGATCGTGAAGATGACGATGCTGATGGCGATCATCGTCGGGATCATGATCAGGATGCGCCGCACGAGATAACCCAGCATCAGATCGTTCTCTGACGCGCCAGTCGGAACATTGCCACCGAATGCAGCATCCGCTCGCTCAGTGCGGTCGGTCAACCAGCTCGGCGGAAGCCGCCGGGCCGCCGCTGCGATCGAACCAGAACCCGTCCGGCTTATAGATTCCGAAATGCGCGCCGGGGTCCCAGTTATAGATGCCGTCCTCTGGCACATTACGCAGGCGCGCATTGACGACAACTGGCTGCTGCACACCCGCGATCAAGCCGATCGAATAAACCTCGTCGGCCCAAATGCGCAGCATTTCGTGCCATGGTTCAAGGTGTCCCTCGGCGTCCGACGCATCAAGCCAGCGTTGATATAGCTGCTGCAATTGTATCGCCGAGGGCATGTCGACCGTCTCACCCGCGTTACCCTTGGTCTCGAAATACTCACCCCATTTCGGCCATTCGAGCTGCTGCTGCGAGGTCGGGGCGAACTCCCACGGCGACATGTCTGCGGTCGCGAGGCCGTTCTCAATCCCCTTGTCGAGCGACATGATCGTTTCGCCGGAGAACACGCGGCGGCGGAATAGGGTCAATTGCATCGGCCGCGAAAATAACCGGATACCCACCTTTGCCCACGAATCGCGGACCAATTCCAATACATCGGACTTTTCGGAAGCCTCCCCGGAATCCTCCACGACAATATCGAGCGGCCGCCCATCCGGAAGTTGCCGCAACCCGTCGCTTCCTCTCTTCAGGCCGATCAGGTCGAGCAGGCGATTGGCTTCGGTCGTGTCATAGGACGACCACGCGGCGCGGTACTCGGGACGATAAAGCGGGCTCTCCGGCAAGACCGTATTCTGCCCCTCGGTTGCGAGCCCGAAATAGATCACCTGATTGATCTCATGCCGATCGGTCGCCAGGGACAGGGCGCGCCGGAACCGGACGTCGCGCAACAGCCCGCGCCACACATCATCGCTGACATTAAGATTGGGATACAGCGCCAGCTGGCTGCCCGGGCCGGTTCGCCACAGCACAACCTTATAGCCACTCTCCGACTCGCCGGCCTTGAGGAAGGTGTAATCGTCGAAACTCAGATATCGCGCCTGCAGGTCGCTCTCGCCGGCGCCTGTCTTGGCCGGGATGATCTTGGCTGAGGCGATCGAATAGACGACGCGATCGATATAAGGGAGCTGATGCCCCGCACCATCGACCCGGTAGTAATACGGGTTGCGTTCGAAGACGATTTGATCTGCCGGCAATCTCGTCTTGAGGACCCAGGGATCGAGCGATGGCAGGTCAGGATTGTCGTTGCGGTACATCCCGTCCATTTTGTTGTGCAAAGCGGCCCAATTTCTGACTCCGGCGCTCTTGACCATTTCCTTCAGTTTCGCCGGCTCCGCGTATTTTTCATGAAATTTCTTGAGGTAATGCGCGGGGCGGTAAATGAAGAGCGGATCGGGACCCGCGAGAGCTGGCAGGAAGAGCGGGTTGGGCGTGTCCCAGCTATATCGGACCGTTGTCGGGTCAAGCACCGTGAATTTGGGCCGATTGCCGTTTGGCAGCATCGACACCGGCAGACCCGATGGCGACAGGTCGGGATTGTTGATCACATCCTCGAACCAATAGCGGAAATCCTCGGTGGTAAAGGGTTTACCGTCCGACCATTTGTGCCCCGCCCGCAGGTGTAGTGTGAAGACGCGGTCGCCTTCCACATCAACCTTTTCCAGCATATCGGGCACCAGCGCCAAGGCCGGGGTGTAAGCGACCAGCCGCGCATATGCGTAGACAACCATCAGCCGGGTATCCTTGGGACCGGCCATCAGCATTCGCAGTTCGCCGCCCGGCTGGCCCAGCTGTTCCAGTTCGGCAAGCGCCGGAGCTTGCGGGATGCGTTCCGCCACGGGGGGCAAGGCACCGCTCGCGACCAGCGGTGCCAGCTCGGGCGTTTCCAGCAACGCCGTCCAACCCGCGCGAGGCGTCGCGCACAGCACAACGAGGCACAACAGCAAGCGGAAGGCGGCGACGCGGCGCATCCTCAGGTCCCGACCAGATGCTGCGCGTCGGCGGTTTGCAACTGGGGCATCGTCGTGGCATCGACCCAGTGCTTTGGCTCGACCTCGAGCAGCTGCGGCGGGGCGCCGGGGATACGGCGGAACGGCTCGGGCCAAGCCGATGGATCGGAGGCGCGCCCCTGCATCAACCGGGTGAAATCGAGCGGGTGGTCCGGGTCGGGCACGGGGATCGCCGCCAGCAAGGCCTGAGTGTAGGGATGCACCGGCTGGCGAAACAACACCCCGCGAGGCGCCGTCTCGACGATGCGGCCCGCGCACATCACCGCGATCCGATCGGCGATGTAATCGACGACCGCCAGATTATGCGAGATGAACAGATAGGTCAGACCGAGCTTTTTCTGCAGATCAATCAGCAGGTTGAGGATTTGCGCCTGGATCGAGACGTCGAGCGCGGAGACCGGCTCGTCGCAGATTACCAGCTCGGGGCGCAACGCGAGTGCCCGGGCGATCCCGATCCGCTGCCGCTGTCCGCCGGAAAAGCTGTGCGGGTAACGCCGGAGGTCGCGCGGACCGAGGCCCACCAGCGTTACCAGCTCGGCGACCATGTCGCGGCGTGACCGCACATCGCCGATATCATGGATGATCAGCGGCTCGCTGATGATGTCCTCGACCGTCATCCGCGGATTGAGCGAGCCAAACGGGTCTTGAAAGATGAACTGCACATGGCGGCGAAACTTCTTCAATGCCTCGCCTTCGAGCGCCAGGACATCGACCTCGCAGCCGCGATCGTTGAATGTGACCGTGCCGCCATCGGGCGGCGTCGCCCGCATCAGCATCTTGCTGAGTGTGGTCTTGCCGCAACCGCTCTCCCCCACCAGCCCGAGACACTCGCCGCGTGCGACGCGCAACGTCACGCCATCGACCGCAACGACGCGGGTGCCGCCGCCGCCGCGGAACATCGAGCCGCTGCGCAGCCCAAAGCTCTTCCGCAGGTCGACGCATTCCAGTAGGGGCCGATCGGCCGCGGCGGTGGCAGGCCAGGGCTGCCGCGCGGCCATCAAATGCGGCGCGTCGCCAGCCTTGATCTCACGGATCGGCATCAGCCGCTCGCCCGGCTTCATGTCGAAATGTGGCACCGCGCGCAGCAATGCCTTGAGATAAGGGTGCTCGGCGCGCCCGAAAATGTCGCAGAGTGCGCCGCTTTCCATGACCTCGCCGCGATACAACACCACGATTTCCTCGGCGACATTGGCGACGACGCCGAGATCGTGGGTGATCAGCAGCACCGCCATGCCGAGCTCGGCCTGCAATTCGACAACCAGTTTGAGAATTTGCGCCTGGATGGTGACGTCGAGCGCGGTGGTCGGTTCATCGGCGATCAGCAAGGCCGGGCGGCAGACCAGCGCCATCGCGATCATCGCGCGCTGCCGCAGGCCGCCCGAAAGCTCGAAGGGATAGCTGCGCCAGGCACGCGGCGGATCGGGAAACCCGACAAGCCGCAGCATCTCGATCGTCAGCGACCTGGCCTCCGCGGCACTGACGGCGCGGTGCAGCTGCAGCGCTTCTCCGACCTGATCGCCGATCGTATGCAGCGGCGACAGCGAGCTCATCGGCTCCTGGAAGATCATCGAGATGCGGCCGCCGCGGATCGCCCGCATCTGCGTACCATCGGCCGGCAGCCGCGTGAGGTCGATCGGATTGCCGTCACCGCGGGGATCGCAGAACCATATTCCTCCCTTGGTGATCTCGCCGACGCGCGGGAGGATGCGCATGATGCTCTGACTGACCGCGGACTTGCCTGACCCCGACTCCCCGACCAGCGCGACGGTCGAACCCGGCTTGATGCGGAAATTGATGCCGCGCACCGCCGAGATGAACCCGCCCGGAGCAGCAAACCGGACGTGCAGGTTCTCGACCCGCAACAGGTCCGTCACGCCAGCTCTCCAAGGCGTTCGCCCTGCCCCGGCACCCGTATACCGAGCGCTTCGAGATTGGCCGCCGTTGCGTCGGCAAGGTTGAGATTGCGGGTGGCCGCGGCGAAGGTGGCGCGGCGGACAACCTCGTCGAACCCGTCAAGACGGCTGTCGATGCTGATCCTTGCGCCAGCACCGCTCAGTTCGAGCTGCATCCAGCCGTCGCGTTTGTCGCGCCGTGTCGAGTAATACGCGAGCCGCATCCGCTCGAGTTCGGCCCACGAAATCGCCCGGGGCACCAATCCCGTTATCCTGATGCCGGTCTCGGTCAACTCAAGACGCGTCTGGTGGCGCACCACGGTGCGCGCACCGAACACCGCGAACACCGCACCAAAGCCGCCGAGGATCACCGCCGGCACGGTGGCAACCGGGACAACCGCGAGGATGATAGCCACCGGCACCAGCCCCGCGGCAGAACGGAGATAATCGCCGACCATCGCCGATACCGGGTACCCATGCCGAGTGGCGGCCAGCCCTTCGTCGGTCGCGATAGCTCCGGCCGACATCATGCCATCAACTCGGTCGGCGCGGCCCAAAGCACGCCAGGATGGCGCCGCGTGACGCTCAGCAATCGGTCGAGAAAACCTCGGGTCAGGTCATCCATGATCAGGTGATGCGTCAAAATACCCAGCGGCTCGCCATAATGCTGCGCCTGCCGTGCCGCGCCGAGCCGACGCACGATTTCGCCCAATGCCGGTTCGGTGCCCACGAATCCTCGATCTTGCCTCCAGGCTGTCAGATCGACATGCACGTCCAGTATCACTGAACTAACAGTTCCGGGGAGTACTTGTCGCGAGGTCATCCCTGACACTTTGGTTAGGCCCAAAGCCCGCAGGAGCGGAAGAAACTCCGCGGCGATGCGGTTCCACGGCGGGACAAAGATCGGCAACGCACGAGTCCCGAACTGGGATCGCTGGAGCGCCATCCCGGCGCCGATTTCCGCCGCGACCAATACCGGGGAGCGACCAGGCGGGTATTCGCTCTTCTTGCCGGCCACTGCGTGATTCACGTGCCGCCAGCCGTGCTGCAACACGGTGACGGTCGACGGCAGAGCCGCGGCCAGTTCCGGCTGGGCCAGAGCCGGGATTACCGCCAAGCCGATCGGTGTCCCCGCCGCCAGCCGCAACATGTCGGCCAGCGAGGCGGTCGGACGCACCGCGTCGTCGTCGCGCCACCAGAACGTGGCGATGTTTCCCGTCGCTGCCCATCGATCGAGTTCCTCGACGAGATCCGCCCAGCCACATGTTTTTGCCGCTTCCGAAGGCGGCATGATTTTCATCGCGTGATCATACCCGCCTCGACGGTTGCGGCCAATTCCCTGGCAGCACGATGCGGCGCGGCGATCAGCGCGCGGATCAGCCGGGCCGAACGCGCCGCGCCATCAACGTCGATCGTCAGCGGCTCGGGATTGTGCGCCGCAGCCTGATCGATCGCAGCGGCCAGCATCTCGCCGCTCAGCTCGGGCTCGCGCACCAGGGTTATCCGGCCGCGGGCGGCCAGCCGTTCCGCCCGCAGCAACTGCTCGGTCTCGCGCTCCGCGGCATAGGGCACGACGACGGCCCGCGCACCGGCCACCAGGACATCGAGGATCGTGTTGTATCCCCCCTGACTGACAGACACCCGGCACCGCTGCAGCATGCCGGCAAGATTATCGCGAAACCGCTCGACGATCATGTGGCCGGGCGCGCTCGCACGCAGCTCGGCGAGTTGCGGCTCCGGCAGGTTCGTGCCGGCCAGCAGGCGCCATCGCACATCGGCAAGGCAGCCGCCACGGCACGCCGCGACCGCCGCCTGCATCAGCGCGAACCCCGCGATGCCGCCGCCAGCCGAGACCACCACCTCATCGGCTCCGATATCGTCCGTAGGAGGCGCGATGCCGGGGGCGGGGCTGACATATCCGGTATAGACGAGGCGATCAGCAATCTGCGGCGCCGCGGGGAAACTGGCGTCGAGCGCGATCAACCGCTCGTCGCCGTGCACCAGCACCGCGTCGAAGTCGCGAAGCACGCGGTCGACGATCTCGCGGTGCCGCTCCGGATCGTCGCGCATCACGATGATGTCGCGCACCGAGCAGGCGATACGGGGACGCGGCGTGGCGCTGCGCGCCGCGGCGATAAGGGGGTCGAGCTCAAAGCGAAAGGCACGGCGCGCAAATGGGAACCCCTCGGTTACCACCGCGTCGGGGCGACGCTCGTCCAATAACGCCAGCAGTCGGACGCGCCGCTGCTCGCGGAGTGCGTCGCTGAGCGGACGCCCGTCGCCGTCGATCAGTTCGAAGCGCGCGTCGCGGGCTCGCACCGGCGGCAGTTGCACCACACGAACTTCCGGATCGTGGGGCAGCATCGCGGGAAATCCGCCATTGACCAGCGTCACGACGGTGCCGTCAGCGGCAAGTGCATCGGCGATGCGCAACGACCGCTGCAAATGGCCAATGCCGAGCAGATATTGCACGTAGAAGAGGACACTCGGCATTAGGCTGCCCGCGCGGGGCGGAGGCGGTCGATGATGTCGCGCAGCCGCTCACCCGCATTCGCAAGATCATGCAGGCGCAGGGTCTTGTCCCGCGCCGCTCGCCCCATCGCGAGGCGCAGGTCGCGGTTTTCCAGCAACCGCCGCACGGCGCCGGCCAAGGCGATGCCATCGCCGGGAGATGCCAGCCACCCGGTCTCGCCGTTTGCGACAATGGCAGATACACCGCCGCTCTCACCAGCGACGACCGGTAACCCGCTGGCCTGCGCCTCGAGGAGCGCCATCCCGAAGGCTTCGTTGATCGCCGGCCACACCATCGCGTCGGCGCCGCCCAACGCGGCCGCTACGGCCGTGTCCGCGAGGGCGCCGAGATAGGTAACGCGATTGCCGAGCGGAGCCAGCGCCCGCACGACGTCGTCCCACGCCGGCCCATCGCCAACGATGTCGAGCGTCCATTCAAGATCGAGCAGTTGCACCAGCGCCTCCCCGAGCAGCCGGTACGAGGTCAGCTTATCGCCCCGACGCATCATCGCCACCGTGATCAACCGGGGCGGCCTTCCGCTCATCAGGCTTTCCACGTAACCGCGGGTATCGAGGAATGGCAAGAGTGGATGGTATCGGGCAGGGTCGCGGAGCATCGGTGTGACACAGGCGCGATCCGCCGGGTTGAGGCCAATCACAGCATCGGCGCGACGCAGGGCGCCGGCGACGGCGCGGTGTCCGAGCGCCCAAGGGCCGCCCTCTTGCTTGGGCGCGAATGACGCTTCCGCCGCGACATAAGGAATGCCGAGCGCATTGGCGATCGTCGGTCCGAGCCAATCCGGGGCCTTATGATAGAGGTGGTAGGTGAACCAGAGCTGAGGTCGCAATCGCGGTTCGGGTTGCCATTGCGTCAGCAGCCGGACCGCGACCCGCTGTGCCAGTCGCGCCATCCGCCCCTGCCGCCGGGTGTCGCCGGTCGCATCGAAGCTGCGCAGCCGGGCGGCGATAAACGGCTGATCCCCCGCCATCTCCAACGCGCGAAACAGCAATTGGCCGACCCGCCGATCCCCGGACGCGACGGCATGATCCGGCGGTTTGAGCGGCGCGTAGAAGGCGATGCGCATCGGCGGGCCGTTTATTCGGCCGCGTCCAAGACCGCGACAGTTGGCTGTGACGGCAATCCAAACATGACGGCAAGCCTATCGATGCCATCATGCATGTCAAATGACTGGCGTATCCGCGCTTCCCCTGCCGCGGCCAGCCGCGCCCGCAAAGCTGGGTTGCCTGCCAGAGTCGCGATGGCGGTCGCCAATTCGGCCGGCGACGCGGGCGGCACCAGCCAGCCTGACTGGCCGTGCTCGATCAATTCGGCGACGCCCGGCAGCGTCGTCGAGATGCACGCAAGCCGCTGGCTCTGAGCCTCCATCAGAACGTTGGGCAGCCCGTCCTGATCGTTGTCGCGGCCAACCTTGGCGGCGAGTACGAAGAGGTCGGCCTGCCGGTAGGCCTCCAGCACGGCCGGCTGGGGTTGCGTCCCGCGCCATTCGATCCTGTCGCCAAGGCCGAGTGCCGTCGCCTGCCGCTTCAGCGGGCCGGACAGCGCCCCACCCCCGATATGAACACAGCGCCAGGCAAGCTCCGGCGACAGGTGGCTGAGGGCATGGAGCAGATCGTCATAGCCCTTCTTTTCGACCGCTCGACCGACCGACAGGATCATCACTGGATGCGCCGGGTCGCTGCCATCCGGGCCAGCCGGTCGGACCGGGGCGACGGCGAAACGATCGAGATCGAGCCCGTGGTAGGCCAGCCCCACCCTGCCGGGCGTGGCGGCCAGCCCGGCGAGATGCGCGTGGCCACTGGCTGTGCAAGTCACCGCCCACCGAGCCGAGGCGAGTTTGCCGCGCTTCTCCCACGCGGGGGTGGTCCAGATGTCCTTGGCGTGGGCCGATACTGACCACGGCAGGTCTCGCATTACAGCGGCGTAGCGCGTCACCGAGCCCGGGGTGTGCAGGAAGTGCGCATGCAACTGCTCGATCCGCGGGCTCAGCTCGGCCGCCAATACCAGCGCCTGACCAAAGCGGCGGCCGCGATTGGGTGTCGGATCGCGCAGCAGATCAGCCAGCCAGGCGCGGCGGGCGGCGCGATAGCCCGGCAGGCGGCGCGCCCGGCGCCAGGCCGCGAAGACCCGCCGCGGGTCATCGCGCAGATACTCCGGCAGATACCGGACCGGCGCGCCGATCTGGTCATGGATCGGATGCCGGGTTCGGTCGGTCGGATGCCGCAGCGAGATGATCTCGATATCGAGGCCCCGCTGTTCCAGCGCCAGTATTTCCTGCGCGATGAACGTTTCGGACAGACGCGGATAGCCCTTCAGCACAAAAGCGACTCGGCGCGAGCTCGGGTCGTTCATGCCGGCGCCGCGGCGACGCGCACCGGTTCGGCGCGCCCGAAATTAAGCCATTTACGGACCAGCCGATTGACGTTCGGCATGCCGTCCAGCAGCCCCGGCACGACAATCGACGACGGCTTCGCCTGCTGCCGGAGCTGCATCAAGGCAGCCACCATGGTTCTCGGATCGCGTCCCGCCTCGTCCGTCAGCACCGCGACGAGCCCGAGATCGGCGGCGCGCTGAGCCCGGATGAATTGCTCGAGGCGTGGCGCGGTGCGCGGCACAATCAGCGCCGGCTTATCGAAGGACAGGATCTCGCAGAATGTATTGTAGCCGCCCATGGCGACAATACCGGTGGCGCGCGCCATCAGGGTTTCGACATGCGCATCAAAGGTAATCGCCCGCACCTTGGGCAGCCGCGCGACACGGGCGGTGAATCCGGCTTGTAGATCGGGCAACATAAACGGGCCGAAGACGATGAGAATTGGCGGTAATCCGCCTGGATCATGCTCATAGGCCGACAGGACCCAGTCGATCAGCCCGTCGCCATCGCCGCCACCACCCGGTGTTGCCAGTAGGAATGGACCGCTTGGGATCTCGGTGAGCTTGGCGCTGACACTCGTCGGGACATGCCGGCGCAGATAACCGGTATAGATCATCCGACGCCGCACGCTGGCCGGCAGTTCGATGCCGGCAAGCGGATCGCAGATCTGCGGCAATCCGTAGACCCAGACTTCATTGTAATAGTCGCTCAACGCGGGCACGGCGTTCTTTCGCTCCCACTCGTTCTCGAGCGCATTCGGGTCGTCCATCACATCCCGCAACCCGAGGATGAGGGGCGTAGCGCGATCGCGCATGAGATCGAGCGTCGCCCGCATTTCGCCCCGTAAACCCAACGGCTCCTTGTCGACGATCAGGATGTCGGGATCGAAGATGTCGGCGGTGTGCCGGATGATCGAGGAGCGCATCGCAAGCGTCTCCTCGATGTCGATATGCAGGTTTAGCGAGACGTACTCACCATTGCGGAGCTTGATTACGCCGGGAATGCGTACAAAATCGACTCGGGAGCGAAAATCGAAGCTGCCGATGATCGGCGATCCCGACAAAATCAGGACCGAAAGGGACGAATCTGCCTCGACGAGCGAATGTGCGATTGCTCGACACCGCCGCAAATGGCCGAGTCCGAACGTGTCATGACTGTAGATGAGTATACGTTTGTGATCGCGCGCCACGCGTTACCCCTCGCGCTATCCACGTCCACGGCATGATATGGGGGCGACGCCGTTGCGAGATGAATTTTTTTCTGGACTGGCGACGATGAAGGGACTGGCGGCCGCCGTGATCTCAGCGGAGCAGGTGCTGCGGCCGCGTTTTCGTTTGCGCCTGCGCGACAGACGGTCTGCCGCTACGACCGAGCCAGCACCGGCACCGGCCACCGATCTCGAACCAACGATCTATCGCTTTATTCTCAAGCACAGCCTGCGGCAACAGATCGTATTGCTGCTGCTGACCTGCGCGTCCTTTCCCTTTCTTTACTTTTCACTGAGCCTGCCAAAGTCGATCGTCAACCAGGCGATCCGCTCCGACGCGCCGCCGCACCATCAGATTTTCGGCATTGATTTCGACCGCGTGCCCTACCTGGTCGTTTTGTGCATGGGTTTTCTGGCTCTTGTCCTGATCAACGGCGCATTCAAATATTGTATTAATACGTATAAAGGTCAGCTTGGCGAACGCATGTTGCGGCGATTTCGCTATCAGCTATATCAGCGGCTGTTGCGATTTCCACTGAATTACTTTCAGAAGACATCCACCGCGCAGATCATCCCGATGATCACCGCAGAGTGCGAGTCGCTTGGCGGCTTTATCGGCGATGCTTTCGCCATTCCTGCCTTTCAGGGCGGCACGCTGATTACAATCGTTCTTTTCATGTTCATGCAGGACCCGGTGCTCGGCGCCGCCGCGGTAGCGTTGTACCCGATGCAGGGATACGTGATCCCCAAGTTGCAGCGCAAGGTCAACGCGCTCGGTAAACGGCGGGTCCGCACGATCCGCGAGGTGGCTGACCGGGTGCACGAAAGCGCGGCCGGCATCATCGAGATCCGTGCGCATGACACGGTACGATTATACTTGGCGGATTTCGCCCATCTGATGGGCACGATCTATGATATCCGGTTTGAGATCTATCGCCGCAAGTTTTTTGTGAAGTTCCTCAACAACTTCATTGCGCAGCTGACACCATTCTTCTTTTATCTGATCGGCGGGTATCTTGTTATAGCCGGAGACCTTTCATTCGGCGCGCTTGTCGCGGTCCTCGCTGCCTATAAGGACATGGCGTCGCCCTGGAAAGAGTTGCTGGATTTCTATCAGCAAAAAGAAGATTCAAGAATAAAATACGAGCAGATCGTCGAGCAGTTTCAACCCGCTGGCCTTTTCGACGCGGCGCTCTTGCTGGAGGAGCCGGAGAACATTCCGCGACTCACCGGTGAAATCGTGGTTAGCAATCTCTCGTTCGAGGACGAACAGAGTCGCTCAGTCGATGGCGTCAGCTTCACCGCCGCGCTCGACGAGCACATCGCGATCATCGGCCAGAGCGGCAGCGGTAAAACGGAATTGGGCCAGGTGCTGGCGCGCCTCGTCGAACCAAGCGGCGGGCGCATCATGATCGGCGGCTTCAGCCTCGGCGATCTGGCGCTGCCGGTCATTGGACGGCGGATCGGCTATGCCGGCGCCATCCCGCATCTGTTTCCCGGCAGCCTGCGCGACAACATGCTGCTGGCGCTGCGGCACCGGCCCCTGCGGCCGCCGCACTATGACGACGCGACCGGACGCCGCCGCGCCCGCCAGATCGACGAGGCACGCCGATCCGGCAATATCGATTTCGATCTGCAGGCGGATTGGATCGACTACGACGCAGCGGGGGTGGATACGCCAAAGGCGCTGTCGCAGCGGATCGCGGAAATCCTGCGGCAACTGAACTTTGAGGATGATGTCTACAGCTTCGGCTTGCGCTGGCGGATCGACCCTCGGGCCGATCCCGAATTAACGGAACGGCTGCTGCGGGCGCGTACGGCCCTCGCGGAACGGCTAGTCACCGACGGCATCACGCAACTCGTCGAGACCTACGATGTCGAGCGCTACAACACGAACGCGAGCGTCGCCGAAAACCTGCTCTTTGGAACCCCCATAGGACCGGTGTTCGATTTTGAGGCACTAGCTGAAAACAGCTATGTCCTATCCGTGCTCGACAAGGTCGGCCTGACGACCGATCTGCTTAATATCGGCCGCCAGGTCGCCGCCATGATGACCGAGATGTTCGGCGGCCTCGCGCCCGAGCATGAGTTTTTTGAGCAATTCTGTTTTATCAACGCGCCCGACCTGCCGATTTTCGCGGCCATTCTGACGGCTATTGATGGCGGCGGTGTTGATGCCCTGCGCCAGGACCAGAAGCATAAGCTGCTATCGCTACCCCTCAAACTCATCGTGGCGCGGCATCGTCTCGACTTCCTCGACGAAACCATGCAGCAGCGCATTCTCGAAGCGCGCCAGGTATTCCGCCGCGACCTGCCCGAGAAGTACAGCGATCAAATCGAGTTTTTCGATCCCAAACGGTACAACGCCGCAGCCTCGCTGCAAGACAACATCCTGATGGGCCGGATCGCGTTTGGCGAAGCCGACGCCCCGCTGCGCATTCCTGAGCTCCTGGCTGAGATCGTCGATGCCGTGGATTTGCGTCCGGCGATCGTCGATGTCGGGCTTGAATACAACGTCGGCACCAGCGGTGCGCGCTTATCACAGGCGCAGCGGCAGCAGGTCGCCATTGCGGCCGCCCTTTTGAAAAAGCCCGATCTGTTAATACTTAATGAAGCAACTTCTGCTCTTGATGCTCAGGCGCAAGCCAAGGTCGCGGACGGGCTGAGGCAGGAAATGGCGGGACGCGGAATGGTCTGGGTCCTGCATCGCGCGAGCCTGGCCCGGAACTTCGATCGCGTGATGGTCATGAGTGGTGGGAAACTTCAGGAACAGGGGCGTTTTGAGGAGTTGAATCGTAACGATTCCCTGACAGCGCTGCTGATGGCAGCTGAATAAAAGCGAAAAAGGGGAACGGGAGGAAGCCAGTGAGCCTGTTGCAGGAATACGAGTTGCTGCGGCGCGTGCCGTTTTTTGCGGATATTGAGCCAGCCAAGCTGAAACTGCTGACCTTCATGAGCGAGCGTGTCGCCTACGACGCTGACAAGACCCTGTTCCGTCAGGGCGACCGGGCCGACGCGGCCTATCTGATCATCGAAGGCGAGGCTGACATCATCGTAGAGCTGCCGACCGGTCCGATGACGATCGCGACGCTCGGGCCGCATGAAATCGTCGGCGAGATGGCGATCCTGTGCGATGTGCCGCGTACTGCGACGGTCCGTGCAAAAAGCCGGTTGGTAACGTTGCGGATTGCGAAAGACCCGTTCATGCGGATGGTTCGGGAGTTCCCGAACATCGCGGTGTCGATCATGCGCGAGCTGGCCCATCGCCTTGAGCTCACCAATAACCAGTTGCGCTCGGCCTTGTCCGAGGTGCGGCGCCTGCGCGATGCCGGCATCGAACCGGCGAGCGCAGCGGCTGAATGAGTCGGCTCGACAGCTTTATCCGCCGTCTGGAGGCACAACGCGCCTGCCTGAATAGCGCCGTCGCCCGCATACGCGACATTCCCGGCTATATCCTCGAATTAGGCCTGGGTAACGGCCGCACCTTCGACCACCTGCGTGAACTGCTGCCCGATCGCGATATCTACGTCTGCGAGCGAAGGGTTGCCGCGCACCCGGATTGTGTACCGCCGCCCGACCGCCTGATCCTCGGCGATATGCGCGAGACATTGGCGAGCGCTGGCGAATGGCTGGAAGGTCGTGTAGCGCTGATGCATTTCGATGTCGGTACCGGAGATGCCGCCGGCAATGTCGTTCTCGCGGCCGAGCTCACGCCGCTGATCGTGCCACTGTTGTGCGAGGGAGCAATCCTGGTTTCCGACCCCGAGATCTCCAGCGCTCTCCTGAAGCCAATGGACTTGCCGCAAGGAGTCGCGCCCGGTCGCTATCGAATGTACCGCCGACAGAACGTCACCGCCTGATCGCGGCTTAGCCGCCAAGCTCGATCATGACCGGAACATGATCCGATGTCCTGTCCCAGAAGCGGCTATCGCGATGCACCTTTGCGGCGCTCAGCCCGCTGATCAGCGACGGGGTGACCCAGACATGGTCGAGCCGCCGCCCTCGATCGCTCGCCGCCCAATCGCGGTTACGATAGCTCCACCACGTGTAAAGCCGCTGATCCGGCGGGACGAAGTGGCGCACGGCATCAACAAAGCCGCCGGCTGCCTGGAGCGCACCCAGCCGCGCCACTTCTACGGGCGTGTGGCTGACGACGCTGAGAAGTTGCTTGTGCGACCAAACATCCATCTCAAGCGGTGCGATGTTCAGGTCACCCACCGCGATCATCGGGCGCCCCGAATTGCGCTCGGCCGCAAACCAAGCGGTCAACTCGTCGAGAAACTGCAATTTATGGGCGAATTTCGGATTGAGCTGTGGGTCCGGGATATCGCCACCAGCCGGCACATAGATGTTATGGAGCTCAATGCCACCGGGCAGTTCGACGATGCCGTGCCGACAATCGGTGCGAGTGCACCAGCTTTGCGTCGAGAAGGTCGAGAACGGCAAACGGGATAGTATCGCGACGCCGTTATACCCTTTCATACCGTGAATGAGGGTGTGGCGATAACCCAGCGCCTCAATCTCGGCGAGTGGGAAACGATCATCCGGTGTCTTGGTCTCCTGCAGGCAGAGCACATCTGGCTGCTGCTCGTCGATGAGCCGCCGGACCAGATCAATCCGGAGCCGGACGGAATTAATGTTCCACGTTATGAGCCTCACGCAGTCCCCATTTGCTGTCACCACCGTGATTATAGCGCGGATACGCGGACACAAAAACGGCGCCCGGTCGGGGGGGAGACCGGGCGCCTGCTTGTAGAAGCGCTTTGGGGGATCAGCCAGACCCGCAGGGGAGACGGGGCCGACTTACAAGAGAGCTTTTGCGGCTCTCCCCGCTTCTAGGCTTTAGATGGTGTTGGATCGGCTAATGCGAATTGCATTTCGTGCATGGATGCCACGGCAAAAACGCATCCACTCTCTCGGAACTTTGTCAATATTGCTTAGGCTGCTCGGCGATTAATCGATTCTGCCGTTGCAGTTGCGCCACACGCCTCGCCGAACGACCGGAACAGGCTGAAAGAGAACGGGTTTTCCAGGACCTTGTACTCCGGATGCCATTGCACGCCGACCACAAATCGGGCGCCGGGTAAACTCACCCCCTCGATCTGTCCATCGGGTGCAACCGCCTCGATCTGAAGCTTGGGCGCGGGCACGTCGATTCCCTGCCCGTGGAGTGAGTTCACCATGATCTCGGCCGAACCCGCCAACCGCGCGAAGTAGCCGCCAGGCGTCAGAGCGACGGTATGCGCGGGTCCATAACGCTCATCGAGGCTCATTGGACCCTGTCGACGGCGATGGTTAAAGCGCTCGGGCATATCGAAGATGCGCTGGTGCAGAGTGCCCCCTAGCGCCACGTTGAGCTCCTGGATGCCGCGGCAGATCGCCAGTACCGGCATATCGCGGCGGACCGCCTCGCGGATCAGCGGCAGCGTCGTGGCGTCGCGGTCAGGGTCGTGCAAAGTGCCTTCAGTGCTTGGTGGCCCGCCATAATGATAGGGCTCGACGTTGGACGGGCTTCCGGTGAGGATCAGGCCATCGAGCCGATCGAGCAGCGCATCGACATCCATCATCGAGCCGATCGACGGGATCAATATCGGCATGCAGCCGGTGGCCTTGACGAGCGCCTCGGGGTACTTCTCGCTGGCGGTATGAAAGATGCGCTCGTTGATCGAACGCAGACAGCACGGAATGCCGATGAAGGGGACGTTTCTACCGGACATCTGGCTCGCTCTGTTGAGGCTAGTGATAGTTGCCGGAAAACAAATACTGATACTGGAACAGCCGCGGATCGAGCGCCATTCCGAATTGCAGGTTGGATAGGGAGACGTTGGTCGTCTTGCCCTGCTGATCGACGACCACCCATTGACGCAGGCTTACCGGATTTTCCGCGAATACCAGCGTCAGTGAGCCGCTGTCGGGCTGAGCCCGCTCGACAACCGTGACCCGGATCAAACCGCCGGAATTATCGAAGCGGGTCACAATCACGTCATTGCCGAAGCTGATCGGATCGCGCAGGAAGAACCAGGCCGGCGTCGATCGCAATTCGTACTTCGAGGTCTGGTTGAGCTGCTTGTCCCAGTAATAGATCGAGGTGCTGTCAGCCAGCATCGTAACTGCCACCGGCGGATCGTATTCGAACCGCATGCGCCCAGGGCGCGCGACCCAGACGGTACCGCTACTGCCACCGCCGTTATTGTTGATCTGCTGGAAATGCGCGGTCATCGTGCGGATGCCATTGAGGTAGGCGGCGATACGCTGCAGTACGAGCGTATCCTGCGAGGTCAGCGGGGCGGCCACCGGCTCCGCGGCATGGCTTGTGGCGCTCGACACGCCGGCAAGGGACGCCACGACAACGGTCGCGCGCAATAGACGCAAGAACCAGACCATCGAATGCTCGTGCCTCCCTGCTCCCCGTGCCGGAGATAGGCTAATGACGCCGCAGGTCAATGTGGCGTGTCCGCGCGATCACCCGACCGCCTAATCAATCGACCGGGCCAGAACCTCGCGCTTGCCGACATGATTAGCAGAGCTGACCACGCCTTCCGCTTCCATCCGCTCGATCAGCCGCGCCGCACGGTTATAGCCGATCTGCAAATGACGCTGAACAAAGCTGGTCGACGCCTTGCGCTCGCGGCACACCAGCGCCACCGCCTGATCGTATAATTCATTGCCGGGACTGTTCTCTTCATCGCCACCGAACGGGTCGATCGCGTTGCCGGGCCCATCATCCTCGGTGATCTCATCAATGTAGTCGGGCTCGGCACGCGATTTAAGGAAGGAGACGACACGCTCGACCTCCTCGTCGGAGACAAACGGGCCGTGCACGCGCGTCAACCGCCCGCCGCCCGCCATGTACAACATGTCGCCGCGCCCCAGGAGCTGCTCGGCGCCGCCCTCGCCGAGGATCGTGCGGCTGTCGATCTTGGAGGTGACCTGAAAGCTGATGCGGGTCGGGAAATTGGCCTTGATCGTTCCGGTAATGACGTCGACTGAGGGCCGCTGCGTCGCCATGATGATGTGGATGCCGGCGGCGCGCGCCATTTGCGCCAGACGCTGTACCGATGCCTCAATATCCTTGCCGGCGACCAGCATCAGATCGGCCATCTCGTCGACGATCACAACGATCAGCGGCAGTTCGGCGGCGTCGAACGGCTGCTCCTCAAACACCGGCGTGCCGGTTTCGGGGTCGAAGCCGGTTTGCACTTTGCGAACCAGAGTCTCCCCTTTTGCGGCAGCCTCGCGAATTCGGGTGTTATAGCCCTCGATATTGCGCACCCCCAGCTTCGACATCTTCTGGTAGCGGCTCTCCATCTCGCGCACGGTCCATTTGAGGGCCATCACCGCCTTTTTCGGATCGGTGACGACCGGCGAGAGCAGATGCGGAATGCCGTCATACACGGACAATTCCAGCATCTTCGGATCGACCATGATGAATTTGCAGGCCGCCGGGGTCATGCGGTAGAGGATCGACAGGATCATCGTGTTGATCCCGACCGATTTACCCGAGCCTGTGGTACCGGCGATCAACAGATGCGGCATGCGCGCCAGATCGGCAACGACCGGCTCACCGCTGATATCCTTGCCGAGCCCCAGCGCCAGCCGCCCCGAATGCTTTTCATAGGCCGGCGAGTCCAGCAGTTCGCGCAAGTAGACGGTCTCGGCCTTGAGGTTGGGCAATTCGATGCCGATCACGGTGCGCCCCGGCACCACGGCGACGCGCACCGATATGGCGCTCATCGAGCGTGCGATATCGTCGGCCAGCCCGATAACGCGCGACGCCTTGATGCCCGGCGCCGGCTCTAATTCGTACAGCGTCACGACCGGGCCGGGCCGTACCTGCACGATCTGCCCACGCACGCCATAATCCTCGAGTACCGCTTCCAGCATGCGGGCGTTTTTCGACAGCGCCTCCTCATCCACCGTCTCGGTGCGCACGGCCGGTGGTTTGACGAGCAAGCTTAGCGGCGGCAAGAGCGGCTGATCGTCGAGATCCAGTCCGGGTTGCGCCTCCTGCGCGGAACGCCGGCCCGGCACCAACACTTTCGTCTTGGGCATCACCAGCCGGACAAGCCGGCTCGCGGTCGGCTCCTCGGCGGCAGGGACGGGCGCCGGCGACGTAGAGGGTGGCGCGGCGGGAGCCGGCGCTTCTCCACCTGACCGGCCGAGTTGTGGCTCTCGGCGCTCCGAGAGCGGACTCACAACGCCGCGAGACCCAGCATTCCGGCTGAGATGGTCCCACAAATTGCCGCCGCCGCGTTCCGCTTTCGGTCGATGGGCCTCTCGCGCGTCGCGCCAATCGCGCATCCAACGCTGCCCCACCGCTGCCGCCGCAGCGCTGCCGCGCCCGGAGAAGCGCGCAAAGCGCGTCGCCCGCCGGCTTGCGCCACTTCCCAGCACCCGCCAGTCGGTCGGCGATAAGCCGACGACCGCCAATAACAGCAACGCCACGAGCGCCGACGCGCTCATCGCCAGCGGCAGTTCGAAACCCGTCGTGCCGAGCCGCGTTGCCAGGCTCTGCCAAAGCCAACCGACAATGCCGCCTGCTCCGGCCGGCAACGCCAGCCCGGGAGTGAGGATTGAGCATGCGGCGGCACCCAGCGCAAGCGCCAGCGCCAGCATAAAAAGCCGCCGGAGAAAGTGCTCGATCGGCCGCTGCAGCAACAGGTTGAAGGCCCAGCCGAGCAGCCCGATCGGCAGCAGGTAAGCCGCCAGCCCAAAGCTCTGGATCATGATGTCGGCAATGGCCGCGCCGTCATAGCCGAGGAAATTATGCGGCGTCGCCTCGACTGCGGTGTCGAATGAGGCGTCGGCCGGTCGATACGTCAGCAGGGCGAGCAGCAGAAGCACGCTGACCAGCACCAGCGCGGCACCCATCGCCTCAAAGACCCGCCGCCGCAGGCGCAGCAGGATATCGCCCCAGCCGTGCCAACGCTGGCCGTATCCCCGCGCCGCGAGAAGTTGCGCTGTTCTGGGCATCCCCCTTGCCCTCACTCCCTATTTGTCTGCGCTACCCAGCCCCCCAGCCAGGCAGCGCGACCGACCTCTATAGCACGCGGCGAATCCGCGCGAATGCCTCTTCAAGCGTGGCCTCGTCATGGACGATTGCCAAGCGGATATATTTGCTGCCTGGATTCGGACGCCCCTCGGCCGCGCGAGCCGTGTACCCGCCTGGCAAGACCCGAATCGCCGCGTCGCGCCACAGCCGGACCGCCGCTTCCTCGCCATTGCCGACATCGAGCCACAAGAAGAACCCGCCATCCGGCCGGTAGAAGCCGTAGCGTCCGGCAATTGTCGATTCAGCGATGTCGAATTTGCGGCGATAACGAGCGCGGTTCTCCTCGACATGCACTTCGTCGCACCACAAGGCGGTTGCCGCCGCCTGGATCGGTAACGGCACCTGACAGCCGCCATAGCTGCGCAGATGCGAGTAATGCCCGATCAGTTTTCGATCGCCTGCGACAAATCCCGAGCGCAGCCCCGCCGCACTCGACCGCTTCGATAGTGAATGAAACACGACCACGCGGTCGAACCCCTCGCCTATTTCGGCGCAGGCCTGCAGCGCGCCCGCGGGCGGCGCCTTGTCATAGATTTCGGCGTAGCACTCATCGACCGCCAGCACGAAATCGTACTCGCGGGCCAGCCGGATCGCCTGTTTCAGGTAGTCGAGCGTCGCGATAGCGCCCTGCGGATTGGCCGGCGAGCACAGGTAGAACAGCGCCGTGCGTTCCAGGGTCTCGCGCGGAATAGCGGCGAGGTCGGGCATGAAGTCATTGTCCCGCGTCGCGTCGAGGAAAACAGCATCGGCGCCGGCCATCGTCGCGGCGCCGTTATAGACGAGGTAATACGGGTTCGGCACCAGCACGACAGGCCGTTGCCCGGCCTTCTCCCGCGGCACGACGAGGCTGGAAAACAGGTAGAGGCCTTCCTTGGTCCCCGCCAAAGTCATGATGTTGGCATCGGCATTGAGAGCGCCCGCGGGCAAGTTGTAACGCCGCGTCAGCCAGTCGACGATCGCCTGGCGCAATTCCGGCGTGCCGGCCATCGGCGGGTATCTGTTCCATTCCGAGGCATGCTTCGCGAGTGTCTCGGTCAACAGCACCGGCGGCTGGTGCTGCGGCTCGCCGACCGACATCAGGATCGGCGTGTCGTTGACCCGCGGCGTGATCGGATTGAGCAAAGTGCGTAGCGCCTCGAACGGATAGTCCGATAGCGTGTCGAGTTGCGGATTGAGCGGCACGTCCTGGTTCCCGATCGCGAAAGCGGCCGCGAGAGTACGCGATCAGCCGCGTAAGACAAACACCACCCGTCGCAATCAACAAGTGTGGCCCCCACGCCGGCACCCGCTAAGATCACCCGATGGCGGCGTTGTCCTCTTACAGCCTTGTCTTCTACGCGGCGGTGCTGCTCGGCGCCTTCATGGTGCGCAGCGCCGCTGGGTTTGGCGCGGGGCTGATCGCGATCCCGATGCTGGCGCTGATCCTGCCGGTATCGACCGCCGTGTCGGTCGCCTCGGTCCTGACCGTGCTCAGTTCGACGCAGCAGGTCAGTCGCGAGTGGCGCCAGATCGCCTGGCGCCACTTCATCATGATTTTCCTGTACTCAATGGTCGGTGTCGCGCTCGGCCTCTATTTCGTCAAGCTGCTCAATGAAGACCTGATGCGGCCCGCGTTGGGGATCTTCATGATCCTCTATTCGCTGCGTGCTTTATTCTCCGCCGGCAATAGCGCGCGTCCTGTGTCGGCGCGCTGGCACGCCCCGCTAGGCGCGGGTGTCGGCATTGTCGGCGGTTTGTGCAGCGCCTTGTTCGGCGCCGGCGCCGGGCCGATCTATATCGTGTATTTCGACATCCTGCGGCTTGAGAAGGCCGTCTTCCGCGCCACGATGAGCGCCGTCGTGCTGCTCAGCGGGGGCGCCCGCATCGTGGGGTACGGCAGCCTGGGGCTTTACACCGGGTCGAGCATCGCCTTACTGGCGATCGGCATCCCGCTGATGATCGCGGGTTCCTGGGTCGGCGATCGCGTCGTCTACCGGCTCAATGCGCGCTCGTTTGCACGGCTGGTATCTGCGGTAATGCTACTCAGCGGCGCCACATTGCTCATACGGTAGTCTCGCCGACGGCGCACCGTCTTCGGCGATGACGGCTTCAATTCAACTCAATGGCGGAGCGGCCGACGGGACGATGAGCGACGACGCGGAGTTGGTAATCGCCGGGGCCGGGCTGAACGGCATGCTGCTCGCCTTGGCCTGCGCCGGGGTCGGGCTGGAAGTTGCGGTGGTCGACCCGCAACCGCTCGAGGCGATGCTCGATGAGCGGTTCGACGGGCGGACCTCGGCGCTCGCCTACGGGTCACGGCTGGTGCTGGAGGGAGTCGGCGTGTGGCCGGCGATCGCACCGCAGGCCGAGCCGATCCGCGAAATCCGCGTCGCCGACGACAACGCGCCGCTGTTTCTGCATTACGACTATCGCGATGTCGGGGACGAGCCGCTCGGCTACATTGTCGAGAACCGGGTATTGCGCCGCGTGTTGTTGCAACACGCGCGCGGCCTGCCGAACCTGAGGCTGCTGGCGCCGCGCCGGGTTGCCGCGGCCGAAACCAGTGACCTTCGCGCCACCGCGGCGCTCGACGACGGCACACGCCTCAACACGAGGCTGATCGCCGCAGCCGACGGCAAGGACTCGCCGCTGCGACACGGCGCCGGGATACGCGCGGTCGAATGGCGCTATCGCCAGACCGGCATCGTCACCACCGTGGCGCATCAGCACCCGCACGGCGGCATCGCGGTCGAGCACTTCCTGCCGGCCGGCCCGTTCGCGATACTGCCGATGACCGACGATCCTGCGGGCGCGGATGGCGCCCCTCCCTGCCATCGGTCATCGATCGTGTGGACCGAGAATGCCGATCTGGCGCCGCATCTGCTGGCGCTGCCCGACGCGCAATTCGCCGCCGAGCTGGCGGCACGATTTGGCGATTTCCTCGGCGCTGTCGAGCCGGTCGGGCCGCGCGGGCGCTATCCGCTCTCGCTGATGCAGGCCGAGAGTTATGTGGCGCGCCGGCTGGTCTTGGTCGGCGACGCGGCGCATGTGATCCACCCGATCGCCGGTCAGGGGCTCAATGTCGGCATCCGCGATGTGGCGGCGCTCGCCGAGTTGATCGTCGACACCCGCCGCCGCGGCCACGATATCGGCGACCCCGCGGTGTTAGAGCAATATCAGCGCTGGCGCCGCTTCGACGCCTTATTGCTGGCGGCTGTAACCGACGGGCTCAACCGCCTGTTTTCCAACACGATCCCGCCGGTGAAATTGGCCCGCGATATCGGCCTCGACCTGGTCAATCGCCTGCCGCCCTTAAAGCGCATGCTGATGCGCCACGCGATGGGCGTGCTCGGCGACCGCCCGCGCCTGGCGCGCGGCGAACCGCTGTAGGTTTAGCGCGTTGAAGCATTAGCCTTCACGCACGACGATATGCGAGACTACATGTGGCAGCAAGAGGACGCGATGGGTGAGCTGAAATCCACATTCGACGAGATCGACGAGGCTGCCGAGACGCGGGCGATTGAAGAAGCCGAGGCGGAAATCGACGCTGGCCACGGCGTGCCGCACGAGCAGGTCCGCGAGTGGCTTAAGAAACTGGCGAGAGGCGAGATCGTCCCGCCGCCGTGCAATTAATCTGGTCGCCGGCCTCGCTGCGCCAGATCGCGAAAATCCACGCCTACATCGCGGAGTTCAATCCACAGGCAGCGGCCGAGCTGGTAACCGCGATCCTCGATGCCGGAGATTCGCTCGAGCAGTTTCCGTATCGCGGTCGGTCGTACCGGGCACACTCCTGCGGGAGACGGTGCTGCCCTATCCCTACATCATCCGATATCGCGTCGTTCGCGATCACATTCGCATCCTGCGCGTGCGGCACGGTCGAAGACGGCCGACCAACCCCTGAGCAGGGTGGACCGCGCCGCTTTAAAAATGGATGGCGCGGCCGTAGGCGTCGAGGACGCTCTCGTGCATCATTTCGGAGAGTGTCGGGTGCGGGAAGATCGTGTGGATCAGCTCGGCTTCGGTGGTCTCGAGCGTCTTGGCGATCGTGTAGCCCTGGATCAGCTCGGTGACCTCGGCGCCGACCATATGCGCGCCGAGCAATTCGCCGGTCTTGGCATCGAACACGGTCTTGACCATGCCCTCCGGCTCACCCAGCGCGATCGCCTTGCCGTTGCCGATAAACGGGAAATGCCCGACCTTGACCTCATACCCAGCATCGCGCGCCGCCTTTTCGGTGAGGCCGACGCTGGCGACCTGCGGCCGGCAATAGGTGCAGCCGGGGATATTGCGCACGTTGAGCGGGTGCACATCGTTGTGGCCGGCGATCTTCTCGACGCAGATCACCCCCTCATGGCTGGCCTTGTGCGCCAGCCAGGGCGGCCCGACGACATCGCCGATCGCATAAAGCCCGGGCTCGCCGGTCTGCAGCCACTCATCGACGACGATATGGGCGCGTTCGACCTTCGCTTTGGTGTGTTCGAGGCCGATATCCTCGACATTGCCGACAATGCCGACCGCCAGGATGACGCGCTCGACGGTCAGTTCGGTTGATTTGCCGCCCGCCTCGATCGTCGCCGTGACGTTGTTGGGGCCGCGCTTCAGCCCCTTCACGGTGGCGCCGGTATGCACCTTGATGCCCTGCTTCTCAAAGCTCTTGCGGGCGAAGGCGGAGATTTCCTCATCCTCGACCGGTAACACCCGGTCGAGCACCTCGACCACCGTCACCTCGGCGCCCATATCATTGTAAAAACTGGCGAATTCGATACCGATCGCGCCCGAGCCAATCACCAGCAGCGATTTCGGGATCGCTTCCGGCACCATCGCCTCCTTATAGGTCCACACCAGCTTGCCATCGGGCTCCATGCCGGGCAGCGCGCGGGCGCGCGCGCCGGTCGCCAGGATGATGTGTTTCGCCGTGAGGTCGGCGACCGGCTTGCCGTCTTTGGTCACCGCCAGCTTGCCCTTGCCCGCGAGTTTTCCGGCGCCATCGAACACCGTGACCTTGTTCTTGCGCAGCAGATAGGCGACGCCCTGCGACAATTGCTTGGCGACGCCGCGCGAGCGGGCCACGACCTTTTTGGCATCGTATTGGATGTTGTCGGCGGAAAACCCGAAATCGCCGAGATGATGCATCAGGTGAAACACCTCAGCCGAGCGCAACAACGCCTTGGTCGGAATACACCCCCAATTGAGGCAGATGCCGCCAAGATGCTCGCGCTCGACGACCGCGGTGTTCATCCCAAGCTGCGCCGCTCGGATCGCCGCGACATACCCGCCAGGCCCGCCGCCGACGACGATCAGATCGAATGATGTGTCCGCCACTTACCCTCTCCCGCATTGCGGGAGAGGGAGGGACCCGCGCCCGCCGTTGTACATTGGGGCGTGGGAGGGTGAGGGTCTCACCGCGTGCCTGTCCCCTCACCCACCGGCTGCTTCACAGCCGGTCCCCCCTCTCCCGCAATGCGGGAGAGGGTTTTCAAATTCGACCTCGTAGGGCGGAAAAGCGAAGCGCCTTCCGCCATTCCGATCGGCGCGTTAGTGGCGGAAGGCGCTTCGCTTTTCCGCCCTACAATTTCATGTTCGGCTCAGCATGATGAAGTTAGGCAAGATTAGGTTCACCTGAACGCGAACCCCAAGCTAAACCCAATATCGTCGTACCATCGGTTAAGATGAACGACGCCGATTGGTCGCCCGCGTAAAAAGCTCCCCGAAGGCTAAACGATGGCACGTCCTCTTGTGGGGAACTGACATCGGCAATTACGGTAGAGTCGTCGTCAGCATGGATATCGACGTAGTGATAAACGCCACTATCGGGAGCGTGGCGCAACGTTGCTTTGAAATTCCCCGCGTTTACACCATCGATTACTTCGGCATAGCCATCTGTGATTATCCACTTCCCGTGAATGTCAGCTGCGATAAACGAATGCCATCGTGACATGTCCTCATTTGCGGGCATGTCAAAGCAGCATCGTCAGCGGGTCTTCGATCAGTTTCTTGAAGGCGGCCATGAATTGGGCGCCGGTGGCGCCGTCGACGACGCGGTGGTCGCAGGAGATCGTGCAGCTCATGACAGTCGCGATCGCCAGTTCGCCGTTGCGCACGACCGGGCGCTGCTCGCCGGCGCCGACCGCGAGGATGCAGCCATGCGGCGGGTTGATCACCGCCGAGAACTCGCGGATGCCGAACATGCCGAGATTGGAGATCGAGAAGGTGCCGCCCTGAAACTCCTCGAGCTTCAACTTGCCGGAGCGGGCGCGCGCCGCGAGGTCTTTGGTTTCGGCGGCGATCTGGGCTAGGCCCTTCTGGTCGGCGCCCTTGATGATCGGCGTGATCAGCCCGTCATCGAGCGCCACCGCGATCGCCATATCGACCCGCTCCCATTGCAGGATCGCGTCGTCGCTCCACGACGCATTGGCCGCCGGTACCTGCCGCAAGGCGAGCGCGGCGGCGCGGATCACAAAATCGTTGACCGATATCTTGGTCTCGGTCTTGGCGTTGAGCGCGGTGCGGGTCTTGAGCAATTCGTCGATCGTGCAATCGACCGTCAGGTAGAAATGCGGCACCGTCGCCTTAGACTCGGCAAGACGGCGCGCAATGACCCGGCGCATCCCGGAATGCGGCTTTTCGCTGTAGGGCGGGTTGCCGGCGAGCGCCAATACCTGCGCCTTGGCAAAGACCGCCGCCCCCGCGGCCGGCGCGGGTGTTGGAGGCGACGCGGCGGCCGGGGCGACCTGCGGCTGTGGCGCAGTCGGCGTCGGGGTCGGGCGGGTCGCGGCGGGTTGAGCGGCGGATTGCGTGCCCCCCTGCGCTAGAGCGCGATCGATATCGGCTTTTACGATGCGGCCCTGCGGCCCCGATCCGCGCAGACCGGACAGGTTGATACCGGCATGGTGCGCCATGCGGCGCGCCAGAGGACTGGCGAATACGCGACCGCCGCCTGCTGCTGCCTCCGGATGACCCGCTGGCTGCCCCGAACCGTTGGCGGTTGCCTTTGGAGCGGGAGCTGGCTCGGTTTTCGGCGCAACCGGGGTCGGCGGTGCAGACTTTGCCTCCGCCTTGGGCGCTTCCGGCTTGGCTGCCGCGCCGCCCCCGCTCAGCGCCGCGTCATCCTCGCCCTCTTCGAGCAATAGCGCGATCGGCTCATTAACCTTCACGCCCTGCGAGCCTTCTGGGACGATGATCTTACCGATGCGGCCCTCATCGACCGCCTCGTACTCCATCGTCGCCTTGTCGGTCTCGATTTCGGCGATGACATCGCCGGAATGCACCTCGTCGCCCTCTTTCTTGAGCCAACGGGCGAGGTTTCCTTCAGTCATCGTCGGCGACAGCGCCGGCATGCGGATTTCGATGGGCATTTTGGCTTTTGCTCACATTGTCCGTCATTCCCGCGAAAGCGGGAACCCAGGGGCAAGCGACGGCTGCCCTGGGTCCCCGCTTTCGCGGGGA
>JAFAYW010000139.1 GCA_019240125.1 Alphaproteobacteria bacterium
GCCTTATGCCGTCGCCACCGAGCTTCTTAAGCAGACGGTCCAGCGCCGTCGCCGTGTTGGCAATCCGACCGTATTCCCGCACCTCCCCGCGCAGCCCGCTCGACGCGGTCGCGACGACAATGCTTTCCTTGTGAACATCAAGACCGATGTAGCTGATACGATCCGCCATGACCCGTCTCCTATGCATGAGGCTCGGTACCGGCTCACCCGGCGCAACCCTCGTTACCTGCATACTGTGAGACGGGTCGCCCCGTGCTCAGGCGGACATGTGGTCTAGCTCTTTCACGCGAGCATTATATCAATCTCAGGCGCGCTCTAAAGATAGTTCTCCAATTGCTATCCGGCCGCCTTAGAGCTGCGCGTATAAGCACCATTCTGGAAAACTTGACTGGAGCTTAGTTGTTTGAGCTGTCCGAAGCGGCTTAAGCAGGAGACCTCCACCGGGGCGTCGTTCGACGCTCTGCTTAGTCTGCAACAGCGTCTCTAGAACAGGGAATCGAGCGAGAACAGGAGCCCGTAGGCGGAGTAGACGTAGTACAGCAGGCCGAGGACGACACCGATTACGAGTGATGTTGCCCACCCCGCCATGGTTCCGTAGCCTCTCCCGGGCGTCCTCAGCCCTATCAGGTAGCTCAAGGCCGTGCCGGTAATACAGAAGGCAAACAAGCTCATGGCGCGCCCGCAATGGGATCAATATCGGTTAAAACGTCCTGCTGGCCGACTATGTCTATGACGCGGCGGGAGGAAGGATCGGCTTCCGGACGCCCCCGACGGCTTGAGCAGGAACGTTCGGTTTCAGGGTTTTTTAGCGGTCAGATGGGCACTGAGGTGCTTGTTCATCTCGAACATACTCACCGACTTTTTGCCAAAGATCTTTGCCAGCTTTTCATCGGCATTAATCTGGCGTCCGTCCTTAGCGTCCTGCAGTTTGTGCTTTTTGATATAATCCCACACTTTGCTGAGGACTTGGCTGCGAGGAAGCTCATTATTGCCGACGATCTCGGCCAGCTCGGCGGACGGGGTCACCGGCGCGGTTATGCCGCCCCGCGCACCCCCGGCAGGCTTGCCGGTCGCCTTCACCTTCTTCTCCGCCGCGGCTGTTTCGTTCTTGCCGCGTGTTTCCCTCGATTGCACCATATTTCATCTCCGGCCAAGTCTTTCTTGAACGCGCGAGCGCGCGTGTTTACGCTCTCTAAGGCATCCTGACGGTTTCGGGATACCCTTCAGACCTTGTCGATAAAGACCGTAAAAAGGGCACCTGAGCAGGTGCCCCTCGTTAAAGGACAATGGCGTCGCCCCTATGGAGTTGGCTTGATAGCCGGGGCGACGGCGGGTTGAGAGCGACCCCGGTCGTCTTCAACTTCGACCTCGGTGCGGCGAACTGTGTCACTGACAGTTTGGGTGCGATCCTGTTCTTCCTTGCGTACCACGATCTCTTCCTTGACCCGAGTTTCCTTAGCGACGACTGCCTCCTCCGCTGTGGCGGTCACTTCAATGGTGCGCTCCTGGAATGCGCCCGCGCCGATGTCGCCGGTGGTCACCGGGCGATCGACCGCCCGCCGCTCGACCTCGATACGCTCCTCGTGCAAGCTGACCTGTTCCTGCACGGGAGTTTCGACGACGTAGCTGCGCACACGCACACTGCCGCGGCCGACCTCCCGCTTGCCGACCCGCAGCTCCTCTTCATAAACGGGGATGACTTCTTCCCGACCGGTTGCTGCGGCTCCGCCGGTTGCAAGCGTTGAAGAAGCCCGCGGGGCAGATGCGACGGCACCGGCTGTATATTGCCCGGACCACCCACTTGCGCGCCACTGCGCCGCATGCGTTTCGACATCCAAGGGATTTTGGCTATCGAGCAAGGTGATGATCCGGTCTTGTTCCGCAGCGCTTCCCCGTACAACCAGCATGGCATGACCGCGGTTGATGCCCTCGGCATAAAGGTGATGGTCGTCCTCGGGCATGAACATGTTTTTCACCCCCGCCCAAAAGCCTTCCTCGTTGCGCTCATAATGAAAGCTCGCATCGTCCGGCGCCGCCGAACGATCGAGCAGTTCGATTCGGGATCGATCGATCCCGGCGGAGATCAGTGCGTCGCGAGCGGCACGTGCCTGTTCGTAGGTTTCAAACATGGCGACCACCTGATTGCCGGTCGTCATGGCCGAGGATGCTCCCGTAAGATCTGTCATCTCATTTCTCTCCTGTGGGACTAAGGGGCGCTCGTTCGAGCGATACTGTTTCCGAGCGCAGCTGCACCGGCTCGCGAACGTGCTGAACCACTTCGCGGCGTCGAATGTGAATCTCCTCTTTGAGGACGAGCCGTTTTTCAACAACCATGATTTCTTCGAGGATTGGCACAATAATCGTGTCGCCCTCCTCGCGCATCCCCGGAGCGACATCGACAATTTCATTGATGGGTACGCGCTCAATAAGAGCGTCGCCGATCCGCAACTCTATATCGGCGAACTCGGTTCGCTCCTCGACCGAGGTGTTGATTAAAAGTCGATCAGCATCGCGCACTGACTTGTTGACGCGAAAGGTCTCCTCAAGCACGGAGATCTTTGCCGGCCGAACGTCATTTTCGGTCAAATTTGTCCGCCTTTAAAAAAGAACTAGGTGTCGATTTTGATCGTTAACGGTGCCGCCCTCGTACTTGTTCCGGAACTCTGGATCGGAATTTTAGCGATTATTGCATGCTGCGCCGGCCGAAAGCTTGGAATGGGTGTTAAGCAGTTATCTTCATTCTCCGGGAACTTTGACCATGGGACTTCTTGATCAGCTCATCGGCCAAGTTGTCGGCCAGCCGCAGACCACAGCTGGCACCTCTTCAGGTGGCTATACCGGCGTTTTAATGCAGTTACTGGGTGGCCAAGGAACCGCGCAAGGGCAGGCTGGCGGCCTTGGCGGACTGATTGATCAGTTCAGAGCTGCGGGTTTAGGGCATGTGGCTGATTCCTGGGTTGGCAGCGGAACTAACCAGCCGGTCTCGCCGCAACAGCTGCAGACGGTATTTGGCAATGAACAGGTGCAGAGCCTATCACAACAGGCGGGTATGGCTCCGCAGGATTTCCTGTCGCAATTGAGCCAGCACCTGCCACATGTTGTCAATGGAATGACCCCGGGTGGGCGGCTACCCGACGACGAGGGTACTGTATCTGTCTAACGGTGCGACTGGTAGGAAGGTGTGATGGCCAGTCGAATGCTGACGGCAATCGTAACAGTGTCTCTGCTCGGGTGGCAGTGGAGGCCGTGTATTGCTCATGCCGAGAACCAGATGGGCTACCAATTACTGTCGGTACAAGATGCTCGAACGCTCCCGCGCAACCAGGGCTCTCTAGGCATGGATGTCGAACGTGCGACGCAGATCACCGATAGCGGACTGACCTTCGATACTATCCGGGTCAAGCAGGTGCGACGCGGATCGGCCGGCGCACAAGCCGGCTTCCACAGCGGTGACCAGATTATTGCGATCGACGGGCATGTTTTTGCCAGTCTCATGACGTTCGCTTCCTATATCGGATCGTTGCCGCCGGGCAGTCAGGCAAGCGTCGACTATATTCCCGCTGGCGGCGGACCTGAGAAGGCCGAACGTGTGGTGGTGACCCTTGCGGCCACCGGCAGACCGGTTCAAAGCGCTCCTCAAAATTCTACATCGGACACGGCCTCGAGCGGGATGTCGACGAGGACTAAGATTGGTATAGCAGCAGTCGCTTTATTTGGATGCTATGAGTTCGGCTGCTTTAAGCACACGAAGCCAATAAACCCACTTGTAAATTCACAACCGCAGCTTTCTGGAGTGCAGCAGCGTTGACTAAAACCACCTGTAGAGACGATGCCTAAGGAGACGCAGATGAGTGACCAAAATCCTGGGTCGGCAGGCTCGCAGGGGAGGAGCGGGCCGACAAAAACGAGTTCTGGAGGGCCAGCTCAAGCAATCCCGGCGGCGACTACGATTCCCACGGTGGGCTACGTCGCGCAAGAAGCTGGCGGCCAAATTCGAGAGAAGGCGGGTGCGCTGGCCGCGCAGGTGGGCGAAAAAGCCAAGGGATTTGTCAGCAACCAAGTTGCAGGCGGAGCCGATTATCTGGACCAAATCGGCCGCTCCGCAGCCGCGGCAGCCGATACGCTGGAACAGAATGCACCACAACTAGCCGGCTATGTCCGGGACGTAGCTAATGGCGTTTCCGATTTGTCGAAGACGGTGCGTGACCAATCGCCTGAAGTGCTGCTGCAGACCGCTTCGAACTATGTGAGGCAGAACCCGGCGTTGGCTTTAGGCGCTGCGGTTGTTTGCGGTTTTGTGGTGACTCGTTTTCTACAAGGCGGGACGTGGAGCGGTAGCCGCTCTGGGCACACTCCCGGGATGATCTCCCAGCCGGCCGCTTCCGCGGGGACATCCGATGCCTTTTAAGGAAGTTCGCGAGACGGTTCTCGTACGCACACTCTCCGATGTGTTGGTAGCGATGACCGATCTGTTCCGTAAAGAGATGATGTTGGCACGGGCGGAGTTGGGCGAAAACATCAAGGCCGGAGTTAAATCCAGCGTTTGGATGATCGTCGCGGGCTTCCTCGGCTTCGTTGTTTTTTTAGTGCTAGTCGAAGCCGCGATTTTTGGAGTCGCGAGTTTAGGGTTAGCTCTTCAATGGTCTTGTTTAATTGTCGCTGCTGTTCTCGCTGCGGTCGCTGCCGGTATTTATATCTATGGCCGATCAATGATGCCAGAGACGTTGGCGCCCGTCCGGAGCATGCGTGAGATGGGAGACGATATCAGCACAATTAAGGAGCAGCTCACATGACGGATCCAGGAACGTGGCTGATCAATACGGCGAAACGCAATCCGGAAGCGATGCTGGTATTGGGTGCAGGGCTCGCTCTGCTACTGCGCGGTATGGGCTCGCGTGGTGAGGCTGAAATAGGAGGGGGTTTTCCCCCAAGCACATCGGATGCTTCTCGTCCGGCCCAAACGGCAACTACCATGATCGGTAGTCTAAAGGATCGCGTTTCTGATGCTGGCGCATCGGTCACCGGCCGGGCGGGGGAGATGGCACGAACGTTGTCAGAGCAGACATCCCAAGTCGCATCGCAAGCGCAATCGACAATGAGCAGTAGCTTCGCTGTGGTGGTGCGGCAGCAGCCGTTGGCGCTCGTCGCCGTAGGGCTTGCTGCGGGTGCTGCGGTCGCGGCGCTGTTACCCGCGACCGATTTAGAGGAGGACGCCCTCGGTGCCTCGCGTGATGCGGTTTCCTCTATGGCTGGCAAAGTTGGCGGTAATTTGGTAGCCGCCGCTACCGATGCAGGCCAACGGCTTGTTCAAGGAGTGGCAGATCAAGCCAGTGAGAGTCTCTCGGGTTTGGCTCAGCAGGTGGTGGGGCAACTGACCAACAAAGGTACGGACAGCCCCTCTACCTCTGCGGCCAAGCCGGCGGAAAAGCCGAATGTAAGGCCGCTTTCTGACCGGAGCAGCTAATGGCAGGTGCCGAACTTGATCGCCTGGAACGCGAGGTGCAGCAGGCTCGCCAACGCTTGAAGAATGATCTTGAAGTACTGCGTGCCCCCAGCACCTTCCCGGACTTCAAGGAAGCGGCGGTCTCCGAAGCTCGTCAATATGGAGAGGATACGATCGCCAAGATTAAGTCTGGCGCGACCAGCTGGTCCGAGCATTTCATCGCCGAGCTAAAGGAACGTGCCGTCTCCAACCCTGTTGCTGTGGCCGCAATTGCAGCCGGGATTGGTTGGCACATTTTGAGAAAACCACCTGTCACGACATTACTAGTTGGTTATGGTGTATATAGTTTGATAAATACTCAAGCCGGCCGGTTAGCACCCGGGGCGGCTACCGTCTATGATGCGACCGATGCGGCCATCGCCGCCAAGGAGAAGATTGAACAATGGAGTCAAGATGTTGGTGAAACGGTGTCACATGCTCGCGACGTTCTGGTACCGAGGCTCACCGATACTATCACGCGTTTGACTGAAAGCGCGAGCGATACAATTGCGGGAGCCAGTGGTAAAATTCACGCTGTGGCAAGTGGCGGATACCAAAGTGCTCAGAAATTGAACGCGGTGGTTGGAGAAAATGCTGGAGAAGCGGTCAACACACTAAAAACGATGGCATCCCAGCGGGTACAAAATATTCGAAGTATCGTCCCGGATGAGCCGGAGCGAGCCCAGGCACTGCTCGCTGCAGCTGCTATTGCCCTCACCACAGCTATCGGCTGTGCCTGGTTTCGCCGCCACAGGTAAGTTGTTTAGATCTAGATTAACCTGCGCCGGGAGCGGCAGTTGGAAGGAATCAGCGCCGCTACGGCGCGTGGCGTCAGCAACAGTGTAGCTGACGCGTACCGTGCTGCCGCAAGCAAATGCCCATGCAATCGCCGGTGCGGGTGCGGATCAGCTCGCGCTCGAACTCGGCGAGGCCGCCAAGCACGGTGAGCATCAAGCGACGTGCGTAATCGAATGACCCTGGCAAGCTGAGGATCGGCAGTGCTCCGATCATCAGTTTTCACACGGTCTGCTTGAATTTCACACAGCAGTGATGAATCCCCCCCTGAAGTGTTATTTCAGCATGGATCGGACAATGCTGACGAAACATCTTGCCCAGGCCGAGGAGCACGTAGACCTTGGCAACCGCCATATTGTTCGTTAGCGAGAGCTGATTGCAGAACTGGCCCGTGATGGTCACGACACGGCGGGAGCGAAAACGCTCCTTGTCAGTTTCGAAGAAATGCAAACGCTGCATCTCGAGCATCGGGATCGGCTTCGGCACGAACTTGCGCAGCTCCCTTGAATTACCCACCATAGGGATCAGGCGCATATCACCATTATGTAAAAAGAGTGATGGTACTCACCGACATGTGAAGGAAATACAAAGATAGACCGTTACTGCTGAATGTCGGGGATATCACAGGAAACGAATGCTCCCAACTGCAATACTCCAACATCCTCGCCTGGGGATGTCCGGGCACAACTTAGACGGCAGCCGTCAATTCTCGAATATGGCGGAGCATGTGGGAGCGGCGCCACGGCTTCGGCAGAAACCGTGCGCCGGGCGGCATTGCCTGCGCTCTTGGTTTGGGCCTACCGGAAGCGATGACGAGGCCGATCGCCGGCCAGTGCCGGTGAACATGATGCGCTAACGCTAGCCCGTCCATGCGTCCGGGCATGTTCACGTCGGTTAGAAGCACATGGATTTCAGCGAACCGGATTTCGAGTATCGCGAGCGCCGCGTCAGCGTGCTCGGCCTCATGCACGACCAATCCTTCAGTGGCGAGGATTTCGACCACCACCTCGCGGACCGGCCCTTCGTCCTCGACAACGAGAACGACCACATCGTTGATTGCGCCTTCTTGGTCGCTCTGTTCCACACCTATATCAATGTCTTAAACCCGGACGGCGTTCCCCCTTTGCTGTTATTCTCCGAAATGATGGCACGGGAAACTTCATTGCCGGGTCCGGAGCGCTCGCGGTGCAGCTCCTCCATGCGGGCGCCGATCGCAGGAAAATCGTCAGCAGCGCGGGCCCGGGGTCGGGTCACACGGTGCAGCTCATCGATACGGGACACTGGCGGCGTCCTTTAATGTTGTCGACGGCCTGCGCTAAGTCGAACAGCAGCGCCGAGCGTCCTGCGTTCTTTAGGCGACCGTGAGTTCGGGAACTAGCTCCTTCCCGCGTGTCTCCGGACCGAGCAGAGTTGCCAGGATAAAGCTGACTGCACCGAATACCGTTCCGGCGAGCATGGGAATGGCGAACCCGGTTCCCCAGCTCGCGGCGAGATAGGCGAGAATGGGCCCAACCAAGCCGCCGAAGATCGCCCCCTGGTGGTAGCAAAAGCCGCTTGCCGTCGCGCGTATCTCGGTCGGGAACCGCTCCGAGAGATAGCTCGGGTTCTGGCAGGTCATACCGATCGCGAAGGCGCCTTGCAGCGCGAAGAACACGACGATCATCGTGTAGTTGCTGGTCAGCAGTTAGAGCGGCGCACAGGGTATGCAGAGGATCGCCGGGATCATCACCGCCCAACGGCGCCCCAGCCGGTCCGAAATCATGCCCCAACCCAATGACGCCAAGAAAAATGCGGCGTTCTGCAGCGTAACCGGCAGCGCAACGAGTGCCGGGCTCAAATGCAGGTCTTTTTGCAGATAAGACGGGAACAGCGCGACCACGGAATAATTGTTGACGAAGCCGCTCGCCATCCACCAGCAGGCATTCAGTGTGTTTGCAATCATGCCGCGCTGGAAAATCTTGAAGAACGGCGCACGGACTTCGCGACGCTGAAGGCGTTGTTGCCGCCGGTTCTCCAGCCATACCGGCGGCTCCTTGACGAAGAAGCGCACATAGAC
>JAFAYW010000281.1 GCA_019240125.1 Alphaproteobacteria bacterium
TCGCTGCAGGTCATCGCGAATTCGAGCGCGCCGAACAGATTGCCGCTATCGGTGATGGCCACGGCCGGCATCGCTTCGGCGCGGCACAGCCCGGCCAATTCCTTGATCTTGATTGCCCCCGCCGACAGCGAATAGGCCGAGTGGGTGCGCAGATGAACGAAGTTGGCGAGCGGCATCGATCCGATCCTGATTTCTCTCAAGATGGCATGTCGCAGCGCTCAAAACAGCCGCATCGTCGGCGCGGCGGAAACCCAGGAGCTTAAAGAATGACGGCCGGCTCCGATGCAGCGGAGCCGGCCGCGATTCGGCCCTCCTGAAGTCGGATTAGACCGTCTGGAGTATTTTCTCCGGCGTGATGTCGGGGGCCATGATCTCGTGCCAATCGGCATCGCGTGCCAGGACCTCTTCACCGGCGGTGATCGTGTAGTAGCTGGTGCCGGTGCCCGGGGGATTCTGCCCTGCCTCGACCGCTTTCACCGCCTGGCGCAATAAGCGGCGCGCCTGGATGATCGCCTTGTCGGCGGGCCCGAGGTGCTCTTTGCTGCGATCGACGATGGGGCCCATGCTTTCCTGCAATGCGCGGTCCTGCTGGTTGATGCCGTCGATGCCGCTATAGCTCTCGGTGCGCTGCACGGTGCGGTCGAGCCCATAATCATTCGAGCGGTTGAACAGCGAGCGGAACGTCTTCTGATCGACATGCAGCGGTCCGTTGCCGAGCCCCTTTTCCAGCCGGTCTTCCTCGCCCAGCGGCGTGTCGCTCAGGCTGTACGACCAGTTGAAGACCATGCAGGTGTGGTCATCGATCGGGACCCAGCAATGGCCGGCATCGAGCGCCGTGCCGGTCTCCGATTTGGACGGCCGGATCTGGTGGAACGGCAGGATGAAGTGATAGGTGCGGACATGGATGTCGCTGTCGCCGAGCGGCCGCACCCCAGCATACATGTAGCCGTAATCGGTGATGTCGACGACGAGGTTCGGCGCCTTGCCGCGCACGAACGGGTGCGACGGCTTGAACCCACCGCGGGTCGAGTTGTCGGTCAATAAGCGATGCAGGATCGGCGCGTGCGAGGTGTCGATGCCGCCTTCCAGAGCCTGCAGCCAGTTGCACTCCTGGATCACCTTGGTGCAGTGGCGGTGGGTCTCCGGCACCTGCGTCCAGGCGAATTTCGGCGGCGCCGGCATATTTTCCTTGGGCCCCATATAGGCCCAGATGACGCCGCCCATCTCGACTGTCGGGTAGGCGGTCATGCGCACCTTGTGCTTGAATTGCTGCTCCTCGGGTTCGTTGAGCTGGTCGACGCATTTGCCGTCAACGTCGAATTTCCAGCCATGATAGATGCACCGCAGGCCGCACTCCTCGTTGCGCCCGAAATAGAGCGACACCCGGCGATGCGGGCATAGCTCTTCGAGCAGGCCGACGCGGCCCTCGGTGTCGCGGAAGGCGACGAGGTCTTCGCCCAACAACCGCACGCGCACCGGCGCGCCATCCGGCTCGGCGACCTCGCTCGACAGCAGCGCCGGAATCCAATAGCGCCGCATCGTATTGCCCATCGGGGTTCCCGGACCGACGCGGGTGATCAGTTCGTTTTCTTCCGGCGACAGCATCGCGACTTCCTCCAACCAAGACCGCAAGACGCCCGGCAAAAATCGGGCCGAATGTTTTGTCGCAGTGTACAGCGCGCGCTGGCCGGACGGAACCTTGCCGTATAGTGGCCACCAAATGGCGGAAACGGAGGACGGACATGGAGACGCGCGCGGCGGTAGCCCACAAAGCGGGGCAACCATTGACGATCGAAACGGTGCAATTGGAAGGCCCCAGGGCCGGCGAGGTGCTGGTCGAGGTCAAGGCGACCGGCATCTGCCACACCGATGCCTATACGTTGTCTGGGGCCGACCCCGAGGGGCTGTTTCCCGCCATCCTCGGTCATGAGGGCGCGGGTGTGGTGGTCGAAGTCGGGCCAGGGGTGACGACGCTGAAAAAGGGCGATCACGTCATCCCGCTCTACACGCCGGAATGCCGGCAATGCCCGTCATGCCTATCGCGCAAGACCAATCTGTGCACCGCGATCCGCGCGACGCAGGGCCAGGGCGTGATGCCCGACGGCACCAGCCGCTTCTCGCTCGGTGGCGAAAAGCTGTTCCACTACATGGGAACCTCGACCTTCTCGAACTACACGGTATTGCCCGAGATCGCATTGGCGAAAATTCGCGAGGACGCGCCGTTCGACAAGGTCTGCTACATCGGCTGCGGCGTCACCACCGGGATTGGCGCGGTGATCAACACGGCGCAGGTCGAGCCGGGCGCCCGGGTCGTCGTGTTCGGGCTGGGCGGCATCGGGCTCAATGTCGTACAGGGCGCCCGTATGGTCGGGGCCGACATGATCGTCGGGGTCGATCTCAACCCCGGACGCCGCGAGCTCGCCGAGAAGTTCGGCATGACACACTTCGTCAACCCGAAGGAGGTGCAGGGCGACCTGGTGCCGTATTTGGTCGATCTGACCAAAGGCGGCGCGGATTACAGCTTCGAGTGCATCGGCAATGTGCAGACGATGCGGCAGGCGCTCGAATGCTGCCATCGCGGCTGGGGCGTCAGCGTCATCATCGGCGTCGCCGCGTCGGGCCAGGAGATCAGCACCCGGCCGTTTCAGCTGGTGACCGGCCGGGTGTGGAAAGGCACCGCCTTTGGCGGCGCCAGGGGCCGCACCGATGTACCGCGCATTGTCGATTGGTACATGGACGGCAAGATCAACATCGACGACCTGATCACCCACACAATGCCGCTCGCCGACATCAACAAGGGCTTCGACCTGATGCACGCCGGCGAGTCGATCCGCAGCGTCGTGGTGTATTGAGGCGCAAAAGCAAGCCGCTTAAGAGAATTCCCTCCCTTGCTTGCGGGGAGGGTAGGGAGCGGGTAATCCGGCGGTTCGGCCCCCCTCGCCGCGTATTTCAGCGAAGCATCTGAGAGGCGGCTCCCGCCGCTTACCCCCACCCTGGCCCTCCCCCGCAAGCAGGGGAGGGAACGAAACGGCCACTTCGGGGTAGGCTTACCGGAACATGCGCCCTTCGGGCGGCAGGCCCATCAGGATCTGGCCGACGGTTTCGAAATGCACCGGGCGGCCCTGGCCCTGCTGGGTGCCGGCGTGGATGTCGCGCATGCGGCGTTCCAGCGGGTTGCCCTCGAAAATCGCCGAAGAACCGGCGGAGTGGTAAACGGTAGCGACCACCTCGCGAGCCTGGTTGATGGCCCAGGTGGAGCTGAGGCGGAGTTGCGGGTGCTGTTCCGCGCTGATCGAGCCGCGGGTCTGCGCTTCGTCCCACATTTCGGCGATGACACCGCGCACATAGGCGCGCGCTGATTTCAGCTTGGCCTCGGCTTGGCCGATCTGTGATTGGATCACATTGTTCTCGCGCAACGTGCCTTTCGCGCCACGCGGGGTCTTGTTGCGGGCGATGTCGATAAACGCATCATAGGCGCCGCGGGCGATGCCGAGCGACACATGCGAGAAGCTCATCGCGTAAATCATGCCCGAGGTGAACTGATAGAGCGGCCCCTTCTCGCGGAGCTCCGAGGCATTGTCGCGGCCGGCGGTGAAGGCATCCGGCACGAAATGGTCGTCGAGTTTGTAGCTGTCGCTGCCGGTGCCGCGCAGGCCGAGCACCTGCCAATTGTCGATGATCTCCGCCTCGGATTTGCGGAACACCATCGTGCGGGTGTAGGGCCGGCCATTCGGACCCATGCGTTGCGTGCCATCGGCCTCGAAGATAGGGATGTGACAGCCGAGCCAGCTGGCATGCCGGCTGCCGGTGGCAAAACCCCAGGTGCCGCTGACCCGGTAGCCGCCATCGACCTTGACGCCGCGCCCGGCGCCCGGCAGGTCCGGCCCCCAGGCGAGGATGCCGCGCGCGCCGCCAAACACTTCGCGCGCGATCTCGGGGTCGAGATAGGGGGCGATCATCGAGCAGCCGGAGTTCTGGCCGAGCGCCCAGGCGGCGCTGGCGTCACCCTGCGCCAGCGTTTCGAGCACGGCCGTATAGGTGAGCGGGTCGAGTTCGGCACCGCCGAGCGAGCGCGGCAACAGCATCTTGAAGATGCCCCGGTCGATCATCGCATTGACGATATGCGAGGGCAGTTCGCGATTGCGTTCGATCTCGTCGCCCGCCTCGCGCAGCATCGACTGCAATTCACGCGCGCGGTCGAGATAATCCTTACGCAACCTCGTATCGACGATGCCGCCATCCATGGCTCAAATCCCCGGGTAATCGGTTATTGGTCCAATATTGACGGCATCGCAGTCATAGTGAAATGCCGAACACGCATGGCGTGCCATAAGGACCGGTCATTGCGCGGCTTCCCGCAATTTCAGGTGCTCCAGCCCCCGGGCGAGGTCGGCGATCAGGTCCTGCGGGTCTTCGAGTCCGATATGGACGCGCACCAGCGGGCCCTCGGCCTGCCAGCGCTGCGCCGTGCGCGGCGGCGCGGCCGGCTGGATCAGGCTTTCGAAACCGCCCCAGCTGGCGCCGATGCCGAACAGGTCGAGTGAGTCGATAAAGGCATGCAGCGCCTCTTTCGACACGGGGTTAAGAACAAAGCCGAACAACCCACAAGCGCCGAGGAAGTCGCGCTTCCAGATCTGGTGGCCGGGGTCCTGCGGCAATGCCGGGTAGAGCACGCGTGACACTTCCGGTCGTGCCTGCAGCCAGCGCGCGACCTCCATCGCGTTCTTCTGATGGCGCTCAAGCCGCACTGACAGGGTGCGCATGCCGCGCAGGGCGAAGAATACATCGTCGGGCGCGGCGCTATGGCCGATCTGGGCCATCGCGGAGCGCACCGGCAGAAATGTCTCCTCGTTCATGATGATGGCGCCGAGCATCGCGTCGGAATGGCCGCAGATATATTTGGTCGCGGCGTGGATCGAGATGTCGACCCCGTGCTCGAACGAGCGGAACAGATACGGCGTGCCCCAGGTATTATCCATCAGCACCTTGGCGCCATACTTGTGCGCGATCGCGGCCATCGCGGGAATGTCCTGGACTTCGAAGGTCAGCGAGCCCGGAGATTCGCAGTAGAGGACCTTTGTATTTGGCCGGAACAGCTTCTCGATGCCCTCGCCGATCAATGGGTCGTAATAGGTCGTTTCGACGCCGCACCTTTTGAGGATGCCGTCGCAGAAATTGCGCGCCGGGCCATAGGCACTGTCGACCATCAGGCAATGGTCGCCGGCGCCAAGCAATGCCTGCAATGGCGCGGTTACCGCGGCCAGCCCCGATGACACCAGCATCGTGCGATAGCCGCCCTCGATCTTCGCCAGCAATTCTTCCAGGGCAAAGGTGCCAGGGGTGCCGTGCAGCCCATAGCGCACGCCGGAAAATGGCGGCGCGGCGCGCTTCGCCTCCCATTCCGCCATGTTTTTCGAGAGGATCGTCGAGGCGTGGTAGACGGGCGGGTTGACGACGCCGTGATTGGCCTCGGGGTTGCGGCCGACATGGGTCAGCAGCGTGTCCTGGCGGTAATTGCGCGGCCGATCGTCGTTTCGCATGTGGTCGTCCTTTGTCCGCCGCGCGGCTGCGGCCGTTCCCGATACGCCAGAACCGTGCCGAACCGCGCTGGATCATGCAAGTCGGCATGCGTGCCGGTCAGCTGTCGCGGCGGTTGTTCTCGATGTCGAAAAAGGCCGGCGCGCCGATACGCGCGGCGACGATGCGGTCAGGCAGCGGCGCCCACACGGTCTCGCCATGACGCACCCGGCCCCCGCTGACCAGCGCCAGGGCGAAGCTGCGCCCGAAACGAGGCCCAAGATAGCTCGAGGTAACATGGCCGACCATCCGCACCGGCGGGGTGCCGCCGAGCTCGTCGACCAACTGGGCACCTTCGGGCAAGACCTCATGCGGGTCGTCGGGCAATAGGCCGACAAGCTGCTTGCGGTCGCGGCGCATCGTGTCCGGCCGCGCCCAGGAGCGGCGGCCGATCACCTCACGATCGCCGGAGGCGCTGCCGAGGCCGAGATCGAGCGGCGTGACCGAGCCGTCGGTTTCCTGGCCGATGATGATGTAGCCCTTTTCGGCGCGCAGCACGTGCATCGCCTCGGTTCCATACGGGGTAATGCCGTGGCGGGCGCCGGCGGCCATCAACACCTCCCACAGCCCAAGCGCCTGGTCCGCCGGGACGTTGATCTCGTAGCAGAGCTCGCCGGAAAAGCTGATGCGGAAGATGCGCGCCGGGATGCCGGCGATATCTGCCTCGCGCATCCGCATGAACGGCAATGAGACGGCGTCCAGCGGCAGGCGTGGCGCCAGTAGAGAAAGCACCTCGCGGGCGCGAGGCCCGGCCAGGGTCAGATTGGCCCATTGCTCGGTGACCGAAGTGCAGAACACGTCGAGATCGAGCCACTCGGTTTGCAGCCATTCCTCGAACCAGTCCAATACCGCGGCGGCGTTGCCTGATGTGGTGGTCACGAAGAAATGGTCGGGGGCCAGTCGCGTCACGACGCCATCGTCGAAGACCATGCCGTCATCGCGGCACATCACCCCATAGCGGCTGCGGCCAAACGGCAGGCTCTGCATCGGCACGGTGTAGATCCGGTCGAGAAAGCGGCCGGCATCGCGACCGAACACCTCGATCTTGCCGAGGGTCGAGGCGTCGAGAAGGCCAAGGGATTGATGAACCGTGAGGCACTCGCGGCGTACCGCCGCCGCCATGTCTTCTGGCACCCCACGATTATCGAACCGCGGGTAGTAGCGCGGCCGTTGCCATTGTCCGACCGGCTCGAACACCGCTTGGGCGGCAACGTGCCAGTCATGCAGCGGGGTGACCCGTTCGGGGTCGGCGAGGCGGCCGGTGTCGCGGCCCGCAAGCGTGCCGTATGGGATCGCAATATAAGGAGGGCGGAAGGTCGTCGTGCCCGTCGCGCCGATATCGCGCCCGGTCAGCCCGGCCAGCAGGGCGAGACCAGGTACATTGCCGGTCTTGCCCTGATCGGTGCCCATGCCGAGCGTCGTATAACGCTTCAGGTGCTCGACTGCGGAATAGCCCTCGCGCGTCGCAAGCGCGATATCGGCGGCGGTGACGTCGTTGTGCAGGTCGACAAAGGCGCGTCGCGCGGCGCGGCGCGACATCGCCGGAACGAGCGGGGCGGCCTCGGGTTCGCCCTCCGGGTCGGGCGCGGGCGGCATAGCCGGCGCCTCGCCGCTGCCAAAGCCGCAGGCTTCGGCAGCGAGCGCGCCGGCGGCGGCGCCTTCGGCGAGGCATTGTACGAGGCGGAAGCTGCCATTGGCAGCGCCGGCGCACTGCACCGGGCGCTCGATGCCGGCTGGCAGAAACGCGGCGCGCTCGTGGTCGAAACGCAACCGACCTTGACCGTGCGCGTAAAGGTGAAGGGTCGGGTTCCAGCCACCCGACACGGCAAGGCTGTCGCACTCGAGCGTGGTCAGGGCGCCCCCGCCGCGTGGGCCCCCGGGCGCCGGCATCGGGCGCAGTGACACGCGCCGCAATGCGGTGTCGCCGGCGGTCGCGACGATGCGATGCGCCGAATAGATGGGCATCCCGGCGACCAGCCGGTACGCCGCCTCGCCGGGCTGCGCGCGAGGATCGACGATCGCCGCGACCGCCACTCCGGAGGCGGCGAGCGCGGCCGCGGTCTGATATGCATTGTCGTTGTTGGCATAGAGAACGAGGCGCCGGCCCGGCAGGACGGCGTAGCGGTGCAGGTAGGTATCGATGGCCCCGGCCAGCATCACCCCTGGGCGGTCGTTGCCGGGAAATACCAGTGGACGCTCGGAGGCGCCGGTCGCCAGGACGACCTGCCTGGCACGGATGTGCCAAAGCCGCTGACGCGGCAGGCCGAGCGGCGCGGTCGGCCCAAGGCTTTCCCCAAGCCGCTCGGCCGCGATCGCGTAATTGTCGTCGTAGAGCCCGGTGACCGTCGTTTCGGGAAGCAGCTGCACTTCGGGCATCATCTCCAGTTCGGCAACGGCGTCGCCGACCCACACCGCACCGTCGCTATCGCCTATGCGATAGGCGCGGTGCAGCAGCGTGCCGCCAAAAAATGCGTCGCGATCCGCCAGAATAACCCGCGCGCCGGCGCGTCCGGCGGCGAGTGCGGCGGCAAGACCCGCCGGGCCAGCGCCCACCACCAGCACGTCGCAATGAGTGTGGCGTTTATCGTAACGCGCGGGGTCCTGCTCTGCCGGTGCATGGCCAAGACCGGCGAGGTGCCGCAGCATAGGCTCCCATAGCCGCGCCCAGGCGAGCTGCGGGGCGATGAAGGTCTTGTAGTAGAAGCCGGCGGGAAACATGCCGCCAAAGCGTCCGATCAGCGCCGCCCAATCGTTGCGCAGGCTGGGCCAGGCGTGCTGCGAGAACGCACGCAGCCCTTCATAGAGGGTGATCTCGGTGGGGCGGCGGTTGGGTTCGGCGAAGCCGCCGTCTTCAAGCTGCACCAGAGCCGAGGGCTCCTCGACGCCATCGGTCATGATGCCGCGCGGACGGTGGTACTTGAAACTGCGCGCGACAACGCGGACGCCGTTGGCGAGCAGAGCCGAGGCAAGCGTGTCGCCGGGGTGGCCCTCGTAGAGGGTATCGTCGAAGTAGAAGCTGAGGACCTGGCTGCGATCGATCAGCCCGCCGACCTGCAGCCGCATGGGTTGGTTCTGTGCGCCGATCACGGACGGCAGGGGGGCTCAGGCATCGTCCGACTGGGGGGTCGGCTCGCCGATCTTGTACGGGGCAATGATGTGGTGCGTGACCGTATCGCGCAGCAGGTTGAACCAGCGGCGGCAGCCGTGCTGGTGCATCCAGCGTTCGGCAATCACGCCTTTCGGGTTGGCGCGCTTGAACAGGTAGTGTGCCCAGGAGGCATCGTCGACAGCGTCCGGCACCGGCGGGCGTACAACGTGCGCCTCGCCGCCATAGTGGAATTCAATATCGTCACGTGGCCCGCACCAGGGGCAGGGAATGAGCAACATCCGGACAGCTTAAGACGCGGGCGAGGAAACAACCCACAGCTTTTGCCGCGCGGCGCGTTTGCTACTCAGCCGCGTGTCGAATCTCGTCGTCGGGCATCGAATCGTATTCGAGAAGCCGGCTTGCTTCGGCTTCAGGAAGACGCTCGACAGCGCGCAGTTTGCGTTCCATGGCGCGGCTGCGTTTGCCCCATTCGACGTCGATCACCTTCTGCGCGTCGTTGAGCTTGGCGCTCACCTTGTCGATAACGGCACCGAACGTTCCAAACTCGTGCTTTACGGCGCCAAGCACTTTCCAAACCTCGGCCGAACGCTTCTGAATCGCCAGCGAGCGAAAGCCCAGCCGCAGAGCGGTCAACAAGGTTGCCAGCGTCGTAGGGCCGGCAATCATTACATGGCATTCCCGCTGTATCGCATCGACAAGCCCCGGTCGACGCACGATCTCGGCGAACAGGCCTTCGGTCGGCAGGTACATCACGGCGAAGTCTGTGCTGTGCGGCGGCTGGATGTATTTTGCGCAGATCTCGCGGGCAGCGGCGCGAATCTGGGTCTCGATGTTGCGTGAGAGCAACTCAACCTGCGCGACGTCGCTGCGCTGTGCAGCCTCCGACAGCCGGTCGTAATCGGCGGTGGGAAACTTTACGTCAATCGGCAACCAAACTGGCGTCTCATCGTCGCCAGGCAGGCGAATAGCGAATTCGACGCGTTGATTGCTCCCCGGCAGGATTTCGACATTGCGGCCAAACTGATCGGGTGCCAGCACCTGCGACAGCATGTTCTCCAGCAGCATCTCGGTCCATGTGCCGCGCGATTTGATATTGGTAAGCATGCGCTTGAGATCACCGACGCCCACGGCCAGCTTCTGCATTTCGCCGACCGACTCGTAGACCTGCTTAAGCGAATCGCTGACCTGTTTAAAGCTGGCGCCCAGCCGCTGCTCGAGCGTCGCGTGCAGCTTCTCGTCCACCGTGAGGCGCATCTGCTCGAGCTTGGCGTCGTTGCCGACGCGGATTTCCTCGAGCTTCGCGTCAACCTTGCCGCGCAACTGTTCCTGCTCGTCACGCAGCCGGTGCGAGAAGCCGTCAAACCCGCCGCGGACCGTCTCAGCGAGCTGGTTGATCGCGCTTTGAACGTGCGCGAGCCCGTCGGCCTGGGCTGTAGCGCCCTGCTGCACCTTGTCGAACGCCGTCATCAGGCCGTCGCGGGCACCATCGGCAATCTCGCGACGCAGCCCGAGATCGAGGTCTCCCATGGCGCGGCGCAGCGCTTCGTTGTTACGGTCGAGAGCGTCGAAACGCCCGGCCAGAATGGCCGTCACGTCGGGCGCGCCATGGCCGCTGCTCCGGATCAGGACGATGACCCAGCCGACGAGGCCGACATTGGCCATCCCGAAGATGACCGCGAGGTAGATCGCCGTGTCGTGCACGAAAGCTCCTGGCCACCACATGTTCCGCTTATGTTCATCTTAGAGCGGAACATGCCATTGGCAAAAGCGAACTGCGCGCGGGCGAGAGTTTCCGGCGCTTTTCAGGTTTGCTCGGCAAAGTCGGAACGCTGATGCCGGGCGAATCCCGTGGCGACCTACTCCTGGGGATGCAGAATAAAGCCGGCCGGGCGGCCGCCTTTTTTGGCCGCGGCAGCCGGCGCCAGCGAGGCGTCCCAGTTATTGGCGTCGAAGCGGTACCCGTTCACCTGGTCGGCCTCGCGCGACACCACGTAGAGCAGCGGCGGCACCATTTCGTCGGGCTCGACGAGGCGCGAGGCGCGGCCTTCGCGGCTCATCGTGCGCATTTCCTCGGCCATACCCGGGGTATTGGCACCGGCGCCCGGGTTGACGATGTTGATCGTCAGGCCGGTGCCCTCGCAATCCTTGGCCCAGACCTCGGTTGCAAGTTCGAGAGCAGCTTTCGAGGCGCCATAGGGGTGGGTTCCGTGCCGGTTCATCGTGTCGAGCTTGGTGGTGACGTTGATGATGCGTCCCCAGCCCCGCTCGATCATCCCCGGCGCGACGCGCCGGCTGAGACGGTCGGCGGCGAGGTAATTGGTGATGATCACGTTGTCGATGATCTCGTCAGACACCATCCAGAATTTCTGTTCCGTCGGCCGGCGGTATCGGTCGGGATCGATATAGGTGAAGGTCAATCCGGCATTGTTGACGAGGATGTCGATGTTGCCGAAATGCGATCGGGTTTCGGCGACGACGCGATCGCACTCCCTGGTCTCCCGCAGGTCGGCGACCAGCGGCCAGATGCGGTCGCCATAGTCTTTCGCGGCCGCCTGTAACGCCGGGATATCGTCGGCGATGTGGCCGATCGCGGCGACTCGGTGGCCGAGTCGTGCCAGGCCTAACGCCATCGAGCGGCCGAGGCCGCGCAATCCACCGGTGACGATCGCGACGCGTTCTTCGGGCATTGGTTTCCTCCTGATGATCGCCTCGTCATAGCCAACCCCGCTTGCCCCTGGCAACCGCGCGGGGCGGCGTGCGACGATACCGGCATGCCTCTAACGCCCTCCCGCCGCGGTCTGGTGCCGCCCTTCATCGCGATGGATGTCATGCGCGCCGCCAATGAGCGCGAGGCCGCCGGCCACTCCGTGATCCATCTCGAGGTCGGCCAGCCGGGGACACCCGCGCCGGCGGTGGTGCTCGCGGCGGCCCGTGCCGCCCTCGCGGGTAATCGCATCGGCTATACCGACGCGCTCGGCATCGCGCCGCTGCGCGCGGCGATTGCCCGGCATTACCGGGATCAGTACGGCGTCGCCGTCGATCCCGCCGCGATCGTTGTTACGACAGGCTCGTCAGCCGCGTTTCAGCTGGCGTTTCTTGCGGCGTTCGAGCCCCGCCAGCGGGTGGCGCTGGCTGCGCCGGGCTATCCGGCCTATCGAAACATCCTGAGCGCGCTGGAGCTCGAACCGGTGCTGATCGAGGTCGGCGAAAACGCACATTACCAGCCAAACCCGGAGCTGCTGGCCGAGGCCGGCGATATCGCGGGGTTGATCATCGCGAGTCCCGCCAACCCCACCGGCACGATGATCGCGGCGCCTGAACTGGCGCGCCTCTCGGCATGGTGCCGGGACCGGGGTGTCCGGCTGGTGTCGGATGAGATTTATCACGGCATCACCTATGAGCAGCGCGCCGAGACCGCCCGCGCCTTCGGTGACGAGGCTGTCATCATCAATTCGTTCTCGAAATATTACAGCATGACGGGGTGGCGGCTCGGCTGGATGGTGGTACCGCCCGATCTGGCGCGCTCGGTCGAGTGCCTGGCGCAGAATTTCTATATTTCGCCGCCAACCCTGTCGCAGTTGGCCGCGGTGCCGGTGTTCGGCTGCCGTGATGAGCTCGATGGACACGTGGCGCGGTATCGGGCCAATCGCGACCTGCTCGTCGCCGCGTTGGCGGGCGCCGGGCTGACGCGTTTCGCGCCTGCTGAGGGCGCGTTTTACCTGTATGTCGATGTGTCTTCGCTGACACGCGACAGCGTTGCGTTTTGCCAGCGCATGCTTGCTGCGACCGGTGTCGCGACGACGCCCGGCCGCGACTTCGACCCGATTCACGGCGACAGCTGGTTGCGCCTGTCCTTTGCCGGTGCGACGACCGATATCGCCGAGGCGGCGCGCCGGTTGGAGGCGTGGCTTCCAACGGCGGGGTGACGGCGCTAATCGAGCGGGCGGTGCAGGCCGGTGGCGATTTCGATATATTCGGGCTCATCGACGCCGATCAGACCGTGGCGCAGTGCGAAATCGAGGATGATAAGGTTGACGTTGAACTTGAAATCCCGGGTTCGCCGAACGCGCTCAATTACGCCGCTGGCGGGCATCAATTCGAAACGGGCGATTTCGCCGTCGGTGTTGTGCGGGGTGAAATCGTCTGGCAATTCGATGTCATACGTGAAGAGCACATCGTCGCGGACGCCAAGTTCAGTTCGCATCCGGTACGAGACGGCGCCGACAGGCACCGCGCGTTGGGTCAGCGAGGGGGGGATCGCGGCCTCCTCCTCGCCCTCCTTGAGCAGGGTCGCCTTGATGCCGTGGCCATTGCCGATGCCGCCGGCGACGATGTTATCGAGCTTGTTTGGGGCAACGCGCTTGTCAGCCGCGCGGCGGCCGATCCACAGGTGCAGCTCGCCATCGATGCGGCGGTACCCGTTGAGGTGCACGCCATAGGCCTTCACGCCGAAAAACGGGACCGCGCCGCGATCAAGCCGGAAGACCACCGGATCGCCCCAGCGCGGCATCACATCGAAGGTCTCGTTGCGCCATTTCGGCACGAGCTTGTCGGCGACCAGCGCCTCGGCGACATCATCGACCGCCGCGCTGACGCTATCGATGTCGCCCGGCGCGACAAGCCGCACGCAATCGGGTTCGACGGCGAAGACGTCAGTGAATCGGGTGAGGGCGGCAGCGTTGTCGCGCCGCAGCCAGCCGATGCGACCGGCCTCGGCGACCAGTGGCAAGAACTCATCGGGGTTGTATGCGTTGCAGGCGCGGATGTGGTCGGCGAAGGACATGGCCGGGTGCCTCAGCTGGCGACAAGAGTCTCGCTGGTCAGCACGGTCTCAACCCCGACCACCTGCCGCATGCACCGCGCGATGTAGTCGGCGAGGTCGCGCTCGAGCCCCGCCATCTGCACCTCGATCGTCAGGATGGTTGGCGATGCCGTACTGAGCCACTTCTGCGGCACCAGGCCGCGTTTCGCGAATAGCTCGACAACACGCGGCATCACGCCCGGTTCCGGGCGTGCCTGCAGGACAAAACAGACTGTAGAGACAGAAGGGCCGGTATCAGCGACCGGGACGGCAGCAGCGAGAGACGACATCGCAATTATCCTTGGCGAACGGCAGACAGATCAGCACAGCCCGGACCTCATTGAGGCCCGGGTGGCTAATTCGCCGCCCGCCGGCGCTATGCGCGTCGCGTGTCATCTCTGCTGAATGTGTGCCTGTCGGTGCGGCGGGTCAAGGACCCGCTCGCCTTTCAGTTAACTGCGCTGATCGTCCTCGTCGTCGTCATCCTGCTGGGTCAGCGGGTTGATCCCGGCAGCCTGCATGCGCGCACCCTCCTCGGATTGCGCGACATTGGCGGTCACCGTCACCCCCACTTCGGGATGCAGCATCACGCGCACCGGGTGCATGCCCAGAACCTTAATCGGATGATCGAGCACAACCTGGTTCCGGCTGATGGTGATGCCGGCCTTGGTGACGGCCTCGGCGATATCGCGAGCCGCAACCGAGCCGTAAAGCTGACCGCTCTCACCGGCTTGGCGGATCAGCACGACGGTCACCCCCTCGGTCTTCTCGGCGACCTGAACAGCCTCCGATTTCCGCTGCAGGTTGGTAGCTTCGAGTTGTGCCCGCTGGGTATCGAAATAGGCAAGATTTTCCTTGGTCGCGCGCATCGCCTTTTTCTGCGGCAGCAGGTAATTGCGCGCGTAGCCGGGCCTTACTTTGACAACCTGGCCCATCTGGCCGAGCTTCTCGACGCGTTCGAGGAGGATAAGGTCAACCATCGATGCTTACTCCATGAGGTGCGAGGCGGCGCCGCAAACCGAGACCGCGTTCCAGCAGCCCGAGGATCGCAACCGCCAGAAACGGCCAGCCGAACAGCGCGGCCAGTGAATAGAAACCAACCAACGCCAAGGCCGGATGCGGCAGCCGCCGCGCCAGGGCATGCACGACGGCGAGCCCGGCCAGGCAGAACGGCACGAACAGCGCGATCATCGCGTTGAGGCCAACATAACGTACGTCACCGCCGATCATCGTCGCCGCGGCGGCAATGCCGAGCGCCGCCGGTATCCACCACGGAAGGCTGAGCGTCGACAGCGCTGGCGAAGGGCGCCAGTTAAGCCCGAACCGTGCCACCACCCCCTGCCCCAAGGTGCCGTTGACGACCGTCATCAGCATGCAGGACGCGGTCACCATGCCGGGCACGATCAGCGCCAGCGTATCGATGATCTGGTCCCGGTTCGCGATCGGGGTCTCGGCGATCCGGTCGAGTGCCGGGCCGATTATGTTGCGTATCGCGACCTGCAAGCCATCCGGTCCACCAAACACGGCGAGGCTCACGCCGAGGCCGACAAGCCCGATGCCGGTGAGCCACCCGGCCAGCAAGCCCGGCGGATACCATGCGAAGACGCCATCGGCCCGCCGCTTTGCCAGCAGGGCCTGACGCACCAGGATGGCGACAGGCACTGCGGTGAGGCTCGCGTAGACCGTGGCACCGACGATGTCGCTGGCGGCCAGTAAGACGACCGTGCCGCTCGCGCCCGCCATGATCGCCGCCGTCGTGCCGAGCCAAAGGCCGACCACGAACAGCGGAAATTGCGCCAGATAGGCGAGGATCATCGCGCCGGGCGTGCCGAAAACAACCGCCAGATACAGACCGGCGGCGACGATGCCGCTGGCGATGGCAGTCAGAAAGGTGGCGAGCCGGCTCATGGCGCCGCCGGGGAATGGCCGGGAACGAGCCCGGCCTACTTCACCATGTAGGGCAGGAGCCCGAGATATCGCGCCCGCTTGATCGCCCGCGCCAATTCCCGCTGCTTCTGAGTGGAAACGGCGGTGATGCGGCTCGGCACAATCTTGCCGCGCTCGGAAATGAAACGCTGCAGCAGGCGGACATCCTTATAGTCGATCTTCGGCGCGTTCGGGCCGGAGAACGGGCAGGATTTGCGCCGGCGGAAGAATGGACGACGCGCGCCGCCGCCACCGCCTCCACTTCCACCCCCGCTGCCGCCACGGCCGCCGGGGCCGGATCCGGTCTGGCTTTCCATTTAGACCTCCACCCGCTCGGCGGCGGCCACCTCGGCCGAGCGTTCGCCCCGATCCGGGCGGTCACCACGGTCGCCGCGATCCTCGCGCGGCTCGTAACGATCGCGGTCGCGGCGCGGGCGATCCTCGCGGCTGCCGCGGTTCTGCATCACCGGCGATTGCCCTTCCTCGTGCTCGTCAACCCGCAAGGTCAGATAGCGCAGGACGTCTTCGTTGATACGCATCGTGCGCTCCAACTCGGCGACGGCGGGCGCCGGCGCGTCGATGTTGAAAAGGACGTAGTGGCCTTTGCGGTTTTTGTTCATGCGATAGGCGAGGTTTCGCAGACCCCAGTACTCGCGCTTTTTCACCTCGCCGCCCTGGTCGGCGATGAGCTGGGTAAATGTATCGCAGAGGGTATCGACCTGGGCGCCGGATATATCCTGGCGCGCGATAAAGACATTCTCGTAGAGCGGCATTCGGTGTCCCTTGTGGCTGATGTGACCCGGAGCGCCGCCAAAAGACGGGGCCGCACGGGTCGAGCCGGCGGCTTTAGGCCCGCCGCCGGCAAGGGGAGCCGCGCAATATACGCAAAAGGCGACGGCGCGCAAGCTGCGCGCCGCCGCCTGAACCCGGCGAGGTCAGCGGTCAGGTCAGGTATTCGAGGCGGAAGCCGCCATCCCAGCGCTTGACGTGTCCGACCGAGGGTGACGGGAAGTGCATCGTGCAGCACAGCGTATCGGTGTCGCAGTAGCGCTCGAAAAAGGCGCGGCGGGTGGCGGCGCCCTGATCGCGATCGGTGTCGACGCGCATCACGAGATCGGGGTAGCGCGCCTGCAAGGGGGAGTGGATCAGATCACCGGTAAAGACGGCGGCATCACCCCCCTTGCCGGCACAGACCGCGAAATGATCGGGGGTATGCCCGGGGGTCGGTGTCAACCGGATGTGGTCGTTGAGCGCATGATCGGAGGTGACTAGTTCCGCCCGGTTGGCGGCGATGATCGGCAGGACGCTATCGGTCAATTGATCGAGCGGTGTCTGCTGATGCACACCGTTCCAGTAATCGAACTCCTTTTTCGAGAACAGGTATCGCGCCTTTGGGAAGGTCGGGACCCAGCGGCCGTTTTCCAGCTTGGTGTTCCAGCCGACATGGTCGCCGTGCAGATGCGTGCACATGACGAAGTCGATGTCCTCCGGGCGCAAGCCGGCGGCCTTGAGCGCGTTCATCCAGTTGCTGTCGGTCTTCTTATTCCAGGCCGGCCGCTGCGGGAAGTTCTTGTCATTGCCGATGCAGGAATCGACCAGGATGTTGTGATGCGGCGTCTTTACGACATAAGACTGAAAACACAACACGACATTGCCGGTGGATTTGTCATAGCCACCAGGTGCCAGCCACGACAGATTCTCGTCCAGCAGCTCGTTTGACAAGGTCGGCAGAAAATCGAGCATCGGTGTAAACCCGTGCTCCTGCTCGACGATGCGGTGGATGGTCATATCGTTGACGGCATATTCGGTCCGCATGGCGGCGTCTCCCTATCTCAACCAGGGTTGTGCCCAATCGTAGCCCGCGTTGCCCGCGATGCCTACCCTGCCCAGGGCACAGACCCTCACGCGATGCCGCATCGCGACGCCGCAAACCCCTAGCCTTCCTGATCGACCCCGACAACCAGGTGGCACTCGACGATCTCATCGCGCGGGATGCGCAGTTCCGCGGCGGGATTGAGTTGGCGCAGCAGGAGCGCATCGCCCTCCCACCGCACGAATGTCTTTATCAGGACGGCCTGATTGGTCTTGTAGATGACGACATCGCGACCCCTGGTGGGCGGCTTGAATGGATTGACGTGAAGCAGCCAGCCCTGTTCGTAGCGCGGCTCCATGCTATCGCCGACCATGTAGATGGCGTAGGCGCCACGCACCCCCTCGAGATTGGCAGGGCGCGGCGTAAAACCGATCGGCCCATCCGACAGAAACATCTCCTGCTCGCCGCCGCCGCGGCCGGCGCAGCGGATCGGGATCGGCTCGTGGCGTTGCGGCGGCGGTACCCGCATTTCGCGCGGCATTCCCGCCGGGAGACGAGCTGGCGTCCGCGGTGGACGTCCGCGACGCGCGGGTTCGGTCGCGGAGGGCATGTCATTCGGCGTGCCGGCGTGCTGCAACACGTCATCCTGCGTCACTCCGAGGTAAGTGGCGATCTGCACCGCCTCGAGCAGCTTCATGTTGCGCTCGCCCTTCAGCATGCGGGAGATCGCCGAGGGCGCGAGGCGCAGATGCCGCGCCAGATCGGCCTGGGTCGCGCCGGCGCGATCCAGCGCCTGCTGGAACCAGCTCACATCCATGATGCGATCGCCACAAATTGTGATATTGACATTAACGCAATTAGCATATAGCTGTTGTGCCGCAATGACAAGCGGGGGGTGTCGATGGCGGCCGATGGGGAGGCGATTGTCGCGGCCGAGGGCGGCTGTTGCTTCAGGCTGACGGATCCCGGGGGAGGTTCAGTTGCGTGCAATGCGCCGCGGCGAGCACGCTCGCCTTACTGTCCGGAGCATCATGCGGCGTGTCGCGTAGTGCCGGGAAGTACCGCTGAGGAACGTCGGATAGACGAACTGGAGGCACTGGCGGCGGTGGTAGGGGGCAAACAGGGGCATGAGGCACAACGGCCGCCGGAACGATTGCTGCAGCGTTTGTTGCGGGTCGAACGGCGTTTTTCACGCCCACGTTGTTCTTGATTTGTTCGGAGGTGGCAGTTGAAACACGCAAAGCGGCACGCCGCTGCGGCCGCGCAAGGCTCGCCGACAGCCGAGCGGCAGCAGCATGGGCTGATCGAGCCGGTACGGCTGACCATCCCCGATACCGCCGGGCAACCCTCGCGGCCGTATCGGGCGGTCGATACGCTGACGATCATGGAACGGCGCGGTTCAATCACCCCGGGAATGCGGCAGGTCGGCGAGGACTTTCGGGCGCGGTTCGCGGTGGCTCAGCTTGATCCTCTCCGGGCGCTGGACCTGTCGCGGCAGCGGCAGGGCGGCGGCCTGCGCCCGGATCGCGATGGGCCAGGCTTGCGTATCGAAGCGGCGCGCGGCGCGGTGTGGCGCGCAATCCAGGCGGTGGGTGGCATCGGTTCGCCGGCGGGGTCATGCGTGTGGCACGTGCTGGGATGGGAGCAGTCGCTCAAGGAATGGGCGCTGACCCAGGGATGGAGCGGCCGCCGGGTGAGCCAGGAGGCGGCCTCCGGCATCCTGATCGCAGCGCTGGGAGCGCTGGAGGAACACTATCGCAGCAAGCATTAGTGCTATTAAAGCAATTATCGTGTTGACAAATCCGGATCGATCTGCTACAACATCGCCACACTGAAGGAATTGGGCGGCAATCAGCCCCGGCGAACAGGAAAGGCGGACGGGTTGGCAACTCGGTCTCCTCGGCAGCGCCGGCTGGCGGGCAATGCGGTGATCCGCTCCTCGGCACCCCGACCGACGATCGACGAAATCATCGAGCGGGCGGCGCGGCTGGGGATCACAGCTGATCGGGTCCTGCTGGAGTACCGGCGTATCGCCTTCGCCGACCCGAGCACGCTGTTCGAGATCGACGAGGACGGCCACCACCACATGCGGCCGCTAGGCCGGATCGATGCCGATACGCTCGCGGCGGTCCACGAGATCACGCCGGTCGATGCCGGGCGTTTCCGGGTCAAATTCTACGACAAGCGGTCGGCGCTCGAGGTGCTGGCCCGCGTCACGGATGTCATCCCGCCGCCGCGGCGGTCAAGCGAACCAGCGCAACCGGAACAGGCGGAGCAGGGTGAAGACCCCAGGGAGACTCTCGCCCGCGCGCTCGCTCGCCTCGCTGGCGAAACCGCTGCGGACGACGATCCTCAGCCAGCTGAGCCCGGAGCAGGCAGAGACCCTGCTGTTTGATTGGGCCTATTGGGCGCGCCCGGAGCAACTGCCGCCAACAGGAAGCTGGCGGGTCTGGCTGCTTCTGGCGGGACGCGGTTTTGGCAAGACGCGCAGTGGTGCCGAATTCGTGCGAGCGCGGATCGGTACCGGGCAGGCGCGGCGGGTGGCGCTGGTCGGTCCGACAGCCGCCGATGTGCGCGATGTGATGGTCGAGGGAAACAGCGGATCGCTGGCGATCGCGCCGGACACCGACCGGCCGCTTTACGAACCGTCGAAGCGGCGGGTGACCTGGGACAATGGTGCCATCGCGACCCTGTTCAGCGCCGACGAGCCGGAACGGCTGCGCGGGCCGCAACATGATCTCGCCTGGTGCGACGAGTTGGCGGCGTGGCGCTATCCGGCGGCCTGGGACATGCTGATGTTCGGGTTGCGGCTTGGCGGCGATCCGCGCGCCGTCGTCACAACGACACCGCGCCCAGCCCGCTTGATCCGCGAGCTGCTGGCCGATCCCAAGGTCGTCGTGACACGCGGCCGCACGCTCGACAATGCCGGCAATCTCGCCCCGGGGTTTCTCGACCAGATCGTGCGGCGTTATGAGGGGACGCGGCTCGGGCGGCAGGAACTCGACGGCGAATTGCTCGAGGATGTACCCGGCGCACTGTGGCAGCGCGGCACGATCGAGGCGGCGCGGCTTGCAGTGCTGCCGGAGCTTGCGCGCGTTGTCGTGGCGATCGATCCGGCGGCGGCGTCCGGCGAGCATGCCGACGAGACGGGCATCGTCGTGGCTGGCCGGGATGCGGCCGGGCAGGGCTATGTATTGGCCGACGCGTCGGGACACTACGCGCCGGCGGAATGGGCGCGCACTGCGGTCGTCGCCTATCACACGCACCATGCCGACCGCATCGTCGCCGAAGTGAACAATGGCGGCGAGATGGTCGAGGCCGTGTTGCGCACCGTCGATGCCAATTTGCCCTTTGGCGCCGTGCGGGCGGCGCGCGGCAAGGTGGCGCGCGCCGAGCCGGTGGCGGCGCTGTACGAGCAGGGCCGGGTGCATCACCTCGGCGCCCTGCCGCAGCTCGAAGACCAGATGTGCGCGTTCAGCGGCGATTTCGATCGCAACGCTGCCGGGTACTCGCCCGAGCGGGTGGATGCGCTGGTATGGGCGCTGACCGAATTGCTTGTCGCGCCGCGTGCCGGTGACGGAATTTTCGAAACCTATCGGCGGCTTGCCGAAACCAGAAGCGAGGATCGATGACGCTGCTCGTCAAGGACGCCAACACGGTGGTGCAATCGCTTGCCACCGCTAGCGACGGAAACGGAAATCTGGTCCCGATGCACGCGCCCGCCACCACGACGGCACAGGGTGTTTCGACGCCGGTGGGAGTGCAGAACCCGCTGCCGGTGATCAACGTGGCCGGGGTGCCGGCGAGTGACGGCAGCGGCACGGTGGCCACCGGCGGGAGTGCCCAGACTCTGTTCGGCGGCCTGGTACCGGTCAACGGGTTCCTGGTGCAGAACAATTCCAATGCGGCACTCTGGGTGTCGGATATCGGCACCGCCGCGGCCGGGGGCGCGAGCCTTCAGATCGCGGCGAGTGGCGGCATTTTCATGACTCCCTCCGGGTATAAGCCGGGCGGCGCGGTTAGCCTGTATGGCGGGTCAACCGGACAAGCCTTTGCAGCGCGGCGGTGGTGATGGCGATGCGCTCTTATTCCGCCCTGCGATCCGCCCTGTTGCTCGGCACGATGCTCGCGCCTTGTGGGGCGGTGGCGCAATCCCCCGGCAATTTCTCGACCCTGAGCACCTCCGGCACCGCGGCGCTGAACGGCGACGTACTGATGTGCTCCGGGAAGCCCTGGATCGACGTGAGGTGCCCCGGCATGGCGGGGGGCGCGGTGGGTGACGGCAATCATGACGACACCGCGGCTTTGCAGAACACGATCAACACTGCGATCACCAATAACTGGCCGGTGCATATCCCGGCCGGCACCTACAAGGTGACGGCAAAGCTGGCAATCGATTTCGCCGGCCAGGCCTCGAGCGGGTTTCGCCTGATATCCGAGGGCGCCACAATCGACGGCCGAACCATCGCCAGTGGGCCGGTCCTGCAAGTGCAGTGTTCGGGCGGCACGACGGGCAGCCCGGCTGGTTGTTTCTATTTCAAGGAAGAGGGCGCGCTGTTCGTCAACGCGAATACGCCGACCTATGCCGTGGTCATCGGCAAGCCCGATTTGTCCGACGCGCAGAACTCGGCAAAGCTTGATCACCTGGTGGTGAACAATGCCTCGACCGCGTCGACCGCGGGCGGCCTGCAGCTCAATTACGTTCTGGATTCCGATATTTTCGCGGTCGCCGATAGCGCCGGCGGTGCTGCCGGCATGGCGCTCGAACAGGTGCAGTTCTCGCGGATTTCGGGCGCCGGCAGCGCGGCCGGAACCGGCGGTACCGCCTTGTTGCTCGAACAGGGTTACAACTACGCCAACACGATTTTCGCTTTCGACATGGAGGTTTCACCGACCTGTCTCGGCATTACCTTCAATCATGATGGCATGAACAGCTTTGTATCGCCCTATTTTGCCTGCGCCACGGCGGTGAATGCCACCGCCAGCAACCACAACACGCTGATCAACCCGACCTATGGCGGCAATGTCATCAATCGCGGGCCGCAATCGACCGGCATCCAGGTGATCGGCAGTGGCAGTTGGGCCCGCTGGCAGTTCCCTGCCATCGCCAGCTATACCGCGGCCCCGATCGATGACCGCACTGTGTTGTCATCGTACAACGCACCTGGCGGGTCGCTCGCAGTGACACTGCCGGCGCCCGCAACGGCGGGGGCCGGCTGGTCGATGGGATTTGCCAGCGATAACGGCAAGGGAGTGATGGTCACGCCGGCCTCCGGAACCATCCTGTCGGGCGGCAAGTCGCTGTCATCCCTGACCCTCGGGCCGGGGAATTACGAGTATGTCGAACTGCAATCCGATGGCAACGCCTACCGGATCGTCAGCGCGACCCGAAATACGTTAGCCGGTAACGGCCTGCAAAGCCGTGAATGGCCCGGGAACTGGTTGTTTCCCGCAGGGGCCGGCTATGCCGCGGCGACGGCGGATAATGGCAATGTGCTGTCAAGCTACAACACCAGCGCGGGACTGACGGTCACCCTGCCGCCGACCAGCGCCCTGCCGTCCGGCTGGTCGGTGGGGCTGGCCACTGATAACGGCAAGCCGCTGACCGTGCAGGTGAATGGCAGCGGCGGCGGGCAGATCCTCTACCCGCTGGCCAACGCAGCGCCGCAAAGCAGCCTGAGCTTAGCGGGGAACTCGTACGAATTCGTGGTCCTGCAATATGACGGTTCGGGCAGCTTTCGGCTGGAGCATGCGACACCCGCAACGGCACAGCAGCTCGGGCTGGCCGGTCTCGGCGGAGTGACGCGCTGGCGCTTCCCCGCCGCCAACAGCTATGCGGCCGCGGTGTCGGATAATGGAACGGCGCTGTCCGCCGCCAATGCTCCGTCGACTTACCTGACCGTCACCTTGCCGTCGACCAGCGCCATCAATCCCGGCTGGACGGTGGCGATTGGCAATGAGAACGGCAAGATCGCGGCGGCGCAGGTCAACGGTACCAGCGGCGGCAAGATCCTGTATCCCGGAAGCGGCAGCGGCGCCACGTCTTTACAGCTTGCCGCGGGTGATTACGAAACCGCGGTGCTGCAATTCGACGGCAGTAATTTCCGGATCATGCATCTTACGCCGGCGAGCGCCGGGTCGATCGGGATGAGCGGCGGTACCTGCACCGCGAAATGGAGTTTTCCCGCGGTCGCGACCTATGCGGCCGGCGCGACGGATTGCGGCATGTCGCTGTCGAACTTCAATGCGCCTGGCTCAGGCCTGACCGTGACCTTGCCGCCGACGACCGCGATTGCAGCGGGGTGGAGCATGGGTTTCGTATCCGACAACAACAAAAACCTGACCGTGCAGGCAAACGGCACCAGCGGTGGCCACATTCTCCTGCCGGGCAGCCGCGGCGCGCAAACCGCGGTGACATTATATGGCCAGAATTACGAGGCGCTGCAGCTGCAATTCGACGGCTCGAATTTTCGGGTGTTGTCGGCGTCGCCGGCGACCGCCTCTGCCAATGGCATGTTTCCCACCACCGGCACGCCGGTGTCGAGTTCGGCGTCATGCCAGACCGGGCAGCTCGAATTCGACTCGAGCTATCTCTATGCCTGCACCGCCACCAACACCTGGAAGCGGTCAGCCTGGAGCAGCTTCTGATGCCGACGGCAGAGGGCAAGCGTACTCCGCTGACCATCGGCTATAGCTGGGGGCAGCAGGGGCTTGAGGCGCAGTTCGGTGGCGTGTTCCAGCCCGGCGAGGGCATCTTCTCGCCGGGCTATCCGCTGGCGCCACCTGAGCCCGAGCGGCTGCGGCTGTGGGATTTCCCCGTCGGCGTAAACACGATCTACACGCCGCGCTCCTATGAGCCGATCAGCTTTGCCGAGTTGCGCGCGCTGGCCGAGTCGCATGACATCACCCGCCTTGCGATCGAAACCCGCAAGGACCAGCTGGAAAAGCTGGACTGGGCGGTCAAGGGCCGCGCCACCCGCTCCCCCGATGCCGCGCAGCAGCGGCGGATCGCTCGGATCGCGGCGTTCCTCCAGCGTCCCGACGGCGAGCGCCCGTTTGCCACCTGGTTGCGGGCGCTGCTCGAGGATGTGCTGGTGCTCGATGCCGCGACGCTGGAGGTGAGGCGAAATCGCGGCGGCGGTCTGATCGGGCTCGATGTCGTCGATGGCGCGACGGTCAAGCTGCTGTTCGATGATACGGGGCGCCGCCCCCGTCCGCCGGCGCCGGCCTTTGAGCAGGTGATCCACGGCCGGCCGTGGAAAATGCTGACGTCGGACGACTTGCTGTACGCGCCCCGCAACCCGCGACCGCACAAGGCCTATGGCTTTGGCCCGGTCGAGCAGATCGTGGTGACGGTGAACATCGCATTGCGTCGCCAGGCGGCGCAATTGCGCCACTTCACCGACGGCAATGTGCCGCCGGGCCTGCTGACCGCGCCCGAGGGGTGGAGCGCCGAGCAGATCCGGCAGTTCCAGGAATGGTTCGATAGTGTCCTTACGGGCAACACGGCGGCCCGCTCGCGGCTGATCTGGGCGCCGAGCGGCGCGCGTTATCAGGCGTTTACCGAGGCGCCCTACAAGGACGAGTTCGACGAGTGGCTGGCGCGCATCGTGTGCTATGCGTTTTCGCTGCCGCCAACCGCGTTTGTCCGCCAGGTCAACCGCGCCACGGCCGATACCGCGCAGGACGCCGCGCTGGCCGAGGGGCTGTCGCCGCTGATGGGCTGGGTCAAGCGGCTGATCGATCATGTGATCCAGGACCGGATGGGCGAACCCGATCTCGAGTTTGTCTGGGCCGATCGGCGTGTGCCGGATCCAGCGGAGGAGGCCCGTGTGCTCGACACTTATGTCGCGCGCGGCATCTACACCCTCAACGAAGCCCGCGATCTCCTGGGGCTCCCGCCACTTCCGACATCGGAGGGTGGCTAGACCACCCGACATCGATCAAACCGTCACCCCAAGCTCAGGTACCCATCATGACTCTCCCTCCAAGCCGCCTCCGGGCGGCTTTTTTGTTGGCGGCACTCGGCGCCGCGAGCAGCGCATCGGCGCAAACGATCGACGTGCCCGGGTACCGCCAACTGGGCGCGACAGAGGCGATGGCGGCGCCTAGCGGCAACGGCACCGATTACAGCGCCAACGCGCCGTCGCTGTCCGGGATGACGCTCCTGGCGACGATCCCGGCACCGGTTGTGCCGCGGCGCGGGTACTTCATCCAGGCACAATGCGCCGCCGGGCTGACCGTCTTGTTCGACGACCAGGTGGGCACGCTGGCGCCGACCTCGCTGGTATTGGCGGGTGCGTCGGCCGGTGGCGGGCAGGGCGCTTCGGTCACGATGGCGGGTATGCCGCATCCGCATCTACTCAAGTTCAGGCAGCTGCCAGATGGCGGCGAGGAGCTGGTGATGATGCGTCGCACCTGTACCGCCCTCCTCGCCTCGACAGCGCTGGTGACACGGGCCTTGGCCGATGTGTCACCGCCTCCGGGCGCTGGCCTCAACACCTACAACGCGCCGGCCTTTGGGGCATGCACCTGGGATAGCGGCCATGATGTCGGTGCCTGTATCAACGCGGCGATCGCCGCCGCGAGCGCCGGCGGGGGCGGCAAGGTGGTTGTGCCAGCCGGCACGTTCGGCATCTCAACCGCCCCGGCATTGGCGAACGGTGTCAAGGTGGAGGGCGCCGGCGGCGCCAATTATGGCGTGTGCGGCACCACACTGACATGGCTCGGAGCCGCGAGCGGCGTCATGGCGACCGGCGGCAGCGATGCCAGTGCGCAGCAGCTTGTCGGCGCCGGTCTCGGCAAGATGTGCCTCGACGGCGCGACGACGGCCGGTACCGGTGTCAAACTACGCTCGGTCGTATGGAGCGACTTCACCGACCTTTATGTGAAGCGCGTCACCGCCAGCGCCTACGATCTCGACGTATCGAGCACTGCCAATATCGGCGTTATGTTCAATCAATTTGTCCGAGACTATGCGGATTTGACCGATGCCAGCTCGGCCTCGGCCAACGGGTGGAAGATCGGGCCCGGTAGCACCACAGCGAACACTAATCGTAACTTCTGGCAATTGCCGGTGGTGATCTACCAGAACGGCAGCGGCTTTGTCTGCGGCAACATGGACAGCAACGAGGTGATTGGTGCCGCGATCGAACCAAGCGGCGGCTCCGGCAAGAGCCTCGATCTGTTGGGTAGCGCCAACAACGTGCTGCAAACCTGCCGCTCCAATCGCTTTGCCGGGATGTTCGGGGTCAGCAGCATCGGCGCCGCCGTGGCCGAAACCAACACTTATCCCAGTGTCCACAACACGCTCGATCTCGATCAGGAAAGCGGTGCCCCCAACCCGACGATCAATTCCGGCGCCTCGCTTTATTGGTCGAGCAATTTTGGCAGCCTCAACGGCGGCTGGACGTTCGGCAGCGCGCTGCCGGTCGCGAGTGGCGGCACCGGGCAGACCTCCCTGACATCGGGTTCGCTGTTGGTCGGCAATGGAAGCGCCGGGTTCAACTCCACCAACCTGATCAAGTTCGCCGGCGGCTGCACGCTGTCGAACGACGGCACCAGCCCCAACACCCTGATCGACATCGACATCTGTTCGACCGCCGAGGATAGCGGCCAGATACTTATGGTGCAGAATAGCGCCTTCACCAAGACGACGGGCGCCTGGACGGTCGGCAGCGGCAATGGCGGGCTCGACACCGGTACGGTGGCAAACTTGACCTGGTACTACGTCTATCAAATACAGCGCGCCGATACGGGTGTGGTCGACTACCTGCTGACCGCGACCTATGGCGCGCCTACCATGCCGGCCAATTACACGCGCAAGCGTTACATCGGCGCTGTCAAGACTGATGGGTCCGGGCATCTGCTCGCCTTTGCGCAAATTGGCAACGAGTTTGTCTGGGGTGCGCCACAGCAGGACTTGAACAGCGCGACCGTCGGCACCACGGCGGCGCTGCAGACGCTGGCAAGCGTGCCGGGCGGTCACAAGGTATTGGCGCACTTCCGCGCCGAAATCTATGCCAGCGGCAACCCGAAGGTGCTGTTCACCTCGCCCGACGAAGCGAGCAGCGCGGTCGATACTCCGACCGGTAACCAGTCCATCCAAGCGATCACCTCGACCGGTACGTCAGGCACGTTCCGCGTCATGACCAATACGGTGCAGCAGGTCCGCATGGTGTCCAACACCGCCGGCACCGGTGTGTGGGATGTGACGATCGGCTGGCAGGATCCGGCCATCGCTTGGCCGCACTGACACCTTTGGCGCTTGAGGGCATTGAGGGCATTGAGGGAGACACAGATGCGGTTCTATTGGCCGATCGCCAAAGTCGATGCCGAACAGCGGATGGTCTGGGGCTATGCCTCGACCGAGGCGCAGGACGATCAGGGCGAGACCATAACACGACAGGCGCTCACCACGGCGCTCGCGGATTACATGCGCTTCGCCAATATCCGCGAGATGCACCAGCCCTCCGCCGTCGGTGTCGCAACCGAGGCGGCGGTCGACGATCGAGGCCTGTATCTCGGGGCGCGCATCGTTGATGGCGAGGCGTGGCAGAAGGTGGTCACCGGCGTCTATAAGGGATTCTCGATCGGCGGCCGGGTTACCGCGCGCGACCCAGCCGACCGCCGCACCATCACCGGCCTGCGGCTGACGGAAATATCGGTGGTGGACCGGCCGGCCAATCCGGAGGCGGTGTTCGATTGCTGGAAGCGCGGTGGCGAGTCGGCTGGCGATATCCTCGTCGAACCGGCGGTCAGGACTGGTGCGGACGATCTGCGGCTGGCGCGGCTGGTACTGGACCTCGACTGGCTGAGCGACCGCATCGCCAAGGTGTCAGATGCGCCGGCGCCCGACCTGCCAACGCGGATCATGGAACTGCGTCACTGCGTCCGTGCCCTGGCGATGAATGAGCCGTTGCCGGCGGTCGGGCTGGCTGTGCCCCCACAGACGGACACCGTGGCGGCGGTGGCCAAGCTGGCGGGCGAGATCATGCCGCGTCTCGATGCCTTGCAGCAGCGGGTCGAGGATATCGCCCGCACCCCGCTGCCGGCGCAAACATTGGCGGCCGGGTTCGCGGATGTTGACGCGAGGCGGGGTGGCCGAGGCATAGCGGCGAATGGTGACAACGTCGTTGCGGCGTTGGCGCGAATGACGGACGACCAACGCACCCTGACCCTGATAAAGGCAGCGCACGCCACACCGGTGACGGTTCGCGGCTGGCGCTAGAGCCATCCGTGTGCTGACAGAAATCCCTCATTCGTGTCATCCCTGCGAACGCAGTAACCCATTTTAGGGGAGCACTCCTTCACTGCCCGATTGACGCGGTGACGGAGCTCCCAACGGCAAATCAGGAACCGACCGACAGGGGGGTCCCTGCCTTGGCAGGGACGACAATGTTCTGTGTGCTCCTGCCTAAGTGAAGCAGTCGCCGTTTTCCAACGGCCGCGGCCTGGAACTGCATGGCCCGCAGTGTCGCAGCACCTCATCGCAACAAAGGAACTGGCATGAATCCGACGCAAGACACGCTTGACCTGGTGAAGGGCGCGTTGCAGACCCCCGACGACGGTATCGCCAAGACCATCTCGACCAGTACCGGTCTGGTCGCCTACGACCTGCAGGCGCCGGCAAAAAATCTCTATCCCTTTGTCACGCCCATTCGCAACAGCCTGCCGCGTATCGGTGGCGGAACCGGCACCGCGACCAACTGGAGGCAGGTGACGGCGCTGATCGGGTCGGGGTTCGACGCGATGGGGTGGGTGCCCGAAGGTCAGCGTTCCGGCCAGATGTCGTACACCACGGCGTCGAAATCGGCCGCCTATGTGACGATTGGCGAGGAGGACGCGGCGACCTACGAGGCAATCAGCGCCGGCCGGTATTTCGAGGATATCCAGGCCCGCATGAGCTTTCGCCTGCTGCAGAAACTGATGCTGAAGGAGGAGATGGCGATCCTCGGCGGCAACGCGTCACTGCAATTGGGCACACCCGCGACGCCGGTGCTCGCCGCATCCGGGACCGGTGGCAGCCTGCCGGCCGCGACCTACTCGGTGATCGTCGTCGCACTGACCCTGGAGGGCTACCAGAACTCCAGCTTGGCGACCGGTATCGCCACCACCAAGACGATCACCGGTGCCGACGGCAAGACCTTTGTCCTGTCAGGCGGTTCGTCGAACAACAGCAGCAATGCGACACAGGCTGTGTCCTCCGGCCAGACATTGTTCGCCAGCGTCACCGCGATTCAAGGCGCGGTCGCCTACGCCTGGTACATCGGTCCCGCCAATTCCGAGACATTGCAGGCCATCACCACGATCAACAGCTTGAGTTTCGCCACCGCGCTCACCGGCGGGCAACAGGCGGCCTCGGCTATCACCACCGACAATTCAGCCAATCCCAGCTACGCCTATGACGGCTTGCTGACGACGGCGTTGAAGGCGGGGTCGAACGCCTATGTGAATATTCTGCCGACAGGGACCGCCGGCACGGGTACGCCGCTGACTGCATCCGGGCGCGGCTCGGTGAACGAGATCGACACGATGCTGGCACAGATGTGGACCTCCTACCAGCTGTCGCCGACCGTGCTTTACGTCAACGTACAGGAATTGAAAAACATCACCGCCAAAGTGCTGTCGAATGCCTCCGGGCCCTTGTTGCACTACGATGTCACTGGCGACGCCAATCCCTATGATCTGGCGGCGGCGGGTGCGATCTCGGTCTACTTCAACCCGTTTGCCCTGAACGGCGGATTGCGCATTCCAGTCCGCATCCATCCGCGCGTGCCGCCGGGGACGATCATTGGCTGGGCCGAGAACCTGCCGGTGCAGTACCAGTCGAACGAGGTGCCGAATGTCGCCGAAGTGAAGACCCGGCAGGATTATTACCAGATCGATTGGCCGGTGGTAACGCGTCAACGCCAGGTCGGGGTCTATGCCGAGGAGGTGCTGGCGGTCTATGCGCCGTTTGCGATGGGTGTCATCACCAACATCGCTAACGGCTGACGCGCCATGGCCGTTGGCGATTTAACGACACTATCCGATGTCAAAGCCTGGCTGCAGACCGGCCAGGCGGCGTTCCCGGCCAGCGATGACGCGATGCTGGCGCGCCTCATCTCGGCGGCGAGCCAGTTCATCGTCAGCTGGCTCGGTCGGCCGGTGGCGCTCGGCGATTGGCAGGAAGTGCGAGACGGCACTGGCGGGCAGCGGCTGAGTTTCGCCGTGACACCGGTTGCCGCGGTGCTGTCGCTGTCGATCGATGGGCTCTCCATCCCGCCTGCGCCGAGGGGCGGCGGGTTTGGCGCCGGTTATGTGTTCAGCGCGACCGAACTGGCCTTGCGCGGCTATGTCTTTACCCGGCGCGCGCAGAATGTGGTCGTGAGCTACACGGCCGGGTTTGCCGCAACGCCGCTCGACATCGCCCAGGCCTGTATCGAGCTGGTGTGCCGCCGCTATCGCGACCGCACCAGAATTGGCGAGGTCGCACGGGCGTTGAGCGGGGCCGAGATGGTGAACTTCGCGCCGTCGGACGTCGGCGAGGCGGTCCAAGTGCTATTGGCGCCGTATCGCGTCGTCGCGCCGGTGGCGTCGTGCGCGCCGCTGGCGGCGCCCACGGCAAGCGACACCGGCCTCGTGGTCGCGGCCCTGTGATCGCGCGCGAAACGATCTATGCCGCCTTGTACGCGCAAGTGACGGGTGCCGCGGCGTTTGTCACTACGGGCCGCCGGCTGCGGCATTGGAACGAACTGACACCGGCGGAGCAGCCGGCGCTGTTCCTGCGGCAGAAGATGGAGGTGGGGGCGGTGCCGGTGCTCGGAGCGCCCACCGTATGGACGCTGTCGGTGGAGCTTCACCTCTACGCCCATTGCAGCGACCCGTATGGCCCACCGGCGACAGTGTTGAACCCGCTGCTCGACGCCGTCGAGGCGGCACTGGCGCCGCCGCCCGCGATCGGCGTTCAGAACCTTGGCCTGCCGGCGATGGTGCAGCATGCCTGTATCGCCGGCAAGGTGACGATCGACGAGGGCACGTTGCGCGACCAGATCGCCGCGATCGTGCCTGTCGAAATTCTCTGTATCGGATAGGAGAAGAGCGGATGAAAGAGACCGATACCGCGGATGGGGCGGCACCGCCGGACGGCCTGGCGCAGCTCGTCGATACGTGGTGGAGCGACCATTTTCCGGGCTCGCCGGTGGCGCAGGTGACGCAGGCGTGGAACCACGCTTTCGCTGCGAAGGAAGAGCTGAAGCGGCGGCTTGTCGCTGTGATGCAGAGAGGGCAGTGACATGCAGCTTGCATTCGGCGCCGGCGCGCTGTGGGGCAATCGCACCGATGTCACGGGCTCGGGCATTGGCCCCGACCAGTTCGGCATCCTGCAGGATGTACAGATCGACTGGGACTGGCAGACCCGGGAATTGTGGGGCCAGTTTCAGTTTCCGGTGGATATCGCGCGCGGCCAGGGAAAAATCACCGGCAAGGCTAAGTTCGCCCGCATCTTCGGCGCGATCTATGGCGATCTGTTCTTTGGCCAGACGCCCGCAGCAGGGCAGGTGACGGTGTCCGAGAACGAAGCCGCCACCGTACCGGCGTCGCCGGCTTATACGGTGACGGTGGCGAATGCTACGACATTTAGCGATGACCTTGGGGTGTTCTACGCGAGCGGGGGGAATGCCGGTATGCGGTTTAGCCGCGTCGCGACACCGTCCGCGGCCGCGCAATACGCGGTGAACCTGGCGACCGGCGTTTATACCTTTGCCGCCGCTGATGCCGGCGCGGCGTTGCTCGTCAGCTATGCCTATGCCACCGCATCGGGCCGCAAGCTAGTGATGACCAACCAGCTGATGGGCTATACGCCGACCTTCAAGGCAACCTTTTATACCACCAAGACCACGCAGGGCGTGCCGGCCGGCATGGCCTTGGTGTTGAACGCCTGCACCGCCACCAAATTGTCGCTCCCGACCAAGACCGACGATTACGAAATCCAGGAGTTTGATTTCAGCGCCTTTGCCGATGCCGCGGGCGCGATTGGCACATTGAGCGTCAGCGAGTGATGGCGATGCCCGAGACCATCATCCTGGGGGACCGGCGATTCGAGACGCGGCCGTTGACGCTCGGCCAGTTGCGCCCGGTGCTCGATGCCCTCGACGCAATGGCGGGCCAGTCCGGCGGGAGCCTGATCGAGGCCGCGGCCCGCATCGTCGCGGCCGGGCTGGCGCCGGCATATCCGGAACTCACGGTCGATCGCGTGCTCGATCTCGAAGCCAGCGTGGCGGAGCTGAATGACGCGGTGGCGGCGGTGCTGGATCTGGCGGGGTTGCGCCCGGTGGGGGAGCCCGCAGCGGTGGCGGCGAACGGCTCGGCGCCGAACTCGGCGCCCTCTACGCCGCCCTCGCCACCGGATGCGGCTATGCCTACCGCGACATTGACCGCATGACACTGGCCGAGGCGGGGGAGATCTTCGCCTATTGGGAGCACAGCCCGCCGGCACACCTGATGGTGCAGGTGATTGCGCGGCTGCTCGGCTGGATACCGAGCGCGGACCGGCCTCCCGCCGATGGAGCCGCGCTCGCGGCGTCACCGCCGGCCGGCCTCGCCGTGTCGCGCGAGGGTCTCGGAATGCCGCCACCGGTTCTTGACATCGACGCGTTGCGCCAACGCAACCAGGTGCGGCGGGCCGCGCGCGGCAGCCGGTGAGATCCTTGTTTCCGGTGTTGTCGCGCCGGGGGCCGGCCGCATACGGTTGTACGAAACATGGGGGAGCCTGGATGCGGCGCTGGAGAGGGGTGGTGCTGGCGCTGGCAGTCATTGCCGCGGCCGGTGTGGTGCGGGCGGCGGGGCCGGCAGACGGGCCGGGTTGCGTGCAGGTCGCGCTCAACGATTGCCTGCAATGGCTGCGCGCTACGGCGACAGTCGATGAATCTTTTCTCGCCAATGCATTGCAGCGTCGCCAGGTGGTCGATGTCAACGGCAAGCGCATCGGCGGTATCGTCACCGTCTATGCCCGCCTGCCGGGGCATGTTGAGCCGTTTGTGATCCTGCTGCATGTCACACCTGACGACCGGATTGAGCGGGCCGAGTCAAACCTGCTGAGCAACATTGTCAGCGCGCGCACCGAGGATGTTTATGACCGCAGCGCGTTTTACGACATTGCCTGGCGGCTCCTCGGCCGCCGTTGCGGCGCGAGCACCAAACTCGATCTGTACCGGTTTTTCGAAAATTCGGTGAAGCCGCAGATCAAACAGGACCGGCAGGATGTCGCCAATGGTCTGTTCGGGTTGCACCGGGTGGTGTCACATGCCGCTGCCGTTCCGCTTTGCGGTGTCGCTTTCGCGTACACCAATCTGACGGAATGGCGCGGTGGCGCGAGCTCGACCCCCGGCGCCAACGCGACCAATTTCTCATCGATCGGCCTGCGCTAGCTGAGCAGGGCGGCTTTGAAGGCCAACGGACCGGGTGTACCCCGGTCCGACACCGGTGTCTTTACACATCCCGAAGGTGATGCTGTGGCAGATCGGGTACAGCTCAAAGTCGGCGCCGATCTCGGCGGCGCGATGGCCGCATTGGCGCAACTGCGCCAGGCGGCGACTGGCGCGGTCGAGCCGGTGACGCAGCTCAAGACTGCCTTTGCCGATGCCGCTGCCTCGGCGCAACGTAACGGCGCAGCGGCGCTGGCGGCGTTCAAGGCCGATATGCAGGCGATGGTGGCGCAGCGCACGATCTCATCGCAGCAGGCGCTCGGCTTCGACCTCGAATACACGGCGCAGCGCAGTGGCGCGGAACGCGCCGCGCTCGAGGAAACGCTCGCCGCCGATGCCGCGACACTGGCGGAGCGCTCGGCCACCTACAGCGAACTCGTGCAATTGAGTGGGCGCTATTCGCAGCAGTTCGCGGAGGATCAGCGGCGCATCGCCGATGCGGCACGACGCGAGGCCGATCAGCTGGCGCGGCCCTACCGACAGGCCTTCGATCAGATCGGCGCAGGCTGGCGCTCGGCACTGACCGGGCTGATCGAGGGCACCACCAGCTTTCGCGACGCCGCGCTGGAGGCATCGCGCTCGGTCGAGCGCGGCTTTGTCAGCATGGCGCAGACGACACTATCGCGGTCGGCGGCGGGGCCGCTCGCCGCGTTGCTCGGTACGGGCGCGCCGGGAGCGGGTGACGGTGTGGGCGACGTGCTGGGCAATGCCGCCAGCGGTTGGCTGTTCGGCGCACCGCAACAGCTGGGGCAAGCCGCCGCGACGACCGCCAATACCGCGGCGATCACCGCCAACACGGCGGCGCTGGGGACGCTAGTGGCGTCGCTAGGCGCGACCAGCGCGGCGGGTGGTGCCACGGCACTGGCCGGCGGGGGCGCCGCGGCCGGGGCAGCGGCGGGCGGGGGAGGGCTGTTTGGCTGGCTCGGCGGCCTGTTCGCCTTTGCCGGGGGCGGCATCGTGCCATCGGCGGCAGGCGGCTGGGCCTTGCCGAACTTCGCCGGTGCGACGCCGGCGCTGTTGCATTCGCGCGAGATGGTGCTGCCGGCGCCGATCAGCGAGGGCCTCCAGGGGATGATCGCGCAGGGTGGGAGAGGCGGCGATATGCATCTACATTTTCACGGACCGTCGGACGGGCCGTCCGTCGAGCGCTGGTTCAGCGGACTGATGGCGCGCAGCCCCGGCACCGTGCGCAACATGCTGCGCTCCAACGCGCTGACGCCGCGCGGCCTGTGACGACCGCGAGATGACCGCGATTTTTCCACAACTCCCCGGTCTCGGCTGGTCGGTGCACAAGGCGCCGCGATTTACGACACGGGTGCAGCGTGCCGTCAGCGGACGCGAATTGCGTGTGCTTGACCAGCCCTACCCGCTGTGGACCTGGACGCTGACTTACGGGTTATTGCGCGATCGTTGGGACACGCGCGGGGCCGGCGGGCTTGGCGCGGGGTTTGATGAACTGCGCACGCTCGCCGGGTTCTTTCTGGCGCAGCAAGGGCAATTCCAGCCCTTCCTGTTCGACGATCCGACGGACGACACGATTACTGGTCAGGTTCTCGGCACCGGTGACGCCAGTACCGCCGCCTTCCAATTGGTGCGCGACATGGGTGGTTTCGCGGAGCCGATGACCGCGCCCAATACGGTGAGCGCGGTTTATCTCGATGGCATCGTGCAAGCGCCTGCCACCTATGCGGTCGACGGGGAGAGCGGCGTGGTGACATTCACGACCCCGCCGCCGCAAAGGCAGGTGATCGCCGCCGATTTCACCTATTGGTTCCGGGTACGTTTTGCCGATGACACGGCGGAGTTCGAGAACTTCATGTACCAGCTGTGGCAGTTGAAGCAGGTCAAATTGCAATCGGTGCTGCCGTGAGACCCTGTTCCGCGGCGCTTGCCGCTTATCTCGCGGCCAATAACACGGCAGTGATCGCCGACCTCTACACCTTCGCCCTGGCGCGCGGTGAGGTGTTACGGTACTCGGGCTGGGGTACCGCTCTCGCGGTGCCCGGCACCGCGTTTATTGCCGGCAGCCTCAACGAGGGCGCCGGCGACGCGGTGGCGTTTCCTCTGGGGCCGCGCTTCGGCCGCTCCAAGGTGACGACAAAGATCGGCGTCGAGGCGACGGAACTCGACATCCAGATCTTCGCGGGTGACACTGACCAGGTCGGTACTTTTGGTTTCGCCGACGCGGTGCGGCTCGGGTTGTTCGACGGGGCCTCGCTGGAGCTTGACCGGTTGTTCGCGCCGCCGCCCGTGAATGGCGGCGCGCTTGACCCGAACCTCGGCGCAATCGTGTGGTTTTACGGGCGCGTCGCGGAGTGCGACATCGGACGCAGCAGTATCACGATGAAGGTGAAGTCGCTGATGAACCTGCTGGCGATCCAGCAGATGCCGCGGCGCCTATATGGTGCGAGCTGCACCCACATTTTCGGTGATACCATGTGCGGCTATGACCGGGTGAATGGCCGCAATGCGGCCGGCGCGGGGACCGGCATCGGCTCTGTCGCTGCGACAGCCCAGGCAGGATCGACGCAGGCGCAGATCGCGACAGGGTTCACGCCCAGCCCCGTGAGCGCGTACGACCAGGGGACGATCATCGCACTGAGTGGCGCCAATGCCGGCGCTTCGCGCACGATTGCGCAGCTGGTGGACGGCGTCGCGCAATTGTTGAAGCCGTTTCTGTCACCGGTGGCGCTCGCTGACACTTTTCAGTTGTTGCCGGGCTGCGACCATACTGTTGCGACGTGCAATGCCGCACTGAACAATCTGCTGCGTTATGGCGGTTTTCCCTACATTCCTCCGCCGGAGGCCGCGGCATGAACGCCGATCAGCGGGCGGCTGTTGTCGCCGAAGCCGAAGATTGGATCGGTACCCCGTTTCATCATGCCGCCCGGGTCAAGGGCGCGGGTATCGATTGCCTGATGCTGTTGGCGGAAGTGTATGAGCGGGCCGGTGTCATACCGCATGTCGAGCCGCCGTTCTATGTGCCGGACTGGCATCTGCACCGTGACGCGGAACACTATCTCGAAGGCTTGATGCGGTATGCGCGGCCGATTGAAGGGCCCCCGCTGCCGGGTGACATCGCCTTGTTCCGCTTTGGCCGCACCTTCTCGCACGGCGCGATCATCGGCGGATGGCCGCGCCTGGTGCACGCTTACTGGAGTGTCGGTGTCGTGCGCGGCGACGCTACCCTGTATCCCCTGAAGGACCGAGCGGTCCGCTACTTCACGGCGGTTTAGAACGGTATCCGGCCGATCCCGATCACCCCGACCCCGCTGCACCGGGGATGCAAGTCAAGTTGTGCGGTAAAGGCGATTTGATCGCTGATCGGGAAACCGAAGTTACTGCTTTCGACGAGGCTGTAGATGACATACGAGGCGGCCGGCAAGGGCGGCGGTCCGACGCCGTTCGTGAATGCCTTTTCCAACCCCACGGTAGGATCGCTGCGCTACAACACCAGCCAGGCCGGCAGCCCGGTGGCGTTGTGTTACGGGACGCAGCGCGTGTCGGTCAATTTGATCGAGTTCTGGAACTTTACCGGATCGAGCGGCGGCAAGGGCGGCAAGGGGCTGGGCAGTTCGGGCGGCAAGAAGGGCGCGAACCAGAATTACGCGGTCGATGTCGCATTCGGGCTGTGCCAAGGGCCTGTCGCTTTTACCGGCTCGGCACACGGCATCGGCGGCAACAACCTGATCTGGGCCAATAGCGGCCTGGCCGCGGGGCTTGGCAATGTCGGGCTAAACGGCTACGCCGGGACGGACGGACAGATGCCCGATCCGGTGTTCGCCAGCACCGATCCCAATACGCCGGTAATAGGCTACTCAGGCACCTGCTATGTCACCGGCACTCCGATGCAACTCGGGGCATCGCCAGCGCTGCCCAACATCTCGTTCGAGCTCACCGGTGTCCAGGCCGGGACGGCCGGACCGGCTTTTCCCAATGACGCGCGTCCGGACAATATCGTCACCGACCTGTTGACCAATCCGCGTTATGGCGCCGGCTTTCCCGCAGCCAATCTCGATATCGCCGGGAGCCTCGCCGATTGGGGACAGTATTGCCAGGTGGCGCAGCTCGCGATGTCGCTGCTGCTGGACCGGCAGCAGCCCTGCGCCCGGTGGCTCGAGGAGATCGCGCAACTGACCGCGTCGGCGGTCGTGTGGTCGGGGACCAGCCTCAAGATCGTCCCGTATGGCGACACGTCGCTGGCCAATAATGGCGCCAGCTGGGCGCCTGATCTGACCTGGCAATACAGCCTCGGCGATGGTGACTTCATCGACTTCGGCGGTGGCAGCGACCCGGTGATGCTCAGCCGCAGCGACCCGGCGCAGGCGACCAACTGGCTGAGCCTCGAATTCATGGATGGCGGCAACGGCTACAATCCGCAGATCGTACCGGCGTTCGACCAGGGCCTGATCGACCAGTACGGGCTGCGCAGCGAGCCGCCGATGCAGGCGCACAGCTTCACCAACATCATCAGCACCACGGTTGCTGCGCAGCTGCTGTTGCAGCGCAAAGCCTACATCCGCAACACATATAAATTCAAGCTGGGGTGGCGTTATGCGCTGCTCGAGCCGATGGATATCGTCTTGTTGACCGATGGCAATCTGGGGCTCGCCGATGCGCCGGTGCGGATCACTCAGATCGACGAAGACGATAATGGCGAACTGACCGTCACCGCCGAGGAAATCCCCGGCATCACACCCTGACCGCGCTTCTCATCTCGACCCGGAGCCGCCATGCCTGGAACGATCAAGCCGATAGGGATCGGCAATGTGGCGATCGTGTATGCGCGCCAGGCAACAGCGGGCAGCGGTGTCGATACGCTGATCGTTCCGGGTGACACTAATCCGCCGGTCATCTTCGAGCCGCCGGCGGCTCTCTCGGGCGGCGATCTCGAAGTATGGGTCATCGCCTCGGGCGAGGCCGGTTGGGGCGGCTGCCAGGTCTGGATGTCGAGTGACGGGAACACCTACACCATTGCCGGCACGATCTATCGCGGCGGACGTCAGGGGGTGCTGACGGCGAGTCTTGCCAGCCATGCCGATCCCGATGCCGCCGATACGCTGTCGGTGGATCTCAGCCAGAGCTTGGGCCAGATGCTGTCCGGCACCATGGCGGACGCCGATGATTTTGTGACCTTGTGCTATTGCGACGGTGAACTGATCAGCTACCAGACAGCGACGCTGACCGCCGCCTATCACTACAATCTTACCTATCTGCGGCGCGGTGTATATGGCACCCCGATCGGGACGCACACCAGCGGCAGCAACTTCGCCCGGCTGGGACCCAACGATCCGTCGCTGTTCCGCTACCGCTACCCGGCCAGCTTTGTCGGCAAGACGGTGTTTGTGAAGTTGCCGGCGTTCAACATCTTCGGGCAGTCACTGCAGGGCCTGGCCGGGTTGACCCCGGCCACCTACACACTGACCGGTGATGGCGCGGTGGCGGCCCCCGCTTATGTGTCGGGGTCGTGGTCCGGTATGCCGGCGAGCAGCCAGATCATCGAGCGCTATATCTTCGCGACGCCGGTGACCTTCCCGGCGGGGCTCGGCGGCAGCTATGGCAGCGCCGGTACTGCGGCGAGCGCCGCCGCGAGTTTCGCGATCGCGAAAAACGGCACCTCGATCGGCACGATGAGCTTCGCGGCAAGCGCCCTCACCGCGAGTTTCGCGATGGGGGCGACGGTGAGTTTAGCGGGAGGCGACGTGCTGACGGTCGTTGCCCCGGCCGCACCCGATGCCACGCTCGCCAATCTGGCATGGACACTCGTAGGCAGTGAATGATCGACACCACTGAGGAACCCCGAAATCGAGGCTGGCTCAATGCCTTGATGCACCCGCAGCTGCGGCCTGAAATCAACATCGGTCACCTGATGCAGGCGGTCGTGGTGGTGACAACGGTCGGCGGCGGCATCGTCGGCGGCTATCTGAGTTTACGCGCCGATGTCGACCTGCAGCGCGCCGAATTCCGCGTCGCGCTTGCCGGCCACGAGGCGCGCCTCACCGTCGTCGAGCGCATGCTCGACGAGCGGCGCATCGAGGATCGCGAATTCCAGAGCGAAATGCGCGGGACGCTCGAACGCGTCATGCAGGCGATCGGCGATGTGCGCACCGAACTTGTCCAGAAACAGGATCGCAAATGACCCAGATGACACTGCCCCCCACGATCTGCGACGCGGTCATTGACGTGTCGCATCATAACGGCGCCATCGATTGGCCGGCGGTCGCCGCCGCGGGGATCGCGCTCGCCTTTATCAAGGCGACACAGGGCGATGCGTTTGTCGATCCCCGGTTTGCCGACAACCGGCGCGATGCGGCGGCGGCCGGGATCATGGTGGTGCCCTATCATTTCCTCGACACCACGGATGCCGAGGATCAGGCGGGGCATTTCCTCGAGGTGATCGGGCTCCAGACGGGGCAACCGGGGATGATCGACTGGGAAACCTCGGCCCTGCCCGAGGCAGTGGTGGCGTTTGGGCAGGCGGTGATGGATTGCACCGGGCGCGCGCCGGTCGCGTATTACGGGTTTGCCCAGCTGCGGCAGACGCTGCCCGAGTTATCGGCGTGGCCGTTGATGCTCCCGGAATACCAGCGCGGCAACACGCCGGGCACGTATGCGACCCTTGTCCGGCATCCGCCGCGCCTGCCGCCCGGCCGCGCCGCGTCATGGGACGCTGGCGGGCGGCCCTACGATTTCCACCAATACACCCCGGCCGGTCGGGTTCCGGGGATCGCGTCCCCGGTCGATCGCTCGATCTGGGTCGGCGACCCGGGATCGCTCACCGCCTGGTATGCGGGCACCCCAGTCGCCTGAACGGCTCTTTCTCTACCGCGAGTTCCAGGCCGCCTTCGGGCGGTTTTTTTATGTCCAAAGGAGGTCCACGATGCAAATCATTGCCTATCTACTGGCCCGCTTCAGCGAACCCTCCAGTTACGCCGGGCTCGGCGCGCTCCTGGCATTGCTCGGCTGGAATTTGCCCGATGCCACGATCGGGCAGATCGTGCAGCTGGTGGCGGGTGCGTGCGGGCTCGCGGCGCTCCTGTTGAAGGAACGTGGTCTGCTCGCCGCAATTGTGCTGATCTTCGCGGTGGTTCCGGGATTGTCGGCTTGCAATCAGATCGCCGCCGCCGACACCGCCATCACGGCGGCGTGCGGTGAGTACCAGAAAGGCCGCGCCGCCGCCGATACGATCGTCGGCTCGGGGATATTGCCGGTCGTCGTGTCGGCAAAGGTGTCGTCGATCGAGAGCTTTGGCGACGCCGCTTGCGCCAAGCCTCCGGCCGGCGACCCGCTGTCCACCGCGATCTGGCTCGGCCAGCTGGTCGGCCAGATCGGCACACTGACTGCAAGCCCGTAGCGGTCGGAGGCTCGCTCTGACCTAGGCCAATACACCGCGGCGGCGTAACTCCGCCAGCAGCTGATCGGCGAGCCGTTCCGGATCGCATTCCAGCGTGTTGAGGCGGACTTCTGGCTGCCGTGGCGGCTCGTAGGCGGAGTCGATGCCGGTGAAGTTGGGGATTATACCGCCCTGCGCCTTCGCATACAGACCCTTGGGGTCGCGGCGGATGCACTCGTCAATCGGGGTGTCGACAAACACTTCGATGAATTCGTGAGGCGCGGCGATCTCACGCGCCATCTGGCGATCGGCGCGGAATGGCGAGATAAAGGCGCAGATAGCGATCAGCCCGGCATCGCCCATCAGCCGAGCCACCTCACCGACGCGGCGGATGTTCTCCACCCGGTCAGCATCGGTAAAGCCGAGATCGCGATTGAGGCCGTGGCGCACATTGTCGCCATCCAGCAGCATCGTGTGGCAGCCGATCGCCAGCAATTTCTGTTCGAGCAGATTGGCGACCGTCGATTTGCCGGCGCCTGAAAGGCCGGTGAACCAGAGGATCGCCGGCCGATGTCCCTTGAGATCGGCGCGCTGCGTCGGGGTGACCGTCGATTCATGCCAGTGGATATTGCTGGCGCGGCGCAAGGCAAAACTGATCGTACCGGCGGCAGCGGTATCGTTGGTCAACCGGTCGATCAGAATGAACGCGCCGGTGTCGCGGTTGCGCTCAAAGGCGTCAAAGGCGATCGGCACGCTGGTGGCGATGTTGCAAAAGCCGATCTCGTTCAGCTCCAAGGCCCGCGCCGCGACATGCGCGCCGGTCTCGATATCGACCCGATGCTTCAGCGCGGTGATGGTAGCTGACACCGTACGGGTGCCGAGCTTCAGCCAATAGGCGCGTCCGGGGACGAGGCTGTCCTCGCGCATCCACACGAGATGCGCGGCGAACTGGTCGGCGAATTCGGTGGGCGCGTCCGGTGTCACCAGCAGATCGCCGCGCGACACATCGATCTCGTCATGCAAGACCAGGGTGACGGCATCGTTGGCGGCAGCCCACTCGCGGGCGCCATCAAACGTGCTAATTTCCTTGATGCGCGAGGCCCGTGCCGAGCCCATGACCTGAACGATGTCGCCTACCGCCACTGTGCCCGCGGTGACCGTCCCCGCAAAGCCACGGAATTCCTGGGTCGGGCGGTTGACCCATTGCACCGGAAAGCGGAAGTGCAGCTCCTCTGTCGCTTCCGGCTCGATGCCTTCGAGGCATTCGAGGAGGCTTGGCCCCGCGTACCACGCGGTGCGCGGTGAGGAGGCCGTCACGTTGTCACCAAAGCGAGCCGATAATGGGATCGCCGTTATCGACGAGAATTTCATGTCAACGGCGAACTGACGAAACTCGGCCGCGAGCTGCTCGAACACCTCTTGGTCAAAGCCGCGAAGGTCGAGCTTGTTGACCGCCAGCACCACATGCCGCACGCCAAACAATGAGCAGATCAGCGTGTGCCGCCGCGTTTGCGGCAGGATGCCCTTACGCGCATCGACCAGCAGCACGGCCGCGTCGGCCGTGGAAGCGCCAATCGCCATGTTGCGCGTGTATTGCTCATGGCCGGGAGTGTCGGCGATGATGAAATTGCGCCGCGGTGTCGAGAAATAGCGGTAGGCGACATCGATCGTGATGTGCTGCTGCCGCTCGTCTTCCAGGCCGTCGAGCAAAAGCGAGAAATCGAGATCACCGCCAGTCGTGCCGAAGCGTCCCGACTCCGCCTTCAGCGTCTCCAACTGGTCGCCCATGACGGCGCCGGCCTCGTAAAGCAGCCGGCCGATCAGGGTCGACTTGCCGTCATCGACCGACCCACAGGTCAGGAACCGCACCAGTCGGCGATCGGTTTCCAGCGCAGCGTCAGCGTCGGGCGGCTCCATGCGGCCATCCGGCATCAGAAATATCCCTGACGCTTTTTGCGCTCCATCGAGGCCGTTTCATCCCCGTCGATCAGTCGGCCCTGCCGCTCCGATACATCGGCATCGCGCAATTCGGCGACAATTTCCGGGACCGTGGCGGCGCTTGATTCGACGGCGCCGGTCAGCGGGTAGCAGCCAAGCGTGCGGAATCGTACCAGCCGCATTTCCGGTTGTTCGCCGGGTTCAAGTGGCAGCCGATCATCGTCGCGCATGATCCAGACACCGTTGCGGCGCACAACCGGCCGATGATCGGCAAAGTAAAGCGGCACAACCGGAATGTTCTCGGCCGCGATGTATTCCCATACGTCGAGCTCGGTCCAGTTCGACATCGGGAACACGCGCATCGACTCGCCGGGGCCGAGGCGCGTGTTGTAGAGGCGCCATAGCTCCGGCCGTTGCCGGCGCGGCTCCCACCCATGCCCGGGGCCGCGTAACGAGAATACCCGCTCCTTGGCGCGGCTCTTTTCCTCGTCGCGGCGCGCCCCGCCGATCGCGGCATCGTAACGCTGGGCGTCGAGCGCCTGCTTCAGCGCCTCGGTCTTCATGACAGCCGTGTGCAAAGCGGAGCCCGAGGCGATCGGATTGATGCCGCGCGCCAATCCTTCCGCGTTGGTATGGACGCGCAGGTCGAGGTCGAGTGTCTGGGCGATCGCGTCGCGGAACGCGATCATCTCGCGAAATTTCCACGTCGTGTCGATGTGCAACACCGGCATCGTCACCGGCGCCGGGTGGAACGCCTTGCGCGCGAGATGGAGAAGAACGCTGGAGTCCTTGCCGATCGAGTAAAGGATGACCGGGTTGCGAAACTCGGCAGCTACCTCGCGGAAAATGTGGATGGCTTCGGTTTCAAGGCGCCGCAAGTGACGCGAAAGTCTCTCGCCCACTGGTTTTTCTACAGAGGGCGAGACGGCGACTGTTATACCCAAAACTAAATCCCTGGTACGACCCGCCCGGTAACGGTTTTCCGAGCGCCGACTCCCTCATGTTCTAACGCGGCATGGATCGTGTCGAGCAGGATTCGCTCGCTTACCGGCTTTGCCAGATAACTGATCGCGCCATTGGCACCGGCTCGCTCCCGTTCGCTCCGGGTCGGCAATGCTGTAATCAGTATGGTCGGGATGATATGGCCGCTGGCGATCAGATGCTCGTGCAGCGCCATCCCTGACATTTCCGGCATCCGGATGTCGAGGATCATGCAACCGATCCGGTCGAAGGCCTGAAGGTCCAGCAGGGCGCGCGCTGACGGAAAGTTCAGTACCTGAAATCCGTACGAAATCAGCATGCGCTGAAGCGCGTCACGCAGCGGCTGATCGTCGTCGACGATCGCGATGACGCGCTCCCGTGCCGGCATATCTCCTGCAACCGTCATGAAAGACAGAGTAACGCCGCCACCGATCCAGTAACGAGCGGGCGCTCGGACAGCGCGGTAACGATAAAGGGCAGAGAATTCACCCCTTTTAGAGAATAGGGTCGGCCGAACCGCTTGCCGAGGGAAGTACGAGGATGAACCGGGCGCCGTGCGGCTGGTTTGGCTCGGCCCGCAGCTTGCCGCCATGCGCCTCGACGATCGAAAGGCTGATCGCTAATCCCAATCCCAGACCGTGCGCCTTGGTCGTATAGAAGCTGTCGAAGATGCGGCCAGCCGGTCCAGGGGGCAATCCAATCCCGGTATCTTCGACAATGATGGTCACGGCGTCGGCCGGTTCAGCTGTGGTGCGCAGAGTCAATCGGCGCGGTTTGGCGACCCCCTCCATGGCCTCGACCGCGTTGGTGACCAGATTGACGATGACCTGGCGCAGTTGCACCGGGTCGGCCATCAGCGATGGCAACTCCAGGTCGAGCTGCGGTCGCACGGTCACCGCCTGCCGATCGATACTGGCGCGGCAAAGCTCGACCACCTCGTCGAGCAGAGCGTTGACATTCACCACAAGCCGTTGCGGTTCTTTCTTTTCGAACAGCGCGCGGATCCGCGTGATGACATCGGCCGCGCGATGGCCGTCGGCGACGATGCATTCTGCCGCGTCGCGGGCATTGTCGAGCAGCGGCGGATCGCGTGTCAGCGATCGCAGGCAGGCGCCGCCATTGGCGGTGATCGCCGCCAATGGCTGGTTGATCTCATGAGCGATTGTGCCGGCCACTTCCGCCAAGGTAGCCAGCCGCATCGTCCGCGCCAGTTCGGTTTGCAATTCCTGCAACGCCTGCTCGGTCGCCCGCCGTTCCGTCACATCGATGATCGTGCCGATGCACTCGATCATCGCCCCGCTCGGCGTTACCTCGCCAACGGCCTGCACCTGCCGAATGGCGCCTCCAGCGACGACAATCCGGGCGTCGCAGGAGAAATCCCCTCTCGCGAGAAGGGCTCGCTGCATCTCCGCCTCGAAGCGGATGCGATCATCGGGATACATCCGTTCGATCAGCAGATCGTATGAGGGAACCACCCCGGCCGCATCGATCTCCAGGATGGTGAACAGCTCCGCCGACCAGCTCATTTCGCCGCCCGGCAGCCGCAGGATCCAGCTTGCTGTGCGGCTCAGCTTTTCGCCTTGCGCCAGCAGCGCCTCGCTGCGCCGCAATTCCTCCTCGGCGGCTTGCCGATCGGCGATCTCGATCTGCAACGCCTGATTGGTCTCGCGCAGCGCGGCGGTGCGCTGTGCGACCGCGGTCTCGAGCAAGTGCTGCGTCTTGCGGCGATGCGCGCTCCAGGCAAAGCTCATAAAGGTGCAGATGACAAACGCGCCAAAGGCCGGGATTTCCTCAGGTGCTATCCACAGGCTGAACAGAGGCGGCGTCCACACATCCTCGACGATCAGGATCGACAGCACGACCGACAGCAGACCGGGGCCGCGGCCGAACCAGGCGCTGGCCACCACAGCGGCATAAAACGGGAAACTCACAAACCGGCCGGACAGCGCCTGGACAAGGAAGCCGGAGCCGGTGGCCAGAAAGACGAACAGCAGCGTCAACCCGTAGCCGAGCGCCGGCCCGCGCCAGTGATCGTGATCGGCGTCTGGCGGCAGGTTAGGAGTGGCGGCCTCGGTGGGCCCGGCGAGGTGATCCACTGATGACGTCAATCGTGCGCTCCACCCGTAGAGCCTCAGGATAGCATCGTTTGCCCGCTCGGCATTGCTGCCAGCGGCGATTGACCCTCCGGAACAGCAGTGCTTTCCTCCCGGCGCTCCAAGGGAGGCTCCATAATGAAGAGTGAACAGGTGCTGGCCGGCAAAGTCGCCATCGTAACCGGGGCGGGAAAGAATATCGGCAAGGCCATCGCGCTGGCCTTGGCACGCGACGGGGCGGCGGTGGTCGTGAACGGACGCGGCGACCGGGCGATCATCGAGGAAACCGTGAGCGAGATCGAGGCGCTGGGCGGCCGTGCTCTGCCACATCTCGCCGATGTTTCAAAGCAGGACGCGGTGGCGGGGCTGGTCGAGGCTGCGGTCAAGGCGTTCGGTGGCATCGATATCGCGGTCAACAATGCCGGTCTGCGGCGGCAGACGCCATTTCTTGAGATGAGCCTTGAAGAGTGGCGCGAGATTCTGGCGGTCGCGCTCGACGGCGCCTTCATCCTCGCCAAGGCGGTAGCACCTGAAATGATCAAGCGCGGGGGCGGCAGCATCGTCGGCCTGTCGGGCATCTCGCATCATGCCGGCGCGCGCAACCGGGTGCATGTCAACGCCTCGAAGGCGGGGCTCGAGGGGTTCATTCGCGGTCTCGCGATGGAGTTGGCGCCGCACAACATCACCGCCAATTGCGTCGCGCCCGGCTCGATCGACACCGTGCGCGGCGCTTCGGCCGGCGGCCCGCAAGGCCGTGCGATGAGCCGCGACATTCCGCTCGGTCATCAAGGCCGCTCCGAGGATATCGCCGCGACTGTACGCTTTCTCGTCGGCCCGGAAGGCCACTACATCACCGGCCAGACGATTCACGTCAATGGCGGGCTGTTCCTGTCGAAATGAGCCATGTTGAGATCACGGAGCGAGGTGAGATGACACAGGGGTTGCGCGAGGCGGTGGCGGCCGGCGCGCTGGTTCGCGTCATGTCGGCGCACAATCCGCTCTCGGCACGGCTCGCCGAGGAGGCGGGGTTCGACGCGATCTGGGCGAGCGGCTTCGAACTGTCGGCCACCTATGGCGTGCCCGATGCGAGCCTGCTATCGCTGACCCAGCACCTCGATATGACCCGCGCGATCATCGAGCAGGTGGCGATCCCGATGATCGCCGATCTCGATACCGGTTATGGCAACGCGATCAATGTCGGGCATGTCGTCGGCGCCTACGCGCGGGCCGGTGCTGCCGCGGTGGTGCTCGAAGACAAGACTTTTCCCAAGGACACCAGTTTGCTCGCCGGCGGGCGGCAGGAGCTGGTGCGGGTCGAGGAGTTCCAGGGCAAGATCGAGGCGGCGCGCGCTGCTGGTGCGGCGCGTGGGGTGCTTGTGATCGCCCGCACCGAGGCGCTGATCGCCGATCTGGGCATCGACGAGGCGTTGCGTCGTGGCGCCGCCTATGCCGAGGCCGGCGCCGACCTGCTGCTGATCCACTCGAAGCGCAAGACACCGGATGAGATCGTCGCCTTTACCCGGCAATGGCCCGGCACGATCCCGCTGACCATCGTGCCGACCGCGTATCCCGAATTCACCGAGGAGAAAATCCGCGGCCTCGGCAAGATCGCTGTCGTGATCTACGCCAACCACGCGGTGCGCGCCGCGGTCACCGCGATGCGCGAGGTGTTTGCCGCGATCAGAAGCGACGGCGGCATCCACAATGTCGACAAGCGCATCGTCTCGGTCGAGGAGATCTTCGACCTGCAGCGCGTACCGGCGATGAAGGCGGCGGAAAAGAAATACCTGCGCTGACTGAGGTGATCGAGGCGAGCAGCGTCAGGGCTCGGCGCTTATGGGAGCTGGGCCGGTATAGCGGGCTCGCGGTCTGATCAGGACCGTGCTGTCATATTGCTCGATGGCGTGAGCGATCCATCCAACCGAGCGGGCCACGAGGAATATCGCAAACGCCGCGCCCTGCGGCAGGCCGAGCACGGTTGCGGTCAGGCCCAGCGCGAAATCGACATTGGGTCGCTGCCCGCCCAAGCGCGTCGCCCCTTCAACGATACCGTCGATCCACTGGGCTCGCTTTGGCACAGCGGCCGCCAGGGCTGTCACGATCGCATGCGCACGCGGGTCGCCGTGCGGATAAAGCGGCTGGCCCATTCCCGGCAGGGTTTCATCGCGGGCCAGCCGCGCAGCCATCACCGGCACCGGGTCGGGCGCCTCCGCCAATTCACGGAACATCGCCTCGGCGCGCGCCGAGACGCCGCCGTGCCGGCGGCCCGACAGAGCGGCCAGGGCGCCCGTCACCACCGCATACGGGGTGGCTCCAGTCGAGGCGATGCAGCGCGCGACAAAGGTCGAGGCGTTGAGTTCGTGGTCGGCCAGCAGGACCAGGCAGCGACGGACGACGTCGCTGCCCGAGGCATCGAGCCCCCAGGCAACGCTCAGCTGATCATGCACCGAGTGCTCGCAGACCGCGTGCTGGGTGACGCAGGCCGTCAGCAGCGCCAGGATCGACCGCCCGGTTCGAACAAGACCGGGGCGGCTGAGATCGAGCGCCGCGAAATCGCTGGCGGCGGCTTCCGCCAGCGCGATATGGCAACGCTCGATCAGGCCGCCCGCGCACCCCGGCTGCCTAACGCCATGCGAAAGCGGCACCAAAGCGCTGGGTGCTATATTCCACAGGAGCGCCGCGATATCCTCGAGCGATGCCGTCATGGCGAGAGCCAGGGCGTCTTGGCCGCGGTAGTAGTGCCGTTCGCCCTCGATCGTGCCGATCGCGGAGTCGATGACCGGGATGACGGTTGCACGCGGCTCGCCATACCGGGCGCTGCCGCGGCTGGCGCGAAATCGGTCCACCTCCTCTGCATCGTATTGCCGCTCGCGGTGACCGGCGACCGCAACCGAATGTAGAAGCCCCCGGCTGACATAGGCGTAAAGCGTGTCGAGTTTGACCCCGAGCCGCGTGGCTGTTTCGCGCGCCGACAGATAGAAGCCATCCATACTTGATTTCATGAATCAAGATTGACTCATTCGGCCGATGCTTATCAAGCTTGAGGATCAGATCGGGAGGTGATGGATGGCCAAGCGCATCGATGTTTCCGGGCAGGTACCAACGATAGGCACTCTCTACCCGCCACCTTTTGATGAGCCTTGCCGTGCCCGCGAACGCATCAAGCTGGGCGATGCCGCCGGTCTAACGCAATACGGGGTAAACATGCTGCGGCTGCCGCCCGGCGCATGGTCGAGCCAGCGTCATTGGCACACCGAGCAGGATGAGTTCATCTTCGTCGTGTCCGGCGAAGTCACGCTTGTCAGCGATGCGGGCGACGAGATTTTGCGGGCCGGCGACAGCGCCGGGTTCAAAGCCGGCGACCGTAATGGCCACTGCCTGCAAAACCGGTCATCCGCCGAGGCGGCGGTGCTGGAGGTCGGCACCCGGCTCAAGAACGATGCCGCCTATTACCCCGATATCGACATGGTGGCGCCGCCGGGCGGCCAACCCGCCGCCTACACGCACCGCGACGGCACGCCGTATACCGACCTCAAGCGTCGCGGCCCCTGACCCGCCCGGGAACATCACTCCGGCGCGCTGCCTTGCGCGGTTCTCTTGCCGCCGGCGATGCCGTCGCCGAGCCGCATCTTGCGCCACCAAGCAGGGGCGGCCATTGCAGCCTGCGGCGGCTGGCCGGAAAGCGACATCCAGCGTTCATTATGCCAGGAGGTCATCGCGACATCGGCGCTTAAGGTGGCGCCCGGTGCGGGTGGGGCGATGCCGAGCGCCGACCAGGGCACCAGCGCCTCGGCGGTGATCCGCGGCTGGTCGGCACCGAAATAAACCGCCTCGGCGCCCGGCACCGGCCGACAGCCGTGCTTGATCGCGTCGTCTGCGGCCCCTTCGCAGAACTCGGCGCGCATCTCGGGATAGTCGTGCACCTTGGTGCGCGGCGGCAGGAAGAACAGCGTCATGCGGCGCGGTCCGGCGCCGGCATCGACACCGAGTTCGAGCCGGTAGGCATCGCCCAGCGGGAACTCGCCGCGGTAGTCGAACAGATCGATGTCGAAGTAATCCTGTCCGATGGTCGCCAGCGCCAGGCCGCGATCGCTCCAGGTCAGGTAGACCTCGCCGAAACCGACCGCGCCGGGCGAGGGCGTCAGCGGCGGAATCAGGCTCGCCGGTTTTGGCCAAGCGGTCAGCGAGCGCTCTTCGACCGAGACCGCCGCATGCGGCACCACGAATGTCGCATCCGCGGCGGGCGGCGTTGGCCACCTCGCCTCGGCATGGATTGCCGGTGCCTGCCGGTTGGCGGCGCTCAGGGCGGCGATTAGCCGCTCATAGGGCCGGTCGTCGATATCGACCAGACCGAAATTATAATCTTCGCCATCGGCGCGGCCGCCCTTGGGATGGTCGAAATACTGAAACCACTGCGAGCCGATCAGGGTGGGGATGCGGGCAAAATTACCGGTCGCGGCCGCGGCGCCGGCAGCCCGCTCGGTCTGCGTGCCGACGGTCATCAGGTGGCCGTTATTGCGGTTGCCGGTACGGTTTTCGCGCGCGGCGAAAAACCATTCGGTCACCAGCACGGGCTTGCCGCCCGATAAATTCCGCAGCCCGTCGAAGAAATAGCGCGCGATCCAGCCGTCGCCGGCATCGACATTGTAGTTTTCGGCGATCGCGTCGACATGCGGCGCCTCGGCCCGCACCGCCGCGGGATCATAATAGATGGGCAGCCGGTCGCCAAAATAGAGCGCCTGCGGATCGGCGGCGTGGATCGCCTTCTCGGCCAGCGTGTAATAGCGCCCCGCGACGATCCCGGTCCATTCGCGGACCACCGCGATTCCATGACCACCCGGCAGCATGTGCGTCGGGGCTGCGCTGGTGAGCAGCGTCGGCCAGGCATTGACACCGGGCGGCGGCGCGAAATCGGCGGTGAAGGCGGCCCAATCGTCATGGTAATGCCGCCGCACCGCCTCGACCCAGCGCTGCTTAGTGTAGGTGTCAGGCGGCTGCATCGAGTAGTAGACGAACAGCGCGCCGGCCCACCAGCCGACTTCGTTGTCCGAGAAATAGCCGATCCGATAGGGCGAGTCGCGATAGGGCGCGGTCAACTCGCGGGCCAGCGCCATCATGTTGTGTTCGGTCGCTGGCGCGAACGGGTCGAACCAGTGGAATTTGGCGCGCCGCCCAAGTTCGAGATTGATGACCGAGGGCAGACGCAATTCCGCCGGTGGCAATGACCAGCCACCGGCGCTGTTGAACCCCCACTCGGCGAGCCGTCCGCGGGTCTGTGTGATCCAGTCGGTGAGGGTCGGGGTAAAGGCGATCCAGCTGTAAAAGGTCTTGCCGTCGCGCTCGCGATACGGATAACCGCCGTTGAGGATATTGACGCCAAGACTGTAGAAGCGATCGCCGCACGGCGTCTTGAGCCACGCGACCCCATTTTCCGTCGCCACGGACCAGTGCGTCGTCGGCGCATGATCGAGATCGCAGGCCCGCGCAGTGGCCGGCGGCGCGATCAGCAGAACCAGGACCGTCAGTAAGCGCAAAAAAGACCCTGCCCCAGACTTGATCCGGGGGTCGCCACGGGAAAAGCGAGCGGTCGCATGAGCGTCTTCAGAAAATGCTGCGCTCGAGTCTGCTGTGTTCCGACGTAAGAACCGGCACACACAATGTCGTCCCTGCGAAACCAGGGACCCACCATGGGGCAGAGTTCCTGCACGGCCGGAACGATGCGCCGCCGTGGTGCCAAACTCCAGATCAGGAGCGCGTTGACGGGTGGGTCCCTGCCTTCGCAGGGACGACAGCGTTTTTAGCTCTTCTGCTTGAATGAAGTATGCTTTGGCGCCTTCACCCACCGCTCGCTGACGCAAGCGGTCCCCCCTCTCCCGCAATGCGGGGGAGGGTTTTGTTGGGCGCATCCGCAATATCAGCGCGAGGTCAGGCGGCGGTGCCGCCGACAGTCAGCCCATCCATGCGCAGGGTCGGCTGGCCGACGCCGACCGGCACGCCCTGGCCGTCCTTGCCGCAGGTGCCGACACCGTCATCCAGCTTCAGATCGTTGCCGATCATCGTGATCTTGTTCATCGCGTCGGGGCCGTTGCCGATCAGCGTGGCGCCCTTGACCGTCGGGCCGATCTTGCCGTCCTCGATCAGATAGGCCTCGGAGGCGGAAAACACGAATTTGCCCGAGGTGATATCGACGCTGCCACCGCCGAAATTGACCGCGTAGATGCCCTTCTTGACCGACTTGATGATCTCGTCAGGGTCGTGCTTGCCATTCAGCATGTAGGTGTTGGTCATGCGCGGGATCGGCGCGTGCGCGAAGCTCTCGCGGCGGCCATTGCCGGTCGGCGCGACGCCGAGCAGGCGCGCGTTCATTCGGTCGTGGATATAGCCTTTGAGGATGCCGTCCTCGATCAGCACGTTGTAGGCCGAGGGCGTACCCTCATCGTCGATCGTCAGTGAGCCGCGGCGGTCCGGCATCGTGCCGTCATCGACCACGGTGACGCCCGGCGCGGCGACGCGCTGGCCGACCATGCCTGAGAAGGTCGAGGTGCCCTTGCGGTTGAAATCGCCTTCGAGTCCGTGCCCAACCGCCTCGTGCAGCATAACGCCCGGCCAACCCGGCCCGAGCACGACGGTCATCTCGCCAGCCGGCGCCGGCACCGAGGACAGGTTACCGAGTGCCTGGCGCAAGGCCTCATCGACCTGCGCCTTCCAGTTCCTCGGGTCGAGGTAATACTCGTAGGACACGCGCCCACCGGCGCCGTGCGAGCCGGTTTCCATGCGGTCACCCTCGGCCACCACGACCGACACGTTGAGCCGCACCAGCGGCCTTATATCGGCGGCGCGGCTTCCGTCGGCGCGGATGATCTGCACCGCCTGCCAGACGCCGCTGAGCGACGCCATGACCTGCCGCACACGCGCGTCCCTGGCGCGGGCATATGCATCGATATCGGCCAACAATTTGGCGCGGGCGGTCAGA
>JAFAYW010000284.1 GCA_019240125.1 Alphaproteobacteria bacterium
CTGGCCTCCAGCGTGGCGGCGACGGTGAACGTGGGCTGGCTCGGCGCCATCCTCCGGCGGCGCGGCCAGCTGCGCATCGACGCGCGGGCGCGCGCCCGGCTGCCGCGCATGCTGATCGCCGCCTGCGCCATGGCGGCGGCGCTGTGGGTGGCCCGGTTCGCGCTCTACGCGCCGCTGGATGCCGGCCACGGGCTGCGCTGGATCGGGCTCGGCCTGCTGATCGGCACCGGCCTGCTCGCCTATGCCGCGACCGGCCAGGCGCTGGGCGCCTTCGATGTCCGGGACTTCGCCGCGGGTCTGCGGCGGCGCCGCGCGGCACCGCTGAAGACGGGTTGATTGCTTCGGCAATCAACGGGTTGACCGCCACCGGCACGGCGCGGAAAACCACCGCCATGCAGCGCATCTTCTCCGGCATCCAGCCCTCCGGCATTCCGACGCTCGGCAACTATCTCGGCGCGATCCGCAACTGGGTGGCGCTGCAGCACGACCACGACTGCATCTACTGCGTGGTCGACCTGCACGCGATCACCGTCTGGCAGGACCCGAAGCTGCTGGCGCAGCAGACGCGCGAGCTCGCGGCGAGCATCATCGCCTGCGGCATCGACCCGACGGCGCATATCGTGTTCCATCAATCCGCCGTCGCCGCGCACGTGCGCCTCGCCTGGATCTTCAACTGCGTCGCCCGGCTGGGCTGGCTCAACCGGATGACGCAGTTCAAGGACAAGGCCGGGCCGGATCGCGAGAACGTCTCGGCCGGGCTCTACGTGTATCCCAACCTGATGGCCGCCGACATCCTCGCCTATCACGCGACGCGCGTGCCGGTGGGCGACGACCAGCGCCAGCATCTCGAGCTCGCCAACGACATCGCGCAGAAATTCAACCACGACTACGGCATCGATTTCTTTCCCGCGATCGAGCCGCTGATCCTCGGCCCGGCGGCGCGGGTGATGAGCCTGCGCGACGGCATGAAGAAGATGTCGAAATCCGACGCCTCCGATCAGAGCCGGATCAATCTGTCCGACGCGCCCGACGCGATCGCGCTGAAGATCCGCCGGGCGAAGACCGACCCGGCGCCGCTCCCCGGCGAGCCGGCGGGGCTGGAAGGGCGGCCGGAGGCGCGCAACCTGGTCGGCATCTACGCCGCCCTGCGCGACACCGACCCCGGCGACGTGCTGCGCGAGCACGGCGGCAAGGGCTTCGGCGCCTTCAAGGAGGCGCTCGCCGCCCTGCTGATCGAGACGCTGCGGCCGATCGCCGCGGAAACAAGGCGCCTGCTGAACGACCCGGAGACGCTGGATGCCATCCTGCGCGACGGCGCCGCGCGCGCCGCAGCCATCGCCGAGCCGATCGTCGCAGAGGCCGAGCGCCTGGTCGGGTTTCTCCGGGTGTAGGGCGTGTTCGCAAGAAGCGTACCCCCTCAACCTCATCGTTGGCGAGCAATCCGTCGGGTTGGACTCGCAATAGGGTGAAACCCGATCAGCGGCCGCATTCGGCCGAGAGCGAGAAACCGGCCTTCGGTGGTCGCACCTGCAGGCCGGATAGGTGCTTTATGGAAAATCGCGCTCGCAACCCAGCTTCGGTAGATGCTCAGATTGGGTGTCCTGATCAAAATGGTATCTCGTCGTCCAAGTCCCCCGGCGCTGGTTGGCTCTTTGACGGTCGGGGCGGCGATAGGGCTTTCGGAGCGGAATTAGCAGGCGCAATCTGGCGCGTTTGATCCTCCAGAAGTTTGGCCTCCGCAAAAATCTGAGTAATATTTGTAACAAGCTTTTGTGCGACTTCCCAAGAAGCCCAGGCTGTTCCAGGTATCCCTAATATCTCGAACGTGAGCAATGTGACCGCAAGTATATTGATCCGCGCCTTCTCTAGCTCCCTTTCAAACTGGTTGAGTTTGTCGAGCAGCGCTTTCCTTTTCGCCTCGTGCATTTTTGCCTGTTCTATACATGTCCTTAATCCATGCACATAGCTGCGGATTTTACCTTTTGAATCTGGAAATATTTCTACGGAGTTCTTTCTGGCCCTAATACTATTATCAATGACTAGTTGCGTGACATAATGATCTAAGTCAGATTCGAACTGCTTATAATCGCTATTTCGATAATCTTGATGTCTCGGCACGACCGTTGACGCAAAGGGCTCAATCTCGAATCGCTTTCCAGCGGCGACAACCACATTCATGAATCTTTGCTGAATTTCCTCCCTTTGCCGCCACCCCCGCTCGTCATCCGGATCATATTGGTCTAACTGATGTGACAGGCTCCTTTGCGCATGATTTACGAGAGCCATAAAGGCCATGCGAGGGTCTTCGTCCAGGTTATCCAACTCTTCTTGAGTAACGAAATTTAGAATGGTCATGCATCTACCCTAGCCGAGATTCGGGAAATCGTCCTGCCGACGTTGTAGCTTTCTGCCAGTTCCTCAAGGACGGCAATCATCAGCCGCCCGGTGCTGGTGTCGGCCCACGGTTCCGCCAGTGACCGGAACTGGGCCTTGGCGTCCACGACCTGCTTGAGGATGGCGAACAGGTCGAAGGTCGAACGCGCCAAGCGGTCGATGCGCGTTACCGTCACCACGTCGCCGGGGCTATAGCCTTCAGTAGTCGCAGCACTCGCGCGAATCGGCCTGTGCGCCTGTCACCTTCTCCCGAAAACTGTTGGCGCAGCCTGCCGCACGTAGCTGGTCAAGCTGCGCGCCAAGGTCTGGCCGTAGGTACTGACGCGGGCATAGCCGATAGAGCGATTTTGCGGGTTCTTTTCGGGCATATCTTACGGGCCCATGTAAACCCCATTGATGGGTCAACCGAAATGCCCAAGAGTCTTGATATTCGCCACTAAGCGGCTGCTTGCCTGAGACTTTCCTGAAATGCCCGAAGAAGCGACGACCGGGTCTCCGGAACAGAGGGACGCACGGCGGAAAGCGCGGGCGCCGAACTCCCATGGCTGGTCCTCGAGCGATTGTCCGGAGACGACCTCGGTGCGGTCATCAACAACTTTTCCCACGAACGGCTAAACCACATCGCCAAACGGGTGGCGCAGGCTCAGGTCGTTACGTCGAGCACGGCTTCGGCCGGTCGTTATGGATACGCCACTCTGCCGGACCAAGCACCCCATTCCGCTTGGTCGCAGGTTTTGGACGCGAATCTCGACCGATCTCAGCCGCGGATTGAGTCCGCCGGGTTGTTCGATCCCACACTCGCGATCCGGTCGATTTCCTTGCGGCGAGCCGCTACCGTGCTGCGCACCACCTCGGGGCGTCGTGAACCGATGCGCTGTGGTTGGCCTCTGGCCTGTCACCTCGGCGGCAATTTGGGTTGCAAGCGCCACAGTCGGCACGGCAAGAGGTCGATCTTTCACGTTCAGCAAGCGTAGGGTGGGCTTCAGCCCACCCTTGCGCGTGGCGGACGCTCGCCGGCATCCGCCAAGGCGACTTCTGTAATCGCCCATTCCTTCGGATACATTCCAAGTTTCGCGCATCGGCGAAAGCTCGAAAACGGCCACTCGGCAGGATGTTCGGCAATTCCGTGTTTTACCGGATTGAAATGGATGTAATCCATGTGAGCCGCGAAGTCGTCGTCATCGCGAATCGTATGCTCCCAATAGCGACGCTGCCAAATGCCGGCTTCGCGCTTGCGGAGCAGCGAGGCCCGCCGGTCCTCCGGGCGGGAGACGGCACGTGAGAACCTGG
>JAFAYW010000315.1 GCA_019240125.1 Alphaproteobacteria bacterium
CGTCAGCACCGAGATGCATGGCGGCTTCGCGGCCCTGCGTCAGCAATTGCCGATGAATGTGCGCTCGACCTTCCCGGGGCGCGACATCAGCCTCGAGGTCCAGGCCGACATCAACCGCGTCATGGCGATCTGGCGCGACTGTCGCACCCGCTTTGGCGACGGCAAAGGAGACTTTCTGTTCGGCTCGTTCACCATCGCCGACGCGATGTACGCGCCGGTCGTGACCCGCTTTCGCACATACCGCATTGAGATGGAGCGCGAGGCGGAGCTGTATTGCGAGGCAATCATGGCCTTGCCGGCGATGCAGGAATGGCTGACCGCCGCGCGCAACGAGCCGATGATTATCGAGCGCTACGAGTTCTGATCGATATGGGCGCTGTTGCCTGCCCTCGGCCGTTATTGCGAGGAGCGCAGCGACAAAGCGATCTCGGCGTTACCGTCGCAATTCTGCCGAGGCATCCGCATGCCCGAACCGCGCGCCGTTTCCGAGGGTAGCGTCAGCGGCTTCCTGCACGAGCCAGCCACTGCGAGCGGCACGGGTGTCGTGCTGACGCACGGCGCCGGCGGCAATTGCCGAGGGCCCCTGCTCGTCGCGGCCGCAGAGGCATTCTGCGCACTCGGATGTCATGTGCTGCGCGTCGACCTGCCGTTTCGCCAGCGCCGCCCGACGGGGCCGCCTTCGCCGGCGCGGTCTGCCGAGGATCGCGCCGGGCTCACGGCCGCCGTCGCCACGATGCGGCGTCTGGTTTCCGGAGCGATCGTGCTTGGCGGGCAATCCTATGGCGGGCGCCAGGCGACCATGCTCGCCGCCGATCAGCCCGATATAGCCGCGGCGCTGTTGCTGTTCTCGTATCCGCTGCATCCGCCGGGCAAACCCGAGCGCCTGCGCACCGAGCATTTCCCGCGCCTGACCGTGCCGTGCGTCTTCGTCCAGGGAACGGCCGATCCGTTCGGCGGACCGGGCGAATTGCAGCCGGCAATCACCGCAATTCCGGCATCCACCCGGCTGATCCCACTTGCGGGCGCTGGCCACGACCTGAAACGCGGCCGCTTCGACCTCGCTCCCGTGGTAGCGGCGGCGCTCGCTGCTATCAGCTAGAGGTTAATCCGGCCGCCTTCGATCACGGCTCATTCGGTACCCCTGGTCCTTTACTCCCCGGATTCCGGAATGCGACCTGAGGGGCGTAGGACGAATGCCTGATTCTTTTCGGCCAATCGGCGCTTCTGAATACGTGTGTTTCACGCCTCCTGCGTCGCTGGATGCTGCGCTGGTGGTCCCGCCGCAGGGGTGGCGCGCATCGCATGCCCGCGCCAGACAAAATCGCGGCCGCTCCAGGCGGCGACGAACAGCACCGGCAACACGAGGTCGCGCACCAGCAGCGCTAACAGCATGCGCGCCGGGAAATGCCAGCCCAGTAACACGGCCATGCCGGCCTCGGCGCCGAACCAGGTCACCAGCAATAATCCGACAGCGCCCGCGATATCGACATTCAGGTGCCAGGCGGCGAGCGCCAGCGCGACGCCCGGCAGGGCGCTGCCGACCATAATTTCCGGCAGAAACACCAGCGGAAAGCTGATCCGCCGCAACCGCGCCCAACGCAATTGCCGCGACCATACCGCGCCGGCGGTGCGCTCCCCAAGCGGCTGCTCGAACGGCCGGTCGACCAGATGCACGTGGCGGCCGAGTTCGCGGATCAGCTTTGTCGTCGCGGCGTCCTCGGCGGTCTCGGCCGCGAGCGCCTGGATGCCGCCGACCGGCCCGACCAGGTCGCGGTCGAACAGCATGACCTTGCCTTGCGCGAACCCGCTGCCCACCGCTTCGCTGCCGTACTGATAACGTGCCTGCAGGGTGTTGAGGAAAGCGCACTCGACATCGGCCCAGAAACCGGCGGGCCGCGCCCCGATCGGCATCGAGCACACCAGCCCGGTATCGTGCCGCCAGCGGCCGAGCAGCCGTCGCAACGCGTCCGGAGGCAACAGCGCGTTGCAATCGGCGATCACGATCCAGCGGTGGCGCGCGGCCTCCCACCCCTTGACGACATTGTTGAGTTTTGGATTGGCGCTGACATGGCTGTCACCAATCAGCAGACGCGCGTGCAGCCCCGCATGCCGCGCGATCAGGCCACGTACCAGCGGCACAACCGGATCGTCACCGCGCGCGACACAAAACAGGATTTCGTAGTTCGGGTGTGCGATGGCAAAACTCGCGGCCAGGGTTGTGGCCGTGAACTTTTCGATGCCGCAAACCGGAATGATCAGCGATACCGGGGGTAACGGTGCGCTCATCTGGCCGCGAGGACGGCGGCATCGCCGGGCGGCAATTAAAATGCTGACGAGGTGAATTACGGTCGCGATGCCGCAGAACGCGATCGCCCAACCCGCAATGCCCATTCTGCCGTCACTCAAAATCGCATTTAAGCAACAACGCTACGCCTGTGCAGTGACAGTTTCGTTTCGGCTATGTGACAGACACAAGATATGTGGTGCCGAAAAACTGTAACCTACCTCTGGTAGACGATTCTTTATGGCAGTCACGGACGAGATGTTCATTGCCTCACCCATCATCACGTCCGGCGAGCCGAGCCCGCCGCCACGATGCGCGATCTGAGCCGGAGGTGACGCAGTGACGGACATCGATCGGCAGTACCGGACCATCTGGATATCCGACGTGCATCTCGGAACGCGCGGTTGCAAGGCGGAGTTCCTGCTGGATTTTCTGCGGTGTACCGATGCGCGCACCATCTATCTGGTCGGCGATATCATCGATTGCTGGCGGTTGCGCCGCTCGTGGTACTGGCCGCAAACCCATAACGATGTCATTCAAAAGCTCTTGCGCAAGGTACGGCATGGTACCCAGGTGATCTATGTGCCAGGCAACCATGACGAGTGGTTGCGCCAATTCGCGAGCCTTAATTTTGGTGGCGTCGAGGTGGTCGAACAGGCAATCCATGTCACCGCCGATGGCCGCCGGCTGTTGATCATGCATGGTGACTGGTTCGATTTTATCGTCACCCAGGCGCGCTGGCTCGCGGCGCTGGGCGACAGCGCCTATGCCTTTTCAATATGGATCAACAACCACTTCAACCGCATCCGGCATTGGCTGGGCTACGATTACTGGTCGTTATCCGCATTTCTGAAGCTCAAGGTGAAGAACGCGGTGCAATATATCGGCTCCTTTGCCGACGCGCTGGCCGAGGAGGCGCGTCGCCGCGATCTCGATGGTGTGGTCTGCGGCCACATCCATCACGCCGAGATCCGCGATGTGGATGGCATTTTGTACTGTAATGACGGCGATTGGGTCGAAAGCTGCACCGCTCTCGTCGAGCATTTCGATGGCCGCCTCGACATCGTTAATTGGGCCGAGGAACGCTCGCTCGACATGCTGAAGGCAACGAGGCCGGGCGAGGTGTTTGTGCCGGCCGAGTAAAGGCTGGATTTCGCGTGATCTGCGCATAAATAGAGCCGGCGCGGCGCCATCGTCCCGATGGCGTCGGCTTGCTTTGGCGCCCAGCTTTGCGCAAAAGGACATCATGGGATTCAATTGCGGTATCGTCGGCCTGCCGAATGTCGGCAAGTCGACCCTGTTTAACGCGTTGACCGCGACCGCCGCGGCCGAGGCGGCGAATTATCCGTTTTGCACGATCGAGCCCAATGTCGGCCGGGTCGCGGTTCCGGACGACCGGCTCAGCACCTGTGCGCGGCTCGCGAAATCCGCCAAGATCGTGTCGACCCAGCTCGAATTTGTCGATATCGCCGGGCTGGTGCGGGGTGCCTCGCAAGGGCAGGGGCTGGGGAATCAGTTCCTCGGGCATATCCGCGAAGTCGATGCGATCGCCCAGGTCTTGCGCTGCTTCGACGACGAGAACGTCGTGCATGTCGAGGGCTCGGTCGATCCCCTGCGCGATGCGGAAACCGTCGAGACGGAACTGATGCTCGCCGATCTCGAAAGCCTCGAGCGCCGCTCGATCGCCGCGCAGAAACGCGCGCGTGGCGGCGAGCGCGAGGCCAAGGCGCAGATGGAGATTATCGAGCCGGTACTGGCGGCACTGCGCGACGGAAGACCGGCGCGCACCGTCGCCATCCCCGAGGACCGGCAGCGCGATTTGAAGACGCTGCAATTGCTGACCGCGAAACCGATCCTCTACATCGCCAATGTCGATGAGGCGAGCGCCGCCGACGGCAATCGCGACAGCGAGCGCGTTGCCAAATACGCGGCCGGGCATGGCGCGCCGTCGGTGGTGATTTCAGCGGCGATCGAGGCCGAGGTCGCGGGGCTCGACGATGCCGAGGAAAAACGCGAGTTCCTGCAGACGATCGGGCTCGATGAAACCGGTCTCGATCGCATCATCCGTGCCGGCTACGGGCTGCTGGAACTGGTCACCTTTTTTACCGCCGGCCCCAAGGAATCGCGGGCCTGGACCGTCACCAGCGGCAGCAAGGCGCCGCAGGCCGCCGGGGTCATCCACACCGATTTCGAAAAAGGCTTTATCCGCGCCGAAACAATCGCCTATGGCGATTTCGTCGCCTGTGGTGGCGAGCAGGGCGCCAAGGATGCCGGCAAGATGCGGCTCGAAGGCTCGGAATACATCGTGCAGGATGGCGACATCATGCACTTCCGCTTTAACGTGTGAGTCGAGATGAGGCGGCGCGCCCGCCGCCCTGTCGAATCGTGCTCAGGCGCCGAACGGCGCGAGCAGCGGGCGTGAGGCGGCGCTCAGCGTCTTGACCCCGATCTCCGAGAGCTTGGCGGAGCCCTCGACCGCCGCCTCGATATTCCTGCGCGCCAGCTCGGTGTTGATCTGTATCGCGTCGGAGAAGGTGCGCGCCGTCAGCATCGCGACGGCGGCCTCGCCCGACGCCGCAATGCCGCCCCGGGTCAGGCCGGAGAGCTCGCTCCACATCTGCTCATACCCCCGGGCCAGGGCCGATTGTGCCTCGAACAGGGCCCCCCAGCCTTCCGGGGCCTCGGCGGGGGCAGCAACCGGCGGCACGGCCGAGGTGACCGAGCGAATGGTTTCCGCGACCGCTGTCTGTATCGCGTGCAGCGGCGTCGGTTCGTCGGCCGGGGCGGGGATCTCGGGCGGCATCGGCGGCACGGAAAGCTCCGCCACTGGCTCGTATGTCGCGAACCCGGACGAGGTCGATTGCATGGGCTCCGGCGACGGCACGGTGCCGGCGGCAGGAGTCGGCGTCAGTCGAACCACTTTGCCGGCACCCGATTCGCGCATTCCACGGCGGGGTTTCATGTCACTCATCGCAAATCCTTACGGGCCTTGATCGTAGATGCTGCGGCGCAACATCAAAAATATACGACAAGCGTGCATAAGTGCAATGCCGTTGTGCAACGCAACAATAGCCTATCTATGAAGCACCAGCGGCACCCAGCGCTATCGGTGGGGCGTGGGGCCTGCTTTGTACAGATCGCGCACCGGTGTCGGCTGCGGCTGTTGCTGCGAACAAGCGGATGGGTGTGCCCAGAACTTTGACAGCGCGAGAGCATTTTCTTAGCCTGCGCATGTTGATCAACTGCAGACCGTTGCGCCGTTTACAGGCGCCGGCTCCAGGCGTACGGGTGGGTATGGCGAAGAACCAGGGACGAACCGGCGCTCGTGGATCGCGGCCGGCATGGGGAGCCGCGGTGGCCATCGGAGCCGCGGTTGGGTTGGCGGCTGTCGTCGGCGCTGTACCGGCCTTAGCGCATCACGTAAGTCCCTCCTATGCTGAGCCGCAAGGCCCGGTCTTCGAGTGGATCCTGATCGATGCCGAAACCGGTCAGGTGTTGAGCGAGCAGAATGCGGATGTCCTGACCTACCCCGCGTCGCTCACCAAGATGATGACGCTGTACATGACGTTCGAAGCGCTGAACCAGGGCCGCATCCGGCTCGATCAGGGCTTTTACGTGTCACCCTACGCGGCGAACCGGGCGCCCAGCCGCATGGGGTTGGTTGCCGGCGACTCCGTCGCCGTACGCGATCTGATCCTCGGCATCGTGACCAAATCGGCCAATGACGCGGCTACCGTTCTCGCCGAAAATCTCGGCGGCGGCAGCGAGGCCACCTTCACCCAGATGATGACGCAGAAGGCGCGTCAACTGGGGATGCAGAACACCTGGTATCACAACGCTTCGGGTCTGCCCGATCCGCAGCAGCGCAGCACCGCGCGCGATGTCGCCAGGCTGGCCCTGGCGCTGTACCATCAGTTCCCGCGGGAGTACCGCTATTTCTCGACGCGCGAGTTCCAATTCCGCGGCGAGGTCCTGCACACGCACAACCATCTGCTCGAGTGGTATCCGGGGTTGGATGGTCTAAAGACCGGGTTCGTCAACGCCTCCGGTTTCAATCTCGCCGCCTCGGCAACCCGCGATGGCCACCGCCTGCTGGGCGTGATCATGGGGGGGCGCTCGGCGCATGGCCGCGATCTGCAGATGGCGTCGCTGCTTGACCAGGGTTTTGCGTTGCTGAATTCCGGACGGCCGGTGCAGCAACAGGGTTCATCGATGTTGATGGCCACGGCTCCGGCCGCGCCACCACCACCCGCGATGCCGGCCGCACCCGCTGTCGCAGCGGTGCCGATCGCCCCAGCGGTCGCGACACCGGCGGCAGCCGCCAGCGCGATGGCGGCAACAGCAGCGGCCCCCGCGGCGATCGCCGCGGTGCGCAGGCTCCCGGTCGAGGAGGCCTCCGAGCAGGCCCCGCGCACCAGTACGCTCGGGCGGATCGCCCAGAGCGCCTTGCGGCATCTCGCGCCCGTCGGCAAGGCGGAAGCGGCTACTCTTCGGGAGGCCCCGCCCACGGAAGCCTGGGCAATCCAGCTCGGCGCCTTCAAGGCCCAGGCGGCGGCGACGCAGGCAACTCGCCGGGTCGCTCATTACGCTGCCGTGAAGGGCAAGACGCCTGAGGTCGTAGCGCCCGCGCGGCATGATCGCGATCACCTCTACCGTGCCCGGCTGCTGCATTTCACCCCGGAAGGTGCGCAATCCGCCTGCAGCGAATTGAAGCGCAAGGGCATCGCCTGCAGTGTCGTCCGCCCAACCTGACAGGGCTCACACGCCGCATCCCGGGATGCGGCGCGCCGCGTCCGTCCCCTTAATGTGAGTGTGACGTCTCCGCGGGCAGCGATACGCCGCTCGGCGCCAATTCGGCCTCGACGAGCGCCTTTAGACGTTCCAGCCCCGCCTCGCTCGTCGCTTCGGCGCGCACCACCAGAACCGCTTGCGTATTTGACGCGCGCAGCAGCCACCACCCTTCCGGCGTACGCACCCGCACCCCATCGATCTCGCTCATCTCAGCGCCCTTCTGGCGCAGGCGCTGCTTGATCTCGTCGACAATCGCGAATTTCCGCGACTCGTCGCAATCGATGCGAATTTCCGGCGTGTTGTAAGCCGGCGGCAAGGCATCGATCATATCGACAAGGGTCTGTTGCGAGCGCCCGAGAATGCCGAGCAACCGCACCGCGACATAAATCGCGTCGTCAAAACCGTAATAGCGCTCATTGAAGAAAATATGGCCGCTCATCTCGCCGGCGAGCGGCGCGCCGGTCTCGGCGAGGCGGGTTTTGATCAGTGAGTGGCCGGTCTGCATCATGACCGGCTTGCCGCCGGCCTTGGCGATTTCGTCAAACAGAACCTGGCTCGCCTTGATATCGGCGATGATCTGCGCGCCGGGATTGCGGCTCAACACGTCGCGCCCGAGCACGATCAACAACTGATCGCCCCACAGGATGCGCCCGCGCGCGTCAATCACGCCGATACGGTCGCCGTCGCCGTCAAATCCGATGCCGAGATCGCACTTCTCGCGGGCCACCGCCTCCTGCAACTGCACCAGGTTTTCCGGGATGGTCGGGTCGGGGTGGTGCGCCGGAAAGGTGCCGTCGATCACCTCGTTGATCAGGATGTGCTCGCCGGGCAATTGCCGCACCAGGCTCGTAACCACTTCGCCGGTGGCGCCATTGCCGCAATCCCAGGCGACGCGCAGACCACGCTCGGCATCATAATCCTGCGCGATCCGCCGGACATAGGTGTCGAAGACGCTGTGATCTTCGACCTTGCCACGCGGCGCGGCTGGTGCGTCCAATGCGGCTGCCATCTGGCCGACGCGCTGGATCGCGTCGCCGAAAAAAGCCTTCCCGCCCAGTACCAGCTTGAAGCCGTTATGGCTCGGCGGGTTATGCGAGCCCGTCACCATGATGCCGCCATCGACCCCCAGCGTCACCGAGGCGAAATACAGCATCGGGGTGGGGCCCCGGCCGATGCGCACGACATCGATGCCCTCGCCGGCGAGCCCCTCGACCAGGGCGGCCTCCAGCTCGGGTGAGGTGAGACGGCCGTCATAGCCGACGGCGACACGTTTGCCGCCCTTTTCGGCGACGATCTTGCCGAAGACACGACCGAGCGCGGCCGCGTCGGCGGCAAACAAGGTCGTGCCGACGATACCGCGAATATCGTACTCGCGCAGAATGGTGGGATCGAAACGATGCGCCATGATCAGGCCACTCAAACCAGTTTCTGCAGGATATCCCGGAACGGGCCGCCCAGAGTTGGGTGCTGCAATCCGAGCGCGACATTGGCTTCGAGAAAGCCGAGCTTATCGCCGCAATCGTAACGGTGTGCGGCTACCCGCATTCCGTGAAACGGCTGACCCCCGGCGATCAATCTGTCGAGCCCGTCGGTCAACTGGATTTCGTTGCCGCTGCCTGGCTTCATGTTTTCCAGGTGCCCGAACACCTCGGGCTGGATGATGTAGCGACCGATGATGGTCAGCGTTGACGGCGCTGCCGCCGGCTCCGGCTTTTCGACAACCCCCTTGGCGCTGACCAGTTTGCCGCCGTCGTTGACGACGTCGAGCACGCCATACCGGCGGGTGTGCTCGCGCGGCACCTCGACAACAGCGACGATATTGCCGCCGGTCTTGCCATAGGCGTCCACCATTTCCTTCAGGCAGGGCGGGTCGCCAATCATCAGGTCATCGACGAGCAGCACGGCAAACGGCTCGTCGCCAACCAGATGGCGGGCGCACCACACCGCGTGACCGAGGCCCAACGGCCGCTGCTGCCGGGTAAATGCGAAGGAGCCAGCGGCCGGAAGCCACGCTCTCAGCTCATCAAGTGTTTCGCTGCGGCCGCGGCCGCGCAATGTCTCCTCCAGCTCGAACGCGACATCAAAATGGTCTTCGATGGCGCTCTTGGCGCGGCTGGTGACGAAGTAGAATTCCTCGATGCCGGCGGCCTTCGCCTCCTCGATTGCGTAATGGATCAGCGGCCGGTCGACAACCGTAAGCATCTCCTTTGGCATCGCCTTGGTCGCCGGCAGGATGCGGGTACCGAGCCCCGCCACCGGGAATACGGCCTTGCGAACACGCTTTTGCTGCATTTAAGCCCTCAGAACGCTGGGAAGGGGCCGTCGGGGCCGCGCGCAGCTATGCCACAGCGGGTTTGCCACTGGCAAGAAACCCGGCTCCGTTGGCCCGAGGAGCCGTGGATGTGTTCGCCGCCAAAGCGCGTGGCGCACAGGCAGTAACTCGGTTGAATCAATACCGGCGCACGGCGCCGCTTGACCCGCGGCGCGGCGCAGCGCGATGCTTGGTGCAAGCCGGGCCTTGCAGGACCCTGCGCAAAACATCCCATGAACAGAATAACGTGCCTGGGTGCGGAAAATGCCGGCAACACGGAGACCGGAATGCTTAAGCCGAAAAATTTCGAGCATATCGGCATTGTGGTCAGCGACATGGACCGTGCCCTGCGGTTTTACGCCAGCCATGGGCTCGAGGTGCTGCGGCGACGTGGCGAGGGGCGCGACGCCTTCGCCGCGGTTCGTCTCGCCGATGCGGAGATGGCCAATGCGGAGATGGCCAATGCGGAGATGAATGTATTTTGCAATCCGGATCGCGCCTATGCCGATGATGTCCAGCGGGTCGATCATGTCTGCCTGTGCATGAACGCGGCGACGATCGACGATCTGCTCGTCGAGCTTCGCGATGCCGGTATCGCCGTTGCCAGCGGACCGGTAAAGCGGTCGGACGGTTTCGCGGTGTTCGTGCGTGATCCCGATGGGTTGCGCATCGAGCTGCTGGTCAAGCATTGATGCGGCAAGCTGGCGCCGATTTGTCGTGACCGCGCCGCCTATTTTGCCAGCAGGACATCGCGCGCGCGATTGATCTTGGTGGCGAGGTAATCCGATCCGCCATGATCGGGATGAAGCTGCTTCATCAGGCGGTGATGCGCCGCCCGGATCGCCGCCTCATCCGCACCCGGCGAGAGGCCCAGAATTGCGTACGCTTCATCGATCGAGATATCCGAACTCGACGGCGGCGGCGCATGCCGGCTCGAACCACCATGCGGATCGGCGTGCAGATCGGCCTGCCATCCCGGGTGCTCGCGGTCGAGAAAGGCCTCGATCAGCCGTGCGCTTTCCTCGTCGGCGGCGCGGCACTCGCGGAGCAGCGCTACCAGCTGCTCACGCGCAAGTTCCTCGATGCGCAAACCGGAAAACTCCCCGCGCAGGACCACGCCCGTCATCTGGCCGGTGTCGTGGTCGAGCCGCATCCGAATAAATGGAGTTTCCACCTCTGAGCTGCGGCCGGCGGCGGGCCCGCGAAATCCGCGAAACCCCATCCACATCCGCCGCAGCACCGGCATGAAGGCCGCGAGGGGTGCGAGGAACAGGAACAGCCGGCCGGAGACTGCCAGCGCCAATAGAGCGAGCACCGCCAGCGCGATGCCAACCCATTTCAGCGTCCGCGCCATCCGCGCCGGGTCGGCATTGACGAACAGATACAGGAGCAGCAGCAGCCCGCACAGGATCGCGACGCCGCCGAACAGGAACAGCATCGCTTATTGCCCCGCGATCCAGGGCGGCGAGTGGCGCTCAGCGCGGTCCGGCAACCTCACGGGCGTGGTGGTCGGCGAGCACCTGCGCGATAACGCGGGTGATGCG
>JAFAYW010000325.1 GCA_019240125.1 Alphaproteobacteria bacterium
CTACTGCCCTTCGTGCCAGGACAAATTCACCGTTCGCGTCGGCTCTATTTTCGAGCGCTCGCATATCCCGCTGCACAAATGGCTTCTCGCTTTCCGCCTCATGGCGTCGAGCAAGAAAGGCATCTCTGCGCACCAGCTACACCGTACGCTCGGCATTACCTACAAATCCGCATGGTTCATGGCGCACCGCATCCGCGAGGCGATGGCGGAAGGCCGCGATCCCGAACCGCTCGGCGGCAAGGACAAGGTTATCGAGGCTGACGAGACATTCATCGGCCGCGAAGGAAGCCACGATCCGAAGGCTTGGACCTACAGCAACGAGAAAGGCTGGCAGCGTTCCGACGCCAAGATGAAGGTCATGACGCTGGTAGAACGAGGCGGCAAAGCTCGCTCTGTCCATGTTGATCGCATTACTAGCCTGGGTGCCTACCTTGTGCTATCCCAGCACGCCGATCCGCAGAGCGAGTTGAACACCGACGAAGCGCCCTATTACCGCCGCGTCGGGCGCTCCTTCGCGAAGCATGAGAGCGTTAACCACGCCCGCGAGGAATACGCGCGTGGCAAGGTTACGACAAACACGGTCGAGGGCTTCTTCTCGATCTTCAAGCGCGGCATGAAGGGCGTCTATCAGCATTGCGGCGAGAAGCATCTGCACCGCTACCTTGCCGAATTCGATTTCCGCTACAGCAACCGCGCCAAGCTGGGAATTGACGATAGCGACCGCACGACGCTCGCGATCCAAGGCGCCGAAGGCAAGCGCTTGACCTATCGGCGGACTGGTCAGCCATCCGCCGTCAAAGCTGCACGTGCCCGCCGTCTCGCGCTCCTCGCGCAACGCCGCGCCTTCCGGGCAACTGGAATTCGCGTTTACCGCTCAGCCGAAGAAGGCTGAAGAGCCGATACAACTAGAGCTAAATTTATGCTGATATGCTATACGTTTTTCATTAGTCTATTTGTTAGTTCTATTTGTTTATCGTGCACCTGTCCTAAACGTTCTAGCCAGTCCTTCATTTTAGTAGGATCAACAGCTTCTTTTATTGTGTCGCCGTATGATGTCAATGATTTCTCATACGCAGATATCGCATCATCAACTTCTTTGTCGTGAAACGTTATCTTTAAATCTTCAGCCGCCCTTATTTGCCGCCCTATTTCTGCGTGAACCGTCTCCGCGTCACGCTTTGTGTCGCTGGACGTTATTATATCTTTTATATACCCTTGTGACACAATAAAGAGCTGGTCATTCCCCGTACTGAATTTTAGTGTTTGTTCAATTCTGGTCTGACGTATTTTAGACCGTGAATCAACCACATTGGCGCCGATCACAGATATAAGACCAGATATTGTCGCAGATATGATTGCGGCAACGAGCGCCGACTCTAGCCATGCCTTCATCGCGGCCTCGCAGCTGGCGGTCGGTCAGCCGCCCTGACGCCAGTATCCAGCCCTGTGCGATCTTGCATTGCTTTAGCCCTCTGGCACGCCTTCCATAGATCGTCAAAGCCGATGCTCCTCAGGACGATCGCCGCAGACTCTGAGACTTTTGGCGTACAGATATCATCTGCGGCGGCGAGCGAATTCGTGACCATTACGTTTTGAGCGTCGTTTGCGATTGAATCCTGAGAGCTATATATAGCCAATCCGCACAGGATTGCCAGGACGGCCGCTGTCGTGATTGCTGTGGCCTTGCTACTGATCAGGCGCGTGAACCCGGCCGAATGAATATCCGACGATTGGGCGCAACTATAATCAATTGGAACACCCTCAAAAAAGAGATTGAGGATGTCGTGAACTACTGGCTGTGCAGCTACCAATTCGGCTCTGTCACTTAAATAATTTGCATAAGCGGATATATTTGAAATCAACCCTATGAAGGCGGAATCGGAGTCGAGAAACTCTGCATTGTTATTAAGCAATAACGAGCTAAACGACTCAGGGGAGAAGAAATTGTGATATGCTATAGAAAATATCTCATTATAAAGGCTTCGTTCTATCAATGAGAATGGATGTTGGTGCCGAAGGCTACTTGATAGCTCCCCAGATATTTTCCTTTCGTCGATCTCAGAAAGCCATTCTACCCTTCGCGCGGGGATCGACGAGTCTCCATATTCCCTCCTCAATGCGGTATTTACAATTCGTCGCCCTGCAAACTGTCCAATGAGAATCTTTTCGTTCCACACTTGCGTCGGAACCACAACGATGTCTCCAGGCACTGCTTCCTGATAAAGGTTTACTACGGCCTGCGTTAGCCGGCCTCTCGCTGCGCTGCACCCATTCGAGCATCTTGATAATCGGCAACATCGACGGTTGGTGTGTGATCTGGACCTAACTCCTGAAGTTGATTGGCAATCTCCTCCGACATTAAAACACGCCGCATCAACTCCCTGTCTGCAGTTAATGGGAAATCTGGAAACTCCAGCCTTGGCAAATCAAGAAAGGCGATATTGCCCTCTTTGAACGCATCTAGAAACCGATAAGCAGATCCGGGGAATAATCGCCATACGCGTTTTTGGGGAGAGATAAACGTGGCTCGTAAGTCGATTTCGATCATCGCCGATTGGACTCCTTGACGGAGTCCGGAAGGCGATGAGAACGTTTTGTGCTCACGCTATCTGCCGGTCGTCCGAGCGCCCGCTGTAGCCCACGCTTGAAGCGCTCCTGCCAGCCGGGTTCGTCCACCGTCCGTGGCGGTGACTGTGAGGCCGAAGGTCCAGCAGGCTCGTCTTTTTTCATAATTCACACCCACAGACGCGATAATTCGACTCGTGCGCGAGACCGATTCGTGGAATCGTTGAGTGTTCGTTCGTCCCCAGCCAGCGAACACCCTCATCCCGCCTCGCAACGGGTCAACAAGAAGATGCGTATACACTTGGGCCATAAGGCCCGATACCACTTTTCTGAGACAGCCGAACTTGAGCATCGGGAGATATTGCTGTCGTTGTTCGGCCGGGTATCGCCTGACACAACAGCCCGTGTAGGTCGTATTTCCCGGGAGTTAGCCGCATTTATCGGGTCCACTACTGACATAGTAATGATCCGGCCGGTAACAGTAATGAAGGTGACGGGAACCCATGCGGAAATATTATATTCTGACCTAGAATTGCTCCAGACCGGATTTAACACTGGTCGGGTTCAGCACGATCGTCCGTTGCACCTAACCTTTATTTTCCACGATCCGCGCAAGCCGCAGCGCAGTATGAAAGCCGTCATCAAGACCAATCGCGCGCGGAATGAACTGTGGCTGGTGACTTACTTCCCTTGTACAGGGAAGCAGCTAGCCTCAGCCCTCAAGCGGGGCATCATTGTGCGTTCCGGTGATGGTTGGTGAGCGGGTGATCGCCCCAGCGACCACCCGCCCGCGCGCGGTGTGGAGGCTCGCAAACACTCCACATATGTCCCGCCTGATCCGGCGAGCCACGGCCGCGAGATTCACCGTGTCAACCGCGCTAGAAGATACCTTAAATCGATCCGAAAAGCACGGGAATCGGCCATTCCGAGATACCCACAGCATCACTGCCGCTACTCCCGATAAAACCGAATCCCGCACATAACACTCCACATATCCACAGCTTTCTAACAGCAATTTCCACAGAACGCCGGCCTGTCACGGCTCATCTGGTTTTGGCCTTCCCGTCAGTCAAGTATATAATCGCCCCCGTGCGCAATTTCATGATTTGTTCCCGGTATGCAGCATAAAAGGACAACCTCGATGAAAGTCTCGCTGTGGGCCGCCTGCGTCGTTCTTCTCGCTTCCTTATCGCCCAGTCTGGCAGCGTCGAGCGCCATGCACGAAGAGCCCGATCATGTCGGATCGGCGACGGCCGATGAGAAAATCACCTTCGATGCCTATCGCGAGTGGCGTCTCAACTTCATCGAGCGGCGGCGCGGCGAGCTGGCAAGGCAACTGAGTGCCAGCGATCTGCCAGCGGAGCGCAAGGCGCGGCTGCAGCAGGTCAAGGAATATTACGATTGGTTCGCCAATCTGCCGGCGCCTGATCGCGACCACCGGTTTCGTGAGCGCTTCGACCGCATCGACGCCAATCATGATGGCGAGATCGATCCCACCGAGCGGGCCGCGTGGCGCGATAAGCAGCGCGCCTATTATCATCGTGACGGCGAGCGATCGCAGAGCGCGACCGCGAAGTAGCCGCCACCGGGAGCGGCGATCAGCCGGGGTTCGGCTTCGTTGACGCGGCTCCGTCGAGCGATCCGATAATTTGCGGCCCGATCTCGCGCGCCAGCAAGGTGGCTCCGGCCAATGTCAGATGGCCGTAATCGAATTGCAGCGGCAGATCATTCCCAGTCGTCACCTGGCACGTGGGATGGCAAAGCGTCCAGTAAACCGAGACATAGGCGACCCCAGGCGGGAGCTTGGCGGCGGCAAACAAGGCGTCGGTCTGCTGGGGGTCGGGGCGCAAGTGGCGCATCGCCCAGGATGTCGGGTCCTGCCCGACGGCGACGGCGTGGGCCAGAAGGCGGGGCAGCGCCTGATCGTACTCCTCGATCGGGCCTGAGATGACGACACGCGTCGCGTATTGCCGCAGTGATGCGGCCATGTCGACGGCCGGGCCGACATCCGCCGGCAGCCAGCGGGCCGAGAGGATGATGGCATCGAGATGATGCGCCGGCAGGAAATCGTCCAGGATGTAGCGGACCATTTCGGTACAGCGCGCCTCGCCGACCGGGTGTCTGACCGGTTTGCAGCCCGACGCGGTTGCCTGCAGGAAGTTGATGTTAGGATAAGCGGCGACGAAGCCGGGCCAGAGATGCGCCGCGTGACTGTCACCAAGGATCAGCACATTGGGTCTGTCGGGCGCGATCTTGAGGCAGGTCGCCGGCTGGTAGAACGAAAAGGCGTTGAAGTCCGATGCAAGGAAGCAGGTTCCCAGCCGCATCGAGGCGTCCGGCTGGTAGTGCTCAAACGCAGCGAATTTTTCCGCCGCGGCGGGCGGCGGCCAGAGATGTTGGTCAATGGCGCCCAAAGTCGCCGCGATCAGGATGGTGGCCGCCATGAGGCCGACCGCCGCCGCCAGTGCCCGGGTGCGTGTCAGGCGAAAGGGGCGGCGGCGGAAAGGCCGCTCGACAAACCACCAGGACGCAGTGGCCGCGGCGACAGCCCCCGCGGCGAGGGCAACCTTAACGGCGCGGCTTGGGTAGGAAAGACTCGTGTAGAAGACGAAGATCGGCCAGTGCCAGAGATAGAGCGAGTACGAGATCAGCCCGACAAAGCGGATCGGCGGTAAGCTGAGCGCCCGTGCCACAAACGTCGCGGCATTCGCGCCGCTGTAGAGGATCGCAACCGCGCCGAGACAGGGGAGGGTTGCGGCTAGCCCCGGAAATGGCGTGCTGGAATCGTAGAGCAGGATGGCGGCGGCAATGGCCGCCGCACCGGCTGCGGCGACCGCCTCGTTATTCCAGCGGCTACGCAGTACCGGCACGATATCGAGTGCCAGCAAACCACCGATCAGCAATTCCCAGGCGCGGAAATACACCAGATAAAAGGCGGCAGTCGGCTCGCGCAACACCTGCACGACAGCAGCGATAAAGCTGAGAACAGTCGCCGCGACGAGGATCGGTTTCTGGTGCCGCGGCGCCAGATAGCGGATCGCGAATACCAGGATCGGAAACAGGATGTAGAATTGCTCTTCGACGGACAGCGACCAGGTGTGAAGGACGGGATTGGCCCTCAGGTTGTCGTCGAAGTAGTTGCCGATCGCGTAGAAATAGATGTTCGAGACGAACAATACCGAGGCGACGATGCTCTTGCCGATATCGGCGAGTTCGGAGGGGAAATCCAACAAAAAGGCGGCGCCAAGGACCCCGACAAACATGAAAAACAGCGCCGGAAAAATGCGGCGCACGCGACGCTCGTAGAACTCGGCGATGCCGTAAGTGCCGGCCGCGATGTCGTCCCAGATGATGCGGGTGATCAGATAGCCCGAGATCACAAAAAAGATGTCGACGCCGACATAGCCGCCGGGGGCAATGCGATAGAATTCATAGTGAAACGCGACAACCGGCAGAACGGCGACCGCGCGGAGTCCATCGATATCTGGTCGGTACCGCATGCCCCTGCCGAGCCGCCGGGTCCGGCGCGGGAGGATACCGGCGGCCGGGTATTACGCCGCCGTTCTATGCTATGCTGCCGCTCCGCCTCAAGCGACCGGAAGAGCCGATGACCATGACGACCGCGACCCGCTTCAAGGACTGGACGCCCGCAGGCGTCATTCCCGCTGTCCTGTTGCCGTTCCGGACCGATTTCTCGATCGACGAACCAGCCTACCGCCGGCATCTGCGCGATGTTGCCGCGGTTCGCGGCATCACGGCGATCACCATCAACGGCCATTCCTCGGAAGTGCATGCCTGCAGCATTGACGAGCAGCGCGAGGTATTGCGGATCACGACGGAGGAAGTTGGCGATCGCCTTCCGGTGGTCGCCGGCGTGTACGCCGATGGCAGCCTCGAGGCGGCGCGCATCGCGCGGATGGCGGAGGCCGGCGGCGCCAGTGCCCTGCTCGTGTTCCCGCCGCAAAGCATGAGCATGGGCGGCCAGTTGCGCCCCGAAATGCCGCTGGTGCATTTCGCGACGATCGCGGCGGCCACCGATCTGCCGCTGATATGTTTCAACTACACATTGGTGGGCGGCCTTGGCTACCCGCATGAGACGCTATTGCGGCTAGCCGAGTCGATCCCCTCGATCCGCGCGATCAAGGACTGGTCAGGCGACCCGGCGCTGCATGAACGAAACATCCGGGCGTTACAGTCATTGCCGCGTCCGGTCACCGTATTGACGACGCACAGCGCCTGGCTGCTGAGTTCCCTCGTGCTGGGCTGCAACGGCCTGCTGTCGGGCGCCGGCAGCGTCATCGCCGATCTGCAGGTGGCGCTGTTCGAGGCGGTGCGCGCCGACGATCTGGCGCGCGCGCGGGCGATCAATGATCGCATCTACCCGCTGGCGCAGGCGTTTTACGCGCCGCCGTTCCTGGATATGCACAACCGGATGAAAGAAGTGCTGCACCTGCTCGGTCGCTTGCCGCCGGCGGTCATGCGGCCGCCGCTGGTCAAACTCCCGGCGGTGGAGATCGAACGCCTGCGGCAGGCGATTGCAGCATCGCGGCTCGATCGCGACGCCGTTGGCCTCCTCGCCGCCGAATGAGCAGCGACGCGGGCGCCGGCGCCACGACGCCGCCCTCCCTTGATCCTGGTCTCGCCGGTCTGGTGGCGGCTCAGACCGTCCTCAGCTACAGTGATGGCGCTCGCGGCATCCTATGGGTACGCGGCTACACACTGCCCGAACTGGTAACGAAGTTCGGGTATGACGGCGCGGTTGGCGTGCTGTGGGAAGGCTTTGCCGGCACCGCGCTCGATCGCGACGAGACGCGCCGTCGGCTCGGCGCCGGCCGCTTGCGGGCGTTTGCGCGCCTTCCCGGATGGCTGGACAGGGCCGAACGGCGGCCGTTTGTCGAGGGGGTGCGGCTGGCGCTCGCCTCCCTCCCGGAGGACGCGGCCGCGGCCGAGATCCTCGCGACCCTGCCGGTCGCCATCGCGGCGCTGCTGCGGCGGCGGGCCGGCGGAGAGCCGGTGGAGCCTGATCCGTTACGCGGTACCGCCGACGATCTCCTGCGCATGGCCCATGGCGAGGCGAAGCCGGCCGCGATGAGTGACGCGCTCGACACGTATTTCGCCTCGGTGATCGATAACGGTCTCAACACCTCCGCCTTTACCGCGCGGGTGGTTGCGTCGAGTGGTGCCTCGCTGGCATCGGCGGCGCTTGGTGCCTATTGTGCGTTTACCGGTCCGCTGCATGGCGGGGCTCCCGGGCCGACGCTCGACATGCTCGATGAGGCGCAGGCGAGCGGCGATGTGCGGCGCTGGGCCGAGCGCAAACTGACCGAAGGCGCGCGCCTGATGGGGTTTGGCCACCGCGTGTTCCGCCTTGGCGATCCGCGGGCCGATCTGCTGTACCAGGCCCTGGAGCGGCTGCGGGTGACGCTCGGCCCCAGCATTGGTCGGCTCGCTTTCGCGGCCGAGGTTGAACAGGCGGTAGGGGATGCGTTTGCGCGGCTGAAGCCGGGCCGGCCGCCGTTGCGACCGAATATCGAGATCAACGCGGCGTTGCTGCTCGACGCGGTTGGTTTTCCGCGCGATGGGTTCATGCCGGTTTTCGCAGTGGCGCGTGGAGCGGGCTGGCTTGCCCATGCGATGGAGCAGCGTACGGTCGGCCGCTTGATACGGCCGGGCTCGGCCTATATCGGTCCCATTCCCGCCGATGCCGAAGCGGCGCCTAATTGATGGCCCAGCGGTACCCGACCGTCGGGGTTTTCTTGACTGTTGGGCTGAGCCCCACGGTTGGCCCGGTATAAGGGTTCTTCACGTTATAATTCGGCAACTGCCTGATCGGCGCGATCGAGTGCTCGGATGCCACGACCTGCTGCGAAATCTGCGGCACCATGTCGAATGTGACGTCGCAGGCGGTTGACCGGCCCGTCGGGCAGGCGGCTATGGCGAGGTGCCCGCCAACGAGGCTGGTCACGAGGGTAGCGGCCCATATGCCGACGCGCATCGCAGTTTCTCCCGTCCGCGTGCTAATTACATAGTGTTACATGCAGATCTGGCTTGTGCGAAGCAGAATCGCAAATGCCGGACCTGCTGTAGAGTGCGCGCGGCGGCGATCATCGGCCAGCGCCGCGGTCACCGCTCACTCAACCTCGCGGAGGGTAATGTGAAGGCTTCGCTGTTCTACCTGCCGACCCTGGGAAATCGGGCGCAGATCGAATCCGGAATGGCGGGGATGCGCGGCGATCTTTATCAGCAGATGCTGCGCGAAATATCGGAGCAGGTGCGGCTCGCCGACGATCTCGGCTACGATTCCGTCAGCTTTACCGAGCACCACTTTCACATCGAGGGGTTCGAGGTTTCCAACAACCCGGTGCTGCTCGACCTGTACTTCGCGATGCAGACCAAGCGCATCCGGGTGGGGCAGCTCGGCATCGTATTGCCCGCCTCGAACCCGATCCGGGTGGCAGAGGACATCGCGATGCTCGATCAGATGACCGGCGGGCGGGCCTGTGCCGGGTTTGCCCGCGGCTATCAGCGGCGCTGGGTCGATGTGCTGGGGCAGCAGACGCACGGCATCCACGGCGCCTTGCCGCACCAGCACGACGAAATCGACGCGGCCAACAGGGCTGCCTTCGAGGAATGCTTTCGCATCATTAAAAAGGCGTGGACCGAGCCGATGCTTGCCTACCAGGGCAAGTACTGGAAGATCCCGGTCGCCGGCACGCCCTGGACCCTCGACACGACCGCGAAATGGGGAGCCGGGGTCGAGGACGGGGTGTTGAAGGCGGTCGGGGTCGTGCCAAAACCGCTGCAAAAGCCGCACCCGCCGATCTTTCAGCCTTTCGCCAGTTCGGAAAACAGCATCCGCTGGTGCGCCCGGGAGAGCGTGACCGCGATCCTGCCGGCGATGCACCGGGCGCACGAGGAGCGCCTTTTCGATCTCTACGCGGAGGTTTCCGGCCGGCCGCGCGGGCAGGGAATGGGCATCCTGCGCGACGTCATCATCGCCGACAACGATGCAGAGGCGGTGGCGATGTGGGAAGATTCCGGCGTCTTTTCCGGGCGCGCCTGGTTCG
>JAFAYW010000336.1 GCA_019240125.1 Alphaproteobacteria bacterium
CAGAACTCGTAACGCTCGATAATCATCGGCTCGTTGCGCGCGGCGGTCAGCCATTCCTGCATCGCCGGCAAGGCCATGATTGCCTCGCAATACAGCTCCGCCTCGCGCTCCATCTCAATGCGGTATGTGCGAAAGCGGGTCACTACCGGCGCGTACATCGCGTCGGCGATGGTGAACGAGCCGAACAGAAAGTCTCCTTTGCCGTCGCCAAAGCGGGTGCGACAGTCGCGCCAGATCGCCATGACGCGGTTGATGTCGGCCTGGAGCTCGAGGCTGATGTCGCGCCCCGGGAAGGTCGAGCGCACATTCATCGGCAATTGCTGACGCAGGGCCGCGAAGCCGCCATGCATCTCGGTGCTGACGGCGCGTGCCGTGGTGCGGATCGCCGGGTCCTTCGGCCAGAGATTGAAGGTCGGGAAGGACTCGGCGAGGTATTCGCAGATCGCGAGGCTTTCCCACACGACCGTGTCGCCGTGATGCAGCGCGGGGACCCGGCCGGATGGCGAGAATTTGAGGATTGTCTCGCGGCTGCCCGGCTCGAATAGCGGGATCACGACTTCGTCAAACGCGACGGTGGTGTGCTTCAATGCCAGCCATGGCCGCATTGACCACGACGAATAATTCTTGTTGCCGAGATAGATCGTCATATCTGCCATGGCGGCTCCGGCTTTGCTTCGCGATGGTAAGCACTGTGACGAGAATGTGGCTGCCGGGCAATGGCGTGCAGCGCCGCGGACCTAGAGCATGCCGAGCGTGCTGCGTCCCTTGGGCGGCGGGAAGCCGCGATCGAGCACCGCCAGATCATCCTCGGTCAGGCGCAATTCGGCGGCGGCTCTGTTCTCCTTGGCGTGGGCCGGGTTGGTGGCTTTGGGGATCACGATCATGCCCGGCTGACGCAATAGCCAGGCGAGCGCCACCTGCGCGGCGGTCGCGCCGTGGCGACCGGCAACCTGCTGCAAGGTACGGTTGTTGAGGATGCGGCCCTGCTCGATCGGTGAATAGGCCATGATCGGAATGCCGCGCTCGCCGCACCAGGGAATGAGGTCCCATTCAGGGCCCCGGCGGCTGAGATTGTAGAGGATCTGGTTGGTCGCAACGGTCTTGCCGCCGCTCAGCCTCACCCATTGCTGCATGTCGTCGAGGCCGAAATTACTGACGCCGTGATGGCGGATCTTGCCATCGCGCTGCAGCCGCTCGAACCCGGCCAGCGTCTCGGCAAACGGATGAGAGCCGCGCCAATGCAGCAGATAGAGATCAATACGGTCGGTCTTCAGCCGTCGGAGGCTGCGCTCGCACGCTTCGATGACGCCCTTCTGTGACGCATTCGAGGGCAATACCTTGCTGACGATGAACAAACCGTCGCGCTGACCGGCGGTGGCCGCCGCGACGATCTCCTCGGCAGCCCCGTTGCCGTACATCTCGGCCGTGTCGATCAATCTCAGGCCGAGTTCGATCCCGAGCTTGACGGCGGCGATCTCGTCGGTGGCGTGACGCCGATTTTCGCCCATATGCCAGGTGCCGAGGCCAAAGCCCGGCACCTCCTCGCCATCGGGCAGGGTGACACGCGGCAGGGTATCGGCCATGTCAACTCTCCGGGTTGTCGGTGCCGCGGCCCAGAAAGACGAGCCGTGCCGCACCGTAAACGCGCTGGTCCAACACGGTAAACCCCGCGATCAACGGCAGTTCCTCCCGCGCCGCCACTTCGACGACGACCAGCGCGTCGGGTGTCAGCCAACCGGCAGCCGCCAGCGCCGGCAGCGCCGGCACCGCGAGGCCGGTGTGATAGGGCGGGTCGAGAAAGGCGACGGCGCAGGCAAAGGCGGCGCGCGGCGGTCGGGTCGCGTCGCCAGGAAGGAGGCGGGTGCGGTCCTCCTCGCCGAGCGATGCGACGTTCCGGCGGAGGGTGTCGAGGGCGACCCGGTCATCCTCGATAAAGGCCACGGTGCCGGCGCCGCGCGACAGAGCCTCGAGTCCGAGCGCGCCGGTGCCGGCAAAGGCGTCGAGCACCGGCCGATCAGCGAAAGGTAACCCACCGGCGGCGAAGCTGCCATGCGACAGGATGTTGAACAGCGCCTCACGGGCGCGGTCGCTGGTCGGCCTAACGGCATCTCCCGGCGGTGCTACGAGTCGGCGGCCACGGTGCACGCCGCCGACGATGCGCAAGCCGCGCGATTTCGCCTCGGTCATCTTCGTCCTGTCATCGGATCGCCATAGTGCCGCGCATAAAACGAGCGCCGTGCCATTGATCCGCGTCATTCGCTGGCGGCGCCGCTATGGCATGGTGCTTGCGTCCGGCCCGCGCAAGGGAAAACCCAGAACCGCCGTCAGGCGGTTGAGGAGGAGCGTCGATGAGCCAAACGACTCTCACCATCACCAGCAAGAACTATTCCTCGTGGTCATTGCGCGGCTGGCTGCTGACGCGGTTTGCCGGGCTGCCCTTCGAGGAGCGTATCGTGCCGGCCGATGACCCGGCGATGCGCGCCGAACTGCTGCTGCTGTCATCCTCGATCCTGGTGCCGTGCCTGACGCATAACGGCATCGCCGTGTGGGACACATTGGCGATCGGCGAATACCTCAACGAGGTCTGCCCCGATGCCGGACTGTTGCCGCGCGACCCGGCGGCACGCGCCCGCTGCCGCTCGATCTGCGGTGAGATGCATTCTGGTTTCACCGCGCTGCGTTCCTCATTGCCGATGAACCTGAAGGCGCATTTTCCGGGGTTCCGCGTGTGGTCGCGGGCGCAGGCCGATATCGACCGCATCTCGGTCATCTGGCGGGAATGCCTCGCGGCGCATGGCGGCCCCTTCCTGTTCGGCACCCAGCGCTGCATGGCCGATGCGATGTACGCGCCGGTGGCGACCCGTTACCGCACCTATGGCGTGCCGCTCGACACCGTGTGCGACGCCTATGCCGAGCACATCCTGACAATCCCCGAAATGCTCGAATGGGCTGAAGCCGCCAAGACCGAGCCCGACGAGATCGAGGAATTCGAGGCGGAGTTTTAAGTACCGGCTCGAACTTAGGGGGCGTTCCCTGAGAGTGCACCCCGAGTTGTTTAAGTATTAGTTGTCGTCCCTGCGAAAGCAGGGACCACCGCGCAACAACTCCTAAGTTCACAAGTGGGTCCCTGCTTTCGCAGGGACGACATACCCTTTCTATGTCACACGGTCAGCGCAGGCGGACGAATTTGTCGACGCTGCGATCGACCGTCAGGCCGGCATAGATATCGCCGCGCGAGTCGACGCCGACGCCGTGGACGTGGCGGCTCTCCAGCCGGGCCAGCACCTGGCCTTGCGGGTCGCGGACGCAGATATAGGCGGGGTTGCCGTCGGCTTCCTGCTCGGCGATGTAGTAATTGCCGTCCTTGCCGCGACTGATGTCGTTGGGGCCGCCCATGCCGGTCCACTCGCCCTGATATTCGCCCTCCGGCGTGAAGATCTGGATGCGGCGGTTCGAGCGGTCGGCGATGAGCAGCCGGCCGGCATCGTCAAAGGCAATGCTGTGCGGCAGATGAAATTCTCCCGGCGCCTTGCCCGGCGCACCCCATGATGTGCGCAGCTTGCCGTCCGGCGAAAACCGGTGGACGCGGGCGTTGCGATACCCGTCAGAGACATAGATGTCGCCGTTGGTCGGGTGTTGCACCATCTCGGTTGGATGGTTGAACGGGCCGGCAGCGCGCTCAACAAGCCAGTTATCGACTTTGCCGGTGTCGGAATGCTGTCCCGCTTTGCCCAGTGCCAGCTTGACCTTGCCGTCGAGGGTGAAGGATTTGGCGACGGAGTCGCTGCGGTCGGTGGTGTAGACGGTGTCGCCGAACACCTTCAGGCCGTGCGGATCGGTGACCTCGCCGGTGCCCCAGGCGCCGATATAGGTGCCATCGCGATTGAACACGACGACCGGCGGGTCCTTGCGCTGAAAGACGTAGATGCGGTCCTGGTCATCCGACCCGACCCGGCTGATCATGCCAAAGCTCTGCCCGTCCGGCAGTTTGAAGAAGTCGCGGATGACTTCGTAGGTGTAGTCGCCGCTGCCGATCTTTTCCATGTCGCGTCTCCTCCCGGTCGCTCTCAAGGGCGTCTACGCGAAGCCTAATCCCCCCGTTGAACCCGCGCCACTGCCCGTATCCGACGGTCAGACATACCCTTCCGACGGGTTGAAGGCGGCGTCTGTCGCGAGCAGGCCGGCGCCGGGGACGTGGTTGACTTCGAGGCGGATACCGTCGGGATCCTCGAACAGCACGTAATAATAGCCTGGGGCCCAGCCGCCCTCCTGCGGCCCACGCACGATCGTCGCGCCGATGTCGCGCAGAAGCTCGGCGCAGCGGTCGACATCGTCGCGCGAGCGGGCGCGCAGGCAGAGATGGTGCAGTCCGACGCGCGGTTGCACAAAACGCTCGCCGGCATATTCCGGGTCGCACGGCTCGATGCCGATAGCGGTCCGGGCGCCGACGCAATAGAACAGCCGGTCGCTATCAAACACAGGCTTCATGCCAAGCGCCGGCAACAGCTGCCGATAGAATTCGCGTGCCACCTCAAAGCGGCTGACCGTCAGAATGACATGCGCCATGCCGTTGATTTCGATCGTCATCAGGGTCAACTCCTGGGAGAAGCGGGCGACGGTTGGCAAGCGTTGCGGCGCATGATAGTCCGGGCTCCGGAGGTAACCATGTCACGGCCGCACGCTGCAGATGATTTCGCGACGATCCGCGCGCGCATGGAGGAATTGCGGCGCGATCGCCAGCCGCCCCAGGCGAGCGTGACATCAGAGCCCGGCGCGGCTCAACCCATTCCGGGCCATCGCGGCCCATGCGCCTGCGGCCTCAGCCTCTTCGCCGATGAGTGCGACGGCTCCTGCAAGGCGCTGTGAGCCCCGAGCAGCCCTAAGGGGGCAGGCTAAAACTCTCGCAGACATAACATCGGTGGTTCGCATTTTGCCGGAGGCGTTCACGGTGCGAGAAGCGCGCCGCCCTGCCGGCCCCAAAGAAAAACGCCGCTCGGGGAACCGAGCGGCGTTTCTGTTTCCGACCTCGGAACCGGGTTACTCGGCGGCGGCGAGGTTCGGGGTGACTTCGAGCGGCAGACCACCATGCCCGGTCAGCCGTTCGCCTTCTTCCCACATCGCCAGCGCCTGCTTCTTCATCGCCGGGAACACGTCGCGCACCCGCGACTCGTCGAGATCGGCCGCGATGCCGGGATAGCCGGCGCGCTCGATCATCGCCTTGAGCTTACCGGTCTCGATCTGCTCGAGGGTCCAGGCCAGCGGATTCTCGACGATCGTACGATCCCAATAGATGCGGTGGTTCTTGTTGCGCGGGCCGTAATGATAGTGCGCGCCATTCCAGAAATGATCGAACGCCAGCAGCTCGGTCTCTTCCGTATAGGCCTTGCCCGGCGTGCCGCCGATATCGGCGAGAACGTGGATGGCGAGCCCGCCATCGCCGACCGGCAGGCGGCGCATCTCGAGGCCGAAGCGAACCGCGCCGACATCAAAGATGTGCGTGCCGCGATTGTGCTTTACGGTGTTGCGCTTGGTCGCAAACAACGCGCGGGCGCAGGCCTCGACTTCCGGCAGCACATCGCGAACCGCGGACATCTCGACCGACTGGGCGAATTCCGGGTAGCCGGCGCGCTCAAGCATCTGCGGCAGCTTGGTGCCGAGAGTCTTGATCGTAAAGCTGATCGGGTTGCCGTCGGCGATCGGGTCCATGCGGAAGATGCGGGTCTGCGGCTGGCCGCCCAGCATCATCGGCGATTCAAGCGTCAGCTTGTCGTTTTCCGGCCCGTAGACGTAGCTCTTTTCAAGGTCGAAGCAGTTAAACCGCAGCAATGTGGTCGTCTTGCCCTCAACCTCGCCATTGACCATGATCGCGACGCCTTGGTCGCAATGATCCTGAATATTGCCGTCCCACAGTTCGTGCCGCACGGCGAATGTCAGCTGACCGGCGGTAAACCGGGTTTTTGCTGGTGCTTCAGACATGTCCTTACCCTCCCTTCGCGAGAAGGCGTAAGTGTAAAACCGCGAGGCCCCAGGAACCAACTGGAATTGCGCAGGTCTGGAGCGCGTGGAGCCGCATCGCGCCTTGACGCAGGCAAGCCCGGCACAAGCTGCTCTTGCATCGGCTGCGCCATTTAACGAGGCTCCGGGGAAACCCACAGCCCACAACGGAGATGTTGAGCCATGGATGATCGCATCGATCCTTCGGAATGGCAGGTGGAAGATGACCGGTTTGCCGTCGGGCAGCCGGTGCCGCGCTCGGAAGATCCCGTGCTGTTGCGCGGCGAGGCGCACTACTCCGACGACATCAACCTGCCCGGCCAGGTCTACGCGGTGATCGTGCGCAGCCCATATGGCCATGGCATTCTGCGCGGCATCGACACGGCCGACGCGAAAGCGATGCCGGGCGTGCTGGCGGTGTACACCGCGGCCGACCTTGCGGCGGCGGGCATCGGGCCGTTGCCGGCGCGGCAGGTGATGAACAATCGCGACGGCACGCCGATGCTACAGCCGGTGCGGCACGCGCTGGCGACCGACAAGGTGCGCTATGTCGGACACCCGGTCGCCGCAGTCATCGCCGAGACCGTCGCGCAGGCGAAGGACGCGGCCGAGGCTGTCGTGCTCGATATCGACCCGCTGCCGGCCATCAGCGAGCCGAGCCAGGCGGATGCCGCCGATGCGCCGCAAATCTATGACGACGTGCCGCATAATGTCGGGCTCGATTTCCACTATGGCGACGGCGAGGCGGTGGCCGCCGCCTTTGCCGGCGCCGACCACGTCACCAAATTGCGGCTGCGCAACAACCGCATCGTCGTCAACCCGATGGAGCCGCGCGCCGCGATCGCGCAATACGATACCGAGCGACAGCACTTCACGCTGAATGTCGGCTGCCAGGGCGTCTTCGGGTTTCGCAATTACATCGCCAACGTGTTTGGCGTCGGGCGCGACCAGGTGCGCATCGTCACCGACCGGGTTGGTGGCTCGTTCGGCATGAAGCAGCCGGATATGGCGGAATATTACTGCATCCTGCAGGCGGCGCGTGAACTCGGGCGGCCGGTCAAATGGACCGATGAGCGGTCTGGCAGCTTTATGTCGGATACCCACGGCCGCGACCATGACATGACCGCCGAGCTGGCGCTCGACAAGGACGGCAATTTCCTCGCGGTGCGGCTGACCGGGCATGGCAATCTCGGCTCAACCTATGGCGCGGCCGGCCCGTCGACGCGCAATGCGCAGCGCAATACGCTCGGCGTCTACAAGACGCCGCTGATCGAGGTGAACACAAAATGCGTGTTCACCAATACGACGCCAGTCGGAGCCTATCGCGGCGCCGGGCGGCCGGAGGCGAATTATTACATGGAGCGGTTGGTCGACACGGCGGCGGCCGAGATGGGGATCGACCGCGTCGAACTGCGCCGGCGCAACCACATCCGCCCCGAGGCGATGCCGTACAAAAGCCCCAACGGCACGACCTATGACAGCGGCGATTTCCCCGGTGTTCTCGAAGACGCGCTGGCACTGGCAGACTGGGACGGCTTCCCGGCGCGCCGGGAGGAAAGCCGGGCGCGCGGCAAGTTGCGCGGCCGCGGCATCAGCGATTACCTCGAACTGACGGGACCGCCGGGGCGCGAGATGGGCGGCATCCGCTTTGAAGCCAACGGTGACGTCACGATCATCACCGGTACGCTCGATTACGGACAGGGTCATGCGTCGCCTTTTGCGCAGGTATTGGCGGCGCGGCTCGGCATCCCGTTCCGCCGCATCCGCCTGTTGCAGGGCGACAGCGA
>JAFAYW010000344.1 GCA_019240125.1 Alphaproteobacteria bacterium
TGAACTATCGCGCGTCGGCCTACCTCAACGACGGCATTGAGCCGCAGCGATTGCCGATGGGTGCACACTCGTATTACGTCCCAGCTCAGCTCTTTTCGACTGCAGACGGATTCCTGGCACTGTTTATCACCCACGACAAATTCTGGAAAATATTCGCCGCTGAGGCCAACATCGCAGGGCCCGAGACGATGACGGAGCGGGCCGCCCGCCGCGACGAAGTTCTCACCTTAGTAGGCAGCGCGCTGGCTACCGATACCGCCGCGAACTGGGAATCGCGGCTGCGTCCACTCGGCGTGCCGGTCGCTGCCGTCCGAACGCTGCCCGAAGCGCTCACCGCCAATCCGGAGGTGATCGTTGCCGCGGGCGCATTTCGGTTGATCCGAAGCCCAATTCGGATCGACGGGTATGAACCCGATTACGGCGCACCACCGCGTCTTGATGAGCACGGCGGAGCTAATCTCTGAGTTTGCGGCCACAGTCGGCTGCAGTACAAACCACTGTTCGATCATTGGGCGATATCGCCGGAAGGGAACGAATGCTCTACGTCGCTAGCCACGAGCCGACGGTAGGCCTTACCGGCAACAGCGTCCTGGCATCGTTTCGTCATCGCGGCGAGTCAGAGCGGTTGCGGGAAACCCGGATCTGATGGTGATGTATGAATGTCGCTGATCTCATCCAGGCATCGCTGAGCGGCTCTACCCGAGCGACGGGTCGTCTGCTGAGCCTGATCGAGGGCGCTCGTCGCGACGATGTGCTGGCAGCTTTGGACACAGCCTCCGCCCGGGTTATCGGCATTACTGGTCCTCCCGGCGCAGGAAAGTCGACGACGATCGCCGTGCTGGTTGGCGCCTACCGCGAACGGGGAATGCGAGTCGCGGTGCTCGCGGTGGACCCGTCATCGCCTTACAGCGGCGGCGCCATCCTCGGCGATCGCATCCGGATGACCGCCCACATCAACGATTCCGATGTGTTCATCCGCTCGATTGCAACCCGCGGTCACCTCGGCGGTCTCGCCGCCGTGGTCCCCGCGGCGATCCAGCTCCTTGCAGCACTGTCCTACGACCTGATCGTGCTTGAAACGGTCGGTGTCGGTCAGTCGGAGATCGAGATCGCCGCCGTCGCCGATCCCACCGTCGTCATCCTCAATCCCGGTGCGGGTGACGCAGTACAGGCCGCGAAAGCAGGCCTACTCGAAGTGGCTGACATTGTGGTCGTCAATAAGGCCGACCGCGAGGGCGCGAGGGAAACCGCCCGCGATCTGCGGGCCGAGACATCGGCCCCAGTCCTCACACTCGTTGCAGCGCGCTCCGAGGGCCTTACCGAACTGATAGCCGCGATCGACGCGCACCACCGCGCCGACACGCCCGCCCGGAGGGCATCGCGTGCTCGGGCACAGATCCTGTCTCTGGCGCAAACTCGTCTGCACAGCCACCCTCAACTCGCCGGTTTGGCCGCTGCCGTCGCTGAGGGTCGATGCGATCCATATACCGCCGCTGGTCTGCTGCTGATCGAGTCCGCCACCGCCGATAAATCCGATTAGTTCACTGATCCGACAAGCACCGATCCGGCCGAACCCCCCGCGACCATGTGAAGCCGTTGGCGCCGGGCATCAAGATGATCGCGATCGCGACTGATTCATCGGCTGCGTTTCATCACTCGGTCCGCCGCGGCCCAATGCTCTTCGGATACCCATAGCGAGGCGAAAGCTGCGACGGCGTCGTGGGCCGGCACGCCCGAGATGACGCGCTTGATGTCGCCGGCAGGCCTATTTGCCAGCGCCCGTGCCAAGGAACGCCACTCAGTTTCGAACGTCGCCCTAGGCAGCACGCGATCCACCAGCCCGACCCTTTCGGCTTGATCGGCGGTGAGTACGCCCCCGGTGCCCGCGAGCATTAGCGCGCGGCCGCGGCCGACGAGGGCCGCGAGTCGCTCCGCGCCACCCCAAGCCGGCATTATTCCGAGGGACACCTGATTGAACCCGATCTTGATGTCGTCTGCGGCCACCCGTATGTCGGCGGCGACCGCGACCTCCGCTCCGCCCCCGAGTGCGTGCCCGTTTAGCGCGGCGACGACCGGGGCGGGGAAATTCGCGAGCTCATCACAAAGCGACCGCATCCGCCATGCCATGGCTGCCGCCTGCTCTTCGGTTCGCAACGCACTAAGCTCCTTGAGGTCCCCGCCCGAAACGAACGCCGTATCTCCCTCGCCCCGAATGACCAGGCACAGCGCGCCCTTGGCGCCGACTATGGCCTGCCCAAGCTGGTCCATGGTCTGAGGCGCGATGGCGTTACGAGCATTGGGCTGATTGATAGTGATG
>JAFAYW010000345.1 GCA_019240125.1 Alphaproteobacteria bacterium
TCGCCCCGACGGGTGTGCTTTTTGGCTTTGCGACCTTCCTAATCGCCACGGGCCTGTTTTACGGGCTGCCCCTGCCGGTGCAGCCGATGAAAGCAATATCGGCGGTGATCCTCACGGGCGGCCTTCGGCCGGGCGAGGTCGCCGCCGCCGGTATGATGATCGGCGTCGTGCTGCTTGTGCTCGGGATCACTGGCTGGATCGGCCGCCTCGCGCGAGCGATTCCACAATCGGTTAGTGTGGGGCTTCAGCTCGGGCTAGGGATATTGATGGCGGCCCTCGGCCTCAAGCTGATCCTCGAAACGCCATGGATTGGCTTTGCGTCACTGGCAGCGCTGTTCCTACTGCAACGCATTCCGCAGTGCCCGGCGGCGCCGATCGTTATCGCTGCGGCGGCTCTCGCCGAATGGGCGACCGGCAATGGGATCGTACTGAATGGTTTTGCCGTAAGCCCAAGTGTGCCGCATCTCGTCATCCCGAGCTGGCCGGAGGTCTGGCGCAGCTTTGAGGTTGCCGTGCTGCCGCAGCTCTCGCTAACGCTAACCAATGCGGTAATCGTGACGGCGAGCCTTGCGCGCGAGCTGTTTCCATCAACTGGATCGGTTGCAAGCGAGCGCCGATTGGCGCTGTCGTCGGGTCTGGCGAATGTACTGCTGTGCCCGTTCGGTGCGATGCCGATGTGCCACGGGGTCGGAGGTCTCGCGGCACAATTTCGTTTCGGGGCGCGCACCGGCCTAGCGCCGATCATCTTCGGCACGGCGCTGCTTGTGCCCGCCGTGGCCTTCTCAGATCACGCTGCGGCGCTGTTCGCCTTGATCCCGATTGCTTGTGGGTGATCGGCGCAACAGCACTCGTCACCGTGACCATCAACCCGGCCCTCGGCCTGCTGTTAGGCTGGATCGCTGAATTCGTCCGCGCGGCGATCGTGCGCCGCTTGATCGCGGAAAGGCCAAAACCATGAAGCCGTGGCTTTAGCCGCCGGGGAGCCGCAAGCTAAAGACCGGCGACCATCGCTCCCGGCGCTCCCAACGGCGCGCGCGCTGACCGACGACATCGGCATTGTGTGGGGAAAGCCAACATCGCAGGAGGTAATCATGCGTCTAGCAGTGCAGCTATCGACCGGGTTCCTTGTTCTGGCCGCAGCTGCTTTACCGGCCGATGCCACTCCACTCGCCGCCGCCATTTTCGCCCCGCCGACATCCCCGATGATCGAAGCGTATGGTGACTGCGGACACCGGAACTACGCGGGCTATTGCCGGCCGAACTACTACCGCGGTAGCTGGGGTCGTAGCTGGTACGGACATCCTTACGGCCGGGGCTGACACCGTCACTGTTGGCGCCGCCGGTGAGAGAGTTTGCGGCGCACCGAAGGAAGCCCGACCCCTCGTGGCCTCTTCCGCTTCGAGCTTTAGCGAGTCTCTTTCACCGACATCCGTTCGCCAGGTCAGTAACAATCATCTCGAACCGGTCCTGGGCGATCTGCAAATCCTCAAACTCGTCGGCACAGTTCGCGCGGCCATTGCTGCCGGTGATGCACTGCTCGTAGACTGCGATGGCGTTTCGAACATCGGCAGTCATCTGCTGAAACGCCGTATGGCTTTTCTGGCAAGGCGCAGCATCCACCCCGCCGATCGCGATCAGAACCAACAGGGCGGCAGTCGGCGCAGACACTATTTCGGTGGCTTTTCGTTTTTCGCGGCTCGACCGGCCTTGTCAGCGTCTGCCTTGCACATATACCCACCGCTCTTGGTATGACCGTAATCGCGAGCGCCCGCGTAGTGGTAGACGTGCGATGCGTTATTCATCCACACGACCATATCGCTCGCGCAGTGGCCCTTCGCATCGGCCTCGCTGGTGTATTGCCCCGCGGCTGGCGCTGCGGGTGTCGGCGTCGCGGCTGAGGGCGGAGTTGCCGGAGCTGCTGGACGGCTGCCCGCCGTTTGTGCAACAGCGATACCCGGCATCATCAGAGCCGCAAGCACGGCCATCGTGGTAGTCCGCATGATCTTTGTCCCCTTCAAGTTACCAGAGCAGGCAACCCAGCCTTCAGGCAGAGGCGTCGCTGAGCGAGCCGTTGAGGCTCGCCTGATCGACTGCGGCAGGGAGAGGCTGGGCAAGGAGGTTTAGCGCGGTATCGACAGGCAAACCAAAATGCGTGGCGATCTGCTGAACCTGTTCATTGCTGAGCACGGCGCGGAGCTGGTCGGCGGTAATCGGCATATTCTCGCCACCGGATAACCACGACTCAACATGGCCGGCCAGTCCGTTCTCCTGAAGGGCATTGACGATCCCGCCGTTGCCGCCCAAGCCAGTTCCCTGTAGAGCTGTCGTGAGGATTGAGGGACCGCTTCCCCCCTCAAATTGCGAGAAGGCCTCTGAGATCGAGCCGAAAATACTCATCGTTCATCTCCGCTAGGCAAAAGGATCAAAGCCTGGTTCGTCAGTTGCCTTTCGTGGCCGTATAGCCACTTTTTTCTGCGGTCGCCTTGCAGGTGTAACCGCCATTTTTGGTTTTGCCGTAAAATTGTGCTCCCGGCGCAAAGTAAATCTTGCTGTCGGGGTTGAACCACACGACGTTGCCCGCCTTGCAGAATTTCGTCGCGCTGTCTTCGGTCGAGAACTTCTGCGGATCATCCGCGTGCGCTGGCGACCAGAGAACAGCCACCAACCCGGCGGTGGCTAGGAGGCTCTTCGCGAACTGCTTCACGGCCGGTGTCTCCCTGATTGCCGCCTTCGCGGTGTCAGCGGGCGAAAGGCGGGGTGGCTCATGATGAAGTCGAGGTAGGTCGGCGTCACTAGTAGCGCGAAATCGGCTCGATCGGGATAGTCGACCAGTATGTTGATCTTGCGCGGCTCGGCGCCGATCGCCGGCTCGGCGCGGTACGTGCCATCGACGAGGAGCCATGCGCCAAAGGAGTAGCCCTCTCGATCCTCCAGCGGTCCATGCAGGTCGACGAAGTAGCCGATCTCCTCATCGGTATCGATTCTGACGACCCTAGCCATTGCACGCGAGCTGTCGCTAATCGACCGGGCCGCCGCGACGCCCGATTTCAGCCTCGGTGTCCTTTAGGGCTTGCTCGGTTTCCTCAGCGTCCTTCGCGAACCTGGCGCGTTGTTCGGCCGTCAACTTCGGCACCTCTTCAAACCAGAGGCGGCTGATCTCCGCTCGCACGGCGTCGCGGTAGCCGCACCACTTCCGGATAGTGACAAGCTCTTCCTCGGTGTAAGGGCCATCAGGCATGTTGGGGTAATGGTCTCCGATCTCGACATCTACCGTGCCGCCAACATGTTGATCGAGCGGCATGGGAGTGCGGCGTTAGCTGAAGCTGGACGGATGATAGACCGTATGCTCGCAGCCGGCGACGAAGAAGGGCACACGGTGTGGCGGCGGATCAGATCGGCGATCAAGGCACTCAGTGCGCCGCAGCGCTATGGGCCGATACACTAAGGCTCACGCGGTCGGAGATGGCCTGCGTATCTCGTGCCTTCGGGCACCGCGGCTGTAGGCGCAGACAGCCAAATACTTGCTGCCCTAATAAAGGGCAATTAGAAGCCTGACCATGCACCCCTCAGAACCACCCGAGATGCAGCGGGCATTGGCTCATATCGACGCCCTGTTCGCCGCCGTCAAACAACAGCCGGACGTGCCCCCAGCGGTCTTGGACGCCTTCACCGCCATCCGCAATATCGATCCCTACCTGCCCGTTCCGGTGAAGATGGCGTGTTTTCAAGAGCTCCTCGCGCCGGTGCTACGCTGGCTGCAGACGCAAGGTCGGGCCTGAAACACCACGCATCGAGCCTTGGCAATCCATCGGACTGAACTCGTGCTGGCTTATAGCTGATCAACAACCGGTCGCGAGACCGGTCCCCCGTGGACCTGGATAGCAAACCGGATAGTGGTCCTTTATGCCGGAAGCGTCCGATCTGAACTTACTGCCCAGAGCAAGGTTGATCAGCGACTGGCGTGGTCGCGCTTTAAGGTGAATTCGGCGTGAAGATGATGTTGCTATGGAGGAGGATACCGGCCACAGCAGCAACATTAACTATATTTATAAACTTCTCTTCGTGAAGACTTGTGAAAACCAAAAGCCCCCCGGAGTTTTATGTTTAAGATGTATGATAATCTTTAGATGTATGCCAGAAACTGGGTCCGCAGACGGGCAACTCTGTATGAACGTTGCTAAATCTTTGTGAAAGTCCACCGTATGATCTCCAACAGAGGCCAATCTATCGGCTGCGTCGCTGAACGACCCAACGACACCATGATCTTTGGAGACCTTGTAGACTCGCTTACCGCCGCAACCTTCTACCTATTAGGGCTGCAGCGCTGCTTGAGTGAGGAGGCACCCCTCAGTCAGGTGGACGCCGTTCGCAATGCCATCACCCAATGCGAGCGCGCCAATAATGCGGCACGGCTCCTGGCATCACTTCGGCGGAAGGACCCAAGTTAGACAGGCGTCGTGCTGGCCTTGCTTATACTGGACGAAGTCAGGCTGCAATACTGACTCTGCTTCGCCTAAGTAGTGGGATTGACCATCGGAGTTCTCCCTCGGCCTGAGCCAACCCGCCCGATTCCCTAACATCTGAAGGGATCGCCGTTGCGATTGCCAATGCGGTTAGGCGACGCTGAGAAGCGACAAGCCCGATTGTCTGCCGGTTCCGAGATGATCTTCTGGCTGCGCATCACCAACTGAAGGCGCTCGACCGTTGCGCCGGCTCCATCGAAGCCAGCGCAGCCAGCTCAACTCCGCTGTCAGCGATCTCTTGGTTGTCTCGGATGCGTTCGCGGACCTTTTCGTCAATATTGGTAGCTCGGCGGATGGAGCGTCGAATGTCCCTGTCCCGTAACCCCGACCGTGTCGGCTGTGTCGGTGGTGAACGATGCGACGGACCAACTGTCCGTCGCATACCCCCAGCGTTTCTGCGGCAATTCCGCGCTGGCGCCGATTAAGTGGCTCTGCAGCTGCTGCCCTGATGAATTAATTCTTCTGCACCGGGCGCGTCTCACGATTTCACGCCTAATCACGTAGCCTCATAGCGAGCGGTAGTACCATTATTAATGCACCATATGGCAGTGGCCACGTTACCCGAATGAGCAATGAAATGACAGTCACTCCCCACCCGGCCGCTGTAGATCATCAAATGCCGATGATCGCGATCATTGATGACAATGCCGCTGTGCGCGAGGCGGTTCGTTTTCTCCTGCATACGTACGGTTTCACGGTCGTTACTTATGAAAGTGGAGCCGAGTTTCTCGCGGAAGTGCCGAGTATCGCGCTGCTGATTGTTGACCAGGACATGCCCGGGCTTAGTGGCTTGCAGGTTGTCCGCCGGTTCCGGAGGGCAGTGTCCGCCACCGCGCCGGTGCTGATGTTCGGCGCCGTTCTGGGCCCAGACATCGCAGCCCAGGCTGCTGATCTTGGTGTCACACGCGTGTTGCACAAACCCGTGGCGTTGGATTTGGTCGAAGCGGTGCAAAGTGCCATAGCCCCTACCGAATGCAGCCCAAAGACCTAATTCTCACCCTGGATAAGATCGCCGTCCAACGCCAACGCGCTGGTGTTGCGGTAGAACGCCTTCGGATTGTGATACCTACCCAGACAACGGTATAGCGTCGTCAGGAATTGCTTGCGGCAGTGCCATGGTCCCCGTTCGGCGGCTGACAAGAAAAAGCCCCGGCCATCGCTGACCGGGGCAAGTTTCACGATCGCCTAGGGATGGAATGCGCCAGCCCCAAGCAGTCTTACCCTACGCCTTCACCGTCCCGTGTGCCACCCACGCTGGTGACATGCAGCGGCGACTACCTCAGTCAGTTGGCCGAAGATATCCACATATTCGTCGGCAAAAATGCCGCGCTTCCCTGCCAGAAATCGAAGCTTGACGAGCACTCCAGGCAACCCCTCGGCAGGCGTCTGCTCGATGTAATCATCCAGCTCTTCCTCGGCGGCATAGGCGATCGGCTCGATGATCTCGCATTCATTGTCAACGGTGACATTGAACCCCCGGTCGGAGAGACGCATGCGAGGCTGCATGTCATGCCAGCGCTGTAGCGCAGTGATCAGCCCCGCATCGCCCTCCGACAAGGGCGCGCGGAGTTGGGCGGCGATGGCCTCGCACTCGATGCGCAGTGCCTCATTCTCGGCCGGTGTGGGCTCCGGGCGGGTTGCCGGCGGCGGCGGTTCCTGGGCAGGCGGCGGCAAAAGGCGGCCTATCTGTACCAGCTCCCGCGCGAGCGCATCCCAGCGCTTCTGGAGCGCCTCTGTGCCCTGTTGGCCGCCGAGGGCGAAGGGATCGACCGGGCTCATGCGGCGGCTCCCGTCCGAGCGCGGATAATCGCGTCGACGCCGCTGACGGCTCGCCGGTCAGTGATCTCGTCATGGAGCTCCCTGAGGTCGATTT
>JAFAYW010000008.1 GCA_019240125.1 Alphaproteobacteria bacterium
GCATGTCGGCGAAGTTGGTGCTGGCGATGACGGGGAGGGGGTGGGCCTCCATCCAGCTCAGCAGTTCGTTGACCATCGACACGTCCCACCAGGCACTCGCCGTGCGACGGTCGCGCAGGAAGCTGTCGGCCTCATCGATGATGAGAACAGCGTTGGCGTCGACCGCCTGCTCGAACATCGCAGCGATCGCAGCTTCGGTGCCGCCGACGAACATGCTCAGCAAATCGGACGCTCGCTTTTCCAACAGCTCCAGCCCGCATGCGGTGGCGACGTGGCGGGCGTACGCGCTCTTGCCCGTACCGGAGGGGCCCGAGAGCAGCATCGACCAACGCTGATCGTCGAGACTGGCGATTTTTCGAGTTAGCAGCGTCAGATCGATATCGGCGACGGACAACGCGGGATCGAAAACCGCGTCATCAATCCGCGAGAGCGGCTGCCGATCGCCGAGCGCGCGTTGTACCGAGTAAGCCGCGGCGATCGCCGTCGCGATGCTGCCGTCGGTTCGCTTGGCCACTGTCAGGGCGGTGGCGGCGACCGCGGGCGACACGGGCATTGCCGCGAGCTGCTGCTGTTCCTTGGTCTCCAGATCCAATCCGAGTGTTTGCGCGTGGCGGCTGGCTACCCGTTCCCGCACGGCCCGGGGCGGCAGATCGAAGCGCAAGGCGAGCGACATTCGCCGGATGACCGGGGCCGTCAGTTTGTCGATATCGTTGACGATCCAGATGATCGGCGTGCGCGTGCTCTCGATCAGCTGGTTCAGCCACAGCTTGCTCGCGTTGACGCGCTCATCGCCGGAGGGTGGCAGCATGACGTCCTCGGCTTCGTCGACGACGATCAGCCGGCGCGCTCCGGGAGGAACCAGTGCTCGCACGAGTGAGAAGTGGGCGAGCCGCTCGCGTCGGGTGGGCTCGCCACCCTCATCGTCGGTTTCGCCAACGAAGTGCGCCGTCATCTCGAGGCGATCGGCGAGAGCACGCGCAAACTCGCTCTTGCCAGTGCCGGGAATGCCGTACAGCAAGAGATTGGCGCCGGCACCAGTGTCGAGCGCGCCGCGCACCAACGCTTCAGCGAGATCGCGCCCTTGAATGTGCGTGAAATCTTCCCAGGCGAGGCTCGAGGGTGGTGCCCTGCTGAGCAATTCCTCTTCCCAATGTTGGGCCATCTCGCCGGCCGATCGCGCGATCCGGCAGACGACCTCCGATGCGGCGAATTGGCCGTCGCAATGTTCCTCGATTAGTCCGGTCCGAAGGAGTTTGCTGCCTGATCGCAGTGCCTCGCGCACCGAAGAGTCCGGAAATCCCGTGACAAGCTCGATGAAGCTCGATCGGGTTGAACTCGTATGATCCTCTTCGACGGCGCGCTGGAACTGTTGCCAGCCGCTATAGAGCTTCACGCGCACGCACACGCTGAGGATGGCGGTTTCGATCGGGGAGAGGCTGCACGCACGTGACACCCAGTCGATCCGGCGATCCAGCTCCAATGTAACGGGGTCAAGCCTCGCTCGCATGATGGCGCGCCGGAGACCGCGCGCGTGCGTGACCTTCTTGTGACCCTCCATCTCGTCCACGGAGCTGAAGTCGAAGCTGAGGAAGGGGAAGGCAGTTGAATGCTTGGCGAAGAAGCGCAGCATGTCCTCACTACCGCCGCGACGCATGCGCGTTGGTTGATCGAGTGCGCGTGCAGCAGTCAAAGCAACGAGTATTGCTTCGTCGGGTGGCAGTCTTCCGTCGTGACGGTCTGTTGAGCGAGAAGCCGACGCAATGACTTTTCCGAGCGAGTATGACATGATACTTCTCCATAGAATAGCGAAGTCCGCGCAAAGCGAAGACCTTATCGCGAGACGATGATAAAAATGATGTTTGAGCTCAGATGTGAGCAACATTTAGGAAGAATGGCCATAGCCGCAAAATAGATGCGGACGCAGACCGATCGTTATATCCAGCGCACGCTACGGTCATTCTTATTGGAAGCTTATGTAGTAACGCATAGCTCGACTGATAAGTCAAAAAACCCTGTAAGCTTCCGGAATTATTCGTGGAGATTTGGTCGCGGAATTGTGGAACCAGTACTCTCTAGGCGACCATGCTGGGCTAACGATGACGGGCACCCGCTCACTTCCACTTAGATCCTGCCCGGTCGTTCGCGGCCCCGTAGCGGCATTCTCGCTTCTGTCGTTCGTTCGTTCCCAAGCTGGCACCGCTTTAAGCGCGCTTGAAGTGGCGGCCGCAATGATGGCGCCCCTTTCCTGACGGTTTTACCTGTCATCTTGAGCTGGCAATGTGGCCAGATGACCCTGACGATCACCACCAAACCGTTCGCCGACCAGAAGCCCGGCACCTCCGGCCTACGCAAGAAGGTGCGGGTGTTCCAGCAACCGCACTATGTTGAGAATTTCGTGCAGTCGGTGTTCGACGCGCTCGACGGTTTTGCCGGGCAGACGCTGGTGCTGGGCGGCGACGGCCGTTTCCTAAATCGGGAGGTGATCCAGACGGCGATCCGAATGGCGGCCGGCAACGGCTTCGGGAGGGTGTTGGTAGGGCGTGACGGCATTCTCTCGACGCCCGCAGCGAGCAACGTCATCCGAAAATATGAGGCGTTCGGCGGCCTCGTCCTCTCCGCCAGCCATAATCCCGGAGGTCCGGACGAGGATTTCGGCATCAAGTATAATATCGGCAACGGCGGCCCGGCGCCGGAGAAGATCACCGAGGCCATCTGCGCTCGGTCGCGGCTCATCAAGCGTTACCTGACGGTGGAAGCTCCGGACGTCGATCTCCACCGACTCGGCGAAACTGGATGACCCTGACGGTGATCGATCCGGTTGCCGACTATGCCGAGCTGATGGAGCAGCTGTTCGATTTTAACGCCATCCGCGAGCTGATCGCTGGCGGTTTTCGCCTCAGCTTCGAATGCGATGCACGCCGTCACCGGCCCGTACGCGCACGAAATTCTAGAGCGCCGCCTCGGAGCGCCGGCCGGAACGGTCGTAAATGGTACGCCGCTGCCGGATTTCGGCGGTCATCATCCCGACCCAAACATGGTCCATGCACACGAGCTGTTCGATCAGATGTTCGGTGCCGATGCCCCCGATTTCGGCGCCGCCTCGGACGGGGACGGCGATCGCAACCTGATCCTGGGCCGCAATATTTTCGTAACGCCGTCGGATTCGCTGGCGGCACTCGCGGCCAACGCACACCTCGCACCCGGCTATGCTCGCGGCCTCAAAGGGATCGCCCGCTCAATGCCGACCAGCGGCGCCGCCGATCGGGTGGCGCACGCACTCGGCCTGCCGCTGCACGAGACGCCGACCGGCTGGAAGTTCTTCGGCAACCTGCTCGATGCCGGCATGGCGACCATTTGTGGTGAGGAAAGCGCCGGGACCGGATCGGACCATGTTCGCGAGAAGGACGGGCTCTGGGCGGTGCTGCTCTGGCTCAATATCCTGGCGGTGCGAGGCGAGAGCGTGGCTGCGCTGATGGCCGACCACTGGGCGCGGTTCGGCCGCAATTATTATGCGCGGCACGATTATGAGGTGCTCGAAAGCGCCGCAGCGGAGCAACTGGTAACTGAACTGCGCGCTGCTCTGCCGTCGCTTCCCGGCCGCACTAGCGGTAGCCTCACTGTCGCCGAGGCAAACGAGTTCGAATATTCGGATCCCGTCGATGGCTCGCTCAGCCTAAGGCAGGGGCTGCGGGTGCAGTTTGAGCACGGTGCCCGGATCGTATTCCGCCTCTCCGGCACCGGCACCAGTGGCGCAACTTTGCGCGTCTACCTGGAACGCTGTGAGGGGCCGGATGGCATCCTGGATGTCGAGACTGGAGCGGCACTGGCCGATCTCGCTTCCGCTGCAAATGATCTTGCCGGAATTACCCGCCATACCGGCTGCGCGGCCCCGACTGTCATTACATGAGCGCCTGGACCTTCCACTTCCCCGAGATCGCTGAGCAGGTTTCGGCTGGATATTCAGTTTGACCCAATGTCGGTCATTCGCCGCCGTTTGCGCGCATCTCGAAAGCTGTCGTTCCTTCAAGTGACTCGCTGTAGAAGATTGGCCGGTTGTTGTTAGGCAGCTCTTGGCCAAGAACCGTGCAAAGCTGCCGTCGGGCAATCGACACTCGACCGTCTATAGTGCATCGCATTCCATGTGTTTCGCGCTGGACTGTCGCGCGCGAGGCGCGATCATGGCGGTCACGGGAGGGCCTCGACATGGCAGCACGCCGAATGAGCGCGTCGACACCACCGCCATTGCTGCGGCGGTACACCGATCTGACCTCGGTAATCTGCCTACCCAAGCTGGCCTCGATGCTCAAGGAGAGCATCGACCTGCTATGACGTTCGACACGCTCTCATCCGGCCGCGTCTCACCGACTATCATGGCATCATGCTCGCGCAGGAGGACGCCGATTTCGCGATCCCGTTTTTCGACGAGGATATCCCGCTCTACGTAGATCCCTTCCTGATGTGGCGCTCGCCCTCGATGCAGGACAATTCGCTGCACGAGATGCTGATGGCGGCATTCAACCATGTCGGAAAGCTGGCGCAGGGCGGCGGCCGCGATGCCGCGATCGACATGCTGGTCACGGCCTCTAACGAGAAGTATTGCCCGAGGGACGGCATCGCACACACGGCCGAAGAATTTACCCAAGCCGATCACGATGGCCTCGTTAGGTTACCGTTCGATGTGAGGCGGGCGGCAGATCGACACCTGATCATGGATTCGCCACGATCGCGATATGAATCACATCGGTTGACGGGCGCTACGACGGTTTGATTGAGATGACGCATGTTTGAAGCGATGGACGATGGCGACACAAAAGAGGCTTATGACACATAGCTGGCATCAGAGCCGTTGAGCCTCTTTCCGGTCATCTGTTAGACGTTGATGCCCGATCTCATCCACTTAGCGCCCCAGCATCTTGCTGTGATCCAGATGCTCGGCTAGCTGCTCCTCGCAGCATAAAAAAGGTCCGATATGCCAAACGAACTGGCCCGATACCGTATACTTGGACATACCGGGTTGCGTGTGGCGCCAATATGTCTAGGTGGGCTGTCATTTGGTAGCAGTTGGGGCGTCGGGGCGGACATTGAGGAGTCGCACCGGATCATTGATCTCTATGTTGATCGTGGCGGCAACTTTATCGATACAGCTAGTGTATACAACGGCGGGGAGTCCGAGGAGATACTTGGATCTTGGTTGAAAGGCCATCACAGTCGGGTCGTGCTCTCTTCGAAATATTCGATGGCCGATAACGCGATGTCACCCAACGAATGCGGAAATAGTCGCAAGAGCATGATCTTTTCCGTGGAAAAGTCTCTTCGCCGCCTTCGCACTGATTATCTTGACATTCTGTACGTCCACATGTGGGATAACACGACGGCGGCCGACGAGGTACTTCGCGGCCTTCAAGACCTGATAGCTCAGGGAAAGATTCTTTATTCGGGCCTGTCGGACACGCCAGCATGGCAGGCTTCGCGTATGCAGGCGATTGCCGAAACCAGGGGATGGAGCCGCTTTGCGGCCTATCAGCTCGAATATAGTCTGGTTGAGCGGACGGCGGAACGTGAGGTCATCCCGATGTGCCAGGCAATGAGCTTTGCCATGACCGGCTGGGGGCTGCTCGGCGGCGGTATGTTGACGGGCGCCTATTCTGCTCTCGAACTGCGCGCGCGTATGTCGAGCGCCGCTACGCTAGACACTGCAGAGCTTCAGATCCAGCGCCGAGTTTCCGCCAAGTCTCTAATTGTTCTCGAGACGCTGGAGGAAATCGCCAGCGAACTTGGACGATCGCCGGCACAAGTCGCGATCGCCTGGGCAATGCGAGCACAGCAGGATCTCATCCCGCTCGTTGGTGGACGGACTGCCGAACAGGTCGCCGGCAATCTCGATGCACTTTGTCTGTCGCTCGATGTTCAACACTTTAAGCGCCTTGCCGAGGCGAGCGCCGTCGAGCTCGGGTTCCCGCACGAGATGCTCTCTTCCGATTATGTGAAAAAGGCATTGTCCGGTGGGTTCGATGTTCCGGGCTTAGGATTCACATCGGAATGACCGCGATAAAAAGTGTTAGGCGGTTATGATCCGCCGCAGAGACATCCGAGCTGTGTAGTTGCCTGAAGGTACGGCGGATCCCAGAGCAGCAAGGCGAGCAGATCCAGCTGGTCATCGACAACCTTGCCGCACCGGGGTCTGGCAAGTTGCGCTTGGGCATTTACAGGTGGTTCAATGCCATAGTGCCGGCGAGGAGATGAACGATGCACACCGTCAAGCGATGTCGATGGGCAGGCCTGTTCTTTATCTGTGTTTCGTTAACCCGTCCCGCGGCGGCGCTCGTAACCGACGCCTCTGTCGAAAGGCTGGAGGCGTCGCGACTGGCGCTCCACTGGCAAGCAACAAATGTGGTCGATGTATTTATGGCCGACCGGCCCGATGCAAGCGTCGCCTCAAGCAAGCCGGTCTCCCGCAACAACGGCAGCGGCGCCGTCACCGTAGCTGTTGACGGAAACGCTCGTTACTACTTCATCATCAGGGATCGCGGTGATGGATCGATCGTCAGGACGGCCGAACGGCTCGTCAGGCTCGATCAGGGTTCGAATTTTCGCGACATCGGCGGGTATCCGGCCGCCGGCGGCAAACATGTCCGGTGGGGGCTGATCTATCGGTCGGGTGCCACAGCCATGCTCAGCATCTCAGACCTTGAGCGCATTCGGGCGCTCGGTCTTCAGCAGATCGTCGATCTGCGATCAAGTGAAGAGCGCGTCTATGCGCCGACGAAGATTAATGGCGTTGCGTATAGCGCTGTCGGTTACTCGATGCAGGAGATCCTGGACGCCCTGGCATCGGGCGGAACGGTGCACAATGCCGAAGATCTTTATCGAATCCTTCCTTCCCTGCTCGCGCCACAGCTCCATATTCTGTTCTCGGATTTGCTGCGGAAAGATGCGCCGATCGAGTTCAACTGCTCGGCCGGACAGGATCGTACCGGTTTCGCGACTGCGATGGTCCTATCGGCGCTCGGAACGCCGCGCAACGTCATCGTGCAGGATTACGCCCTTTCCACGACCTATCGGCAGCCGCAGTTCGAAATGCCGCCGATCGATGCGACGGCACATCCGGGAGATCCGGTCGTTGCCATGTTCGCTCGAAGCGCCAACGCAGCGCGTAAGCCGCAACCGCTGCTGGACCCTCAGGGGCGCCCGTTCCTGCTCGCCGCGTTCGAGGAGATCGACCGCCGATGGGGATCACCCGAGGCCTATCTCCAGCAGGTTATCGGCCTGTCGTCGATCGACATAGCCGAGCTTCGCGCCATTTACCTTGAATAGTTAATACTTAGCTCTAGTCTGTTCGGCGTTCAAGAAGCAACTCACGGATACTCGTTAACTGATCGTCGCCAATACCATGTTCCGACTCAAGATAAGCAGGTATACTTCCATACACAGCATCCAGAGTTTCGAACATTGCATCCAAATACTCCGGCGCTGAGCGCATCATTGCCCGCCTGACTTCCAGATCAACGTGCTCTACCGCCGCATAAGGATTGTCTGGCTCGAGCCTGTGCAGCAGTGTCGTGGGATAGTTGATCTTCTCGGTCAAAGCATAGTCCTCCCGCACGATCTCGCGCGGGACGCCAAGTGCTGATAGCAGTATGGCGCTGATGACACCGGTGCGGTCCTTACCTGCCGTGCAGTTTATGAGCAGCGGAAAGCGTCCAGCAAGGATCGCTTTGAACACCGCGCCGATCGCGTCGCGCTGCTCTTCCGGATAGCGGCTGTAAGACGCGAAGATGCGCTCGCGCATATTCGACGCGGTGAGGGTAGGATCGGACAGCATCTTTACGATCTCACCCCGACTGAAATCGTAATCGCGAGACCAGTAGGTGAGGCTGGCGATCAGCGCATCCGGAAACGCCCGCGCGCGACGCTCGCCGGTGGTGCGAAGATCGATGATCGTGCGCAACCCCAATGCAAGCAGATCGGGCAGGTGCTCCGCCAAAATGTCGCCTGGGTGGCCGCTCCGAAACAGAAGATCGGAACGTACGAAGCGCCCATCAGCCGTGGGATAGCCACCGAGATCGCGCATGTTGTGAGCGCCAGGAACTGCGACGAGGCGTGCCCGCACCGCCTCGGGCGTGAACAGCTCATTCGTCACGCTAAATTCGAGTTCAACCTGCACGCAATGGCTCCCTCGCACCCAAGCCGGCCCTTGTCGACCGCGAGCGCTGATATCTTATCATGGTTTCAGTTGCAGCGCGGCTTCGCTCCTTGAACCTGAAATGGGTCGACATCAACGCGGATGCGGCTTTGCGCAGCGCTCGTCGATGCGGCACAATGAGCGGAATGGCTCATCAAATCCCACCGCTGAAGCGCAGCGAAACGCTTACCCGCCAAATCATTCGTGACATCGTCGAACACGGATGGATCGAAGGACACGATCTCGGCAACGAGCAGGAGCTGCTTAAGCGCTATAGGGTCGCTCGCGGTACGTTGCTCGAGGCGATCCATCTCCTCGAATGGCATGGGGTGGTTCGCGTACAGCTCGGAACGGGCGGTGGCTTGAGGGTTCAAAAGCCAGGCAGCTACTTCCCGATCTATATGCTTAAGACCTATTTCGAACTCGCGGCAGTCGATCCGGCTGCGCTGCGCCACGCGCATCGGCTTTTGCAGCGGGCTCTTGCGCTGCCCCACACCGGCGCCAAAAATGCACCGCTCGGCATTTTCTTACGGGCGACAGATGGTCTTTTCGTCGAAGCCCTGGAAGGCTCAATCGATCGATCCGGCTTTCCCGTAAAGCGGAGCGAAACGATTGGCTACGATCTAAGGCTGCTGATTGAGGATAGCCGATCCGGCCCAGGCGATCGGCTTGGCAGTGAGAGCGATTTGCTCAAGCGCTTCAGTGTAAGTCGCGGCGCGCTTCGATCGGCGTTGCGTCTCATGGAAGTAGCGGGCGTGCTTGAGCTCCGCCGGGGTCCAGCTGGAGGTATTTTTGTCGGGAACATGAATCCAGGGTTTCCGATATACGTCGCTGCGGTCTTCCTTTCGCTGGCCAATGTTCCTTCGAGCGAGATCGTGTCCGCACAGTCCGGGTTATTGTTATTGATCTCGAACGAGCTGCAGCTGCCGCGCGACCCGCAAGGCGCTCTCCCACGCTTCGAGTCGTCGATAGCCGACACGCCGCTCTCGCGTCTGAGAGAAAGCGCTGGTATCGGGTGCATCATTGCCGAGCACCTCGGTAACGCGCCACTTGCGATACTCATGAGCATATTCGAGCGCTACTGGTGGGACTTCTACCAACCCTCGAGCCAACTTACATTATCGGCGGACCTGATTGCCGCTTTCGACGAGCTCCACGGGAGCGATGGAAGGCCGTCGCCGGCGCAGCTCGCACAAGTATGATCAGGATTGCATCGGCTGCACCGAGGCGCTAGCCGTTGCTCGATCAATCGCGAGCGGCGGGAGTGGGAAATGCTGAGCAAATTCGACGATTTCCCCTTCCACCAGACTGGAAATCACTTCGACACCACTGAAACGGGCGATCACCGTTTTTTCGATCGGTACTGGTGGGTTGCGTACGATCGTGAGAATCGCGCGCAGGTGAATTCCGGCCTCGGCGTTTATAAGAATATGAATGTCCTCGACGGGTTCGGCACGGTGCTCCTCGGGTCGCGCCAGCATAACGTCCGCACGTCACGGGTCTGGCGCCCGGAAGTCGAGCGCATTGGTGCCGGTCCGCTCGATTACGAGATCAAGGAAGGTTTGAAGAGCTTCCGGCTCACGCTCGCGCAGAATGAATATGGCGTCGCGTTCGATCTGTTTTGGGAAGCGACATTGCCAGCTTTCGACGAGCCCCTCCATCACCGTCGCATCAATGGCGTGATCCACGAAGAATATCTGCGCTTCTATCAATTCGGGCTGGTGAATGGCTGGGCCGAGGCTGACGGACAGCGCATCGAAATACGAGATTGGTTCGGGTTCCGGGACCGCTCGTTCGGTGTCCGTCCGGGCGTTGGCGGCGCCCCTCCATCCACGCCCAAGCCTCCCGCAAGTGGCGGCAGGGACACAGCGGTTATCTCGGGTATGGGTTTTGCCTGCGAGGATGGCACCCATGGCAGCGTTCAGATCCAGGAGGACGATACCGGACGTGTTGTCTACAGCGGCGGTAAGCTGGTCCGACGCGAGGGCGACCGCTTCGCAGAATACACACTGAGTGACGTGACCGTCGACATACCCCTGGCGACGGGGACGCTCCGACCAACGGCGCTCAACTTCGATTTCTCCGCCGGCGGTCAATTTTACGAACTGCGCGGTATCCCAGTCTCCGATGGCTTCGTCTACCAAGGCTACGGCTATTATGACGGCTACTGGGACTCTAAGGGCCTCGGCGCGTGGCGCGGTGATAACATCGTCGAGGGCGAGATCTATGACGTCTCGGATCAGGCGAAGATTACCGATTTGAGCGGCCGTCGCCAATTCCCCGCAGTTCTTCCCCACGAATATCCGCTTTCGATCACGCTGAATGGCGCGCCGGGCATGGCGGATTCGATGGTAGGCTTTGTGGGGCCGCACCCCCGCTATCGTCCGCACGGGTAAGCAGGATGCCCTTATACCAGCCGCTCAACCAGCCGCAGATGACGTCGTATTTCGCGCAGCTTTTTCCTGAGCGCACCAATATCCGGCTCGAGACGATCAAGCGTTCCTATCCGGGTATGTCGCGCGAAACGTGGTGGGTGACCACCGCTTGGGATGAGGCTGGCGAGGTTAGCCGCGAACGCTTCGTCGTAAGACTTGATCCGCCGGGCGGCTGCCTCTCGGATAGCCCCCTTGAGGACGAAAGCGAGGTCTATCGTCTGCTGCATCCGACCGCCGTTCCGGTGCCGCGACTAATTGTGCATGAGGGCCGCGCAGAATGGTTGCTTGAGGGACGCGAGTTCAGCGTTCGTGAATGGATCGACGGCGAAATCGAACCGGCTTGTCTTCGCGATGGCAGCGATGCGGCCACGCCGCTTAAGATCGCTATCGTGAAGGAGCAGATGGAGAAGATCGCGACCATCCACGCGCTGGATTGGGAAGCTCTTGGCTTTGGCGCCTTCCTGCCGGTGCCTTCAGACCCTGCGAACTGCGCGAAAGAAGAGGTGTGGCGCCATCTCGACATGCTCGACCGCCATGCGCAAGAGCCGCTGCCTGCACTTCGTGAGATCGGCCGATGGCTGCTCGACAATCCGCCGCCCGCACCAGCCCGCATTGTGCTGAGGAAGGAGAATAACGGCATCGGCGAGGAGATTTGGCGTGATGGCAGGATCGTCGGCATGTGTGACTGGGAGGGTGCCAGCCTCGGAGATCCCGCCTTGGATGTCGCTGTCGCGCTGAATACGACTGGGAAATACTGGAACGATGAGGACGCGCTCGCTTACTATAACGAAGTTGCTCCTCATCCGGTAACGGAAGAGTCCATCACCTGGTATCGGCGTTTCTGGGCATTCAAGGCCGCTTGCGCGCTCCACTCCGGCTTGCGGAACTATAACAGCGGACGTGATAGGCGCGTTCAGCTTCTGACACTGGGATGCCTATACCCGGTAATAGTTCAGACCAATCTCGCCAGCGCAGCAGGTTTTGGAGAGCGATCGTGAATCCGTCCGCTCAAGATATCCTGCGTGGCTGTGTTCAGAACCTTGAAGAGCTCGTCATGCCGGAGATCGGCAGCCCGCATGGCAAAAGCGCGCTCATGTGCATTCGCATGCTCATGAACCACGTCATCCTACGGCTGGAGCATGAGGGCGCGGCCCTCGAGGTCGACTGCCATGAAAAGCGTGACCTTTTTTCGGAACTCCTCGCGGATCACGCGATCAGCAAGGAGATCGCCGATGCCGCAATCGATATGCTGGGCACGGATGAACCATCGTACACACCGATCCAGGAAATGACCGCTCGCAATGATGCATGGAAGCGGCTCGTCGAACAAACGTTGGGCGACGCGGGTCGCGAGGACGTGCGGGCGCTCGTTCGCCGTCAGCTTCGTGCGCAGATCGAGCGAGAAAATAGCTATTGTGGGCCGGCGCTCGACGGACCGATGTTCTGAGTGACGCTTGCTCTGCGGTTCTTAAATAACTTGTCCCGATCGCACAAAGTTCCCGATCAGACCAATTAGAATTGAGCACAGATAAAGCAGATAGATGTCAATCCGAGCACAACATGACGAACGCGACAACTTTGTTCAGTCCGCTACGGTTGGCGCATGGTCCTATCATGCGCAATCGACTGATGCTCGCACCGCTTACGAACGGCCAAAGCAACGCAGACGGAACCGCTTCCGAGGCGGAACGCAATTGGCTCGTCATGCGAGCACGTGGCGGGTTCGGCCTGACGACGACATGCGCGACCCACGTGGAGCGCACCGGCCAAGCCTTTGAAGGGCAGCTTGGCATCTACTCCGATCATCACCTCGATGGTCTCGCGCGGATCGCCTCCGAAATACGGTCACACGGCAGCCTGTCGTCAGTTCAGTTGCATCATGGCGGTCGCAAGGCGTCGCCGATCGTAGGAGGGGTACCACGCAGTGCCTCCGCGGACGAGGAAACTGGCGCGCGGGCGATGACGCGAGACGAAATTGAGGTGCTCATAGAGAATTTCATCCTCGCCGCTTTGCGTGCCGATGCCGCTGGGTTCGACGGGGTCGAGGTCCACGGCGCGCACAGCTATGTAATTACACAATTTCTGTCGCCCGGACTCAACCACCGGCGAGATTGCTATGGGGGCTCACTGGAAAATCGCAGTCGCCTCCTCTTCGATATTCTGGGCGGCATTAGAAACCGCTGCCGTCCCGATTTTCAGCTTGGTGTGCGGCTGTCGCCCGAGCGCTACGGTCTTCGACTTCCCGAGATGATCGAGGTCTACCAGCAAGTTGTTCATCAAGGGATGGTGGATTACATCGATCTTTCTCTCTGGAACGTGAAAAAGCCCCCCGATGATCCCGCTTATCGGGGTCGATCGGTGATGTCGTATTTTACCTCGCTCGATCGTAAAGGTGTACGCCTGGGAGTAGCCGGTAAAATTATGACTCCTGACGACGCACGTGAGGTGATCTCTGAGGGTTCCGATTTCGCCATCTTAGGGCGAGCCGCGATACTGCACCACGACTTTCCACAGCGCGCTTCTTCCGATGATCAGTTCACGCCCTTGCAATTACCGGTAAGTCTGGAGCATCTGGGAGCGGAGGGTCTCACTGCCCCGTTCATAAAGTATTTGCGCGATTTCAGGGGATTCTTAAGCGAGGACTGAGTTGCGGTGTCTCGGTTCCGCGACCAAATGGTGCATCAGGCGCAAAACAGCAAAGATTTGACTCGCCCATCGGCCGCCTGAGAGAGTTTGCAGACCCCCGCATTGATATTCGAGCCCGATTGGGTGTGATAGTCACTCGCGGAGAGGCCCGTGTGACATCGCCGTTGAGGCCCGCGCGCACCATGCCCAGCGTTCGTTCCAGCATGGTGTCCGCTCGGGAACGATGTGCGAGGCCGCACCACCAGAGGTTGTAAGTGATTTGGACAGCAACTAGCATCCTAAATCAGGCAAGTTGGCGAGCACCGAGGCAAAGTTCGGCGCCCGCCAAGGAGCTTTGCCATCCTACCATGCCCCGCTCCAGGCAGCGAAACGGGTATGGGCTTAGCCTATCAGCTCCGTGCCACTGTCTGCCCTGAATTCGACTGCTCGTCACAGGGCTTAACACTCGGTGGCACAACTCCATGGGCCCTCCCTATTGCATCGCATGCCACCTACTTTTATGATCAGGGTTAGGTAGCGACGAGCGACTTCCTAATACGCTCGCGGAGGCAGGCTGAGGGGACTTTAGGTATGAGATCTATTCCGGGACGCTGGCTTCTTTGCGGCGTCGCAAGCTTTGGCTTTGCGGGTGCGCCAGCATTCGCGCAGGACACGCAGCCCGCAGGGACGCAACCGGCGCCGGGTCAGCCGGCACCAGCTCCATCGACCGTGCAAACGGGCGGGCTCGGAGACATCATCGTCACGGCGCGCCGCAAATCCGAGAACCTTCAGTCGGTGCCGGTCGCCGTTTCCGTCGTGAGCCAAGCTGAGATCGAGACGAAGGGTACCTTCTCTCCTGTGAACCTAGCCGAATCGACGCCAGGCCTGTCGGTCAACGCATCGGTTTCCGACCGCAACAATCTCACCTACAGCATTCGTGGCCAGGGCTTTGCCTTCGAGACGCTGTTTCCGGCCGTCATAACCTATTATGCCGAGGTTCCGGTCACCCAGCTTACGACGGGCCAGTTCTTCGACCTCCAGGACGTGCAGGTTCTACGCGGTCCACAGGGCGTCGAATTCGGGCGGGTAACCGACGGCGGCAACGTGATGGTCAATCCGAAGCGTCCTACCAACGATTTTGGCGGCTACGTTCAGGCCAAGCTCGGAAATTATAACCTTCACACGTTCACCGGCGCGCTCAACCTCCCTCTGGTGTCTGACAAGGTATTGGTGCGTGGTGCCTTCGAGATCGGCCGACGTGATGGCTTCACCAAGGACATCGCAACCGGCAAGGACTTGGACAACATCGACTATGAGTCCTACCGGCTCGGTATAATCCTGCGCCCGACCGACTCGATCGAGAACTATACGAGTGTCTCCTATCAGCACACGCACGATAACGGCACTGGAACGGTCTTCACCAATCTTAGGTCATCCGCGGTCCTTTCGGGAACGGCTGGCCTTTTTGCCGGCTTCGGCGGCCTCTATGGCATCGATCGTGTGGGCAACGTCGGCTTCACCGGCGGCGTCCCGAACGCGCAGTACAGCACACCATTGACGCCGGCGAACTATCTGGCCTCTCTCCAAAGCCAGCTTGCGCAGCAGCAGGCATTAGGACCACGCAAGGTGGCGTACAACAGCCCAAACTATGACCGGCGCGATAACCTGTTCATCGCCAATCAAACTACCTTCCACGTGACCGACGAAATCGATATCAAGAACATCTTTGGATACGTCAACGTCAAGGACGATGAAGCGTCGAACTACGCTGCGTCAAATGGTCAATACGTTCTTACCTGCCACGGCGCTTGTGGGACCGGCCTTCCTTTCAATTCGCAAGAACAGTTTAGCGACGAGCTCCGCGTCTCAGGAAAGATGCTCGACAACAAGCTGAGCTGGTCGCTTGGCGGATATATGGACAAGCAAGATCCTGCCGGACGCGAGTTCGAGAACGACACGATTAATCTCGGCATCCTGCGTCGTACCAACGTTCAATATTCGACTACGAAGAGCAAGGCAGTGTATGGCTCGGCAGAGTACGAGATAATTGATCACCTCAAGGTGACGGGCGGGCTGCGCTACACGCATGACACGGTAAGTTCCATAACCAATACCTATTTAGCGCCCAATGGCTTTCCTCCCTCGCCTGCCGTCCCAGCGATACCGCACGGGCAATGCCAGGACTATAACGGGCCGCTGGGACCGTCGCCATGTCTATCGTTTAACGAGCATTTCAATGCGACAACATGGATGGCCGGCCTCTCCTACGAGTTCGGTCCGCGGCAACTGGTCTATGCGAAGGTCAGCAGAGGCTATCGCCCCGGCGGCGTCAACGGCTCCGGCACTGGCTCGGACGTCGACTATAAGCCGGAATTCGACCGGTCCATCGAGGTCGGCATAAAGAGTGATTGGCAGCTCGGCGGTGACGTCGCGCTACGTACCAACCTCGCGCTATATACCGACAATTACACGTCGATCCAAAAGCTCGTTCAGGAGAATGTTGGGGGCGTTCCGGTCGCCATCATTCGCAATATTGGTGGCGCTCACGTCAAAGGCGTCGAGTTCGAAGGAACGCTGGTCCCGATCCACGGTCTGACGCTCGGCGCGACGTTCGATTATACGGACGCGAAGTATAAGAAGCCCTCTGGCTACAATCCGGCGGCCGATGCCGCCTGTGATCCGACCGCGGCTGCTATCACAAACCTGAACAGCCCTGTGGGCTTCTGCTTTGCCAACCCGTTCTCGTATACGCCGAAGTTCCAATACAGCTTTACGGCGAACTACGCGTTCGAGCTGCCGAACGATCGCGGCACCGTTGCGGTCGGCGGGCGCTACTATCATCAGAGCAGGGAAGCGCTGACCGACTTCTCGCGCCTTGAGCCTGAGGCCGTGGAACCGGGATATGGGCTGCTCGACCTTGATTTGACCTGGAAGAAGGCTTTTGGAAAGCCGCTCGATTTTTCGGTGTTCGTGAACAACGTTGCGAACAAACTTTATCGAATCGGTGTCAACGGCTCCCTCGCCCAATCCTCAATCGGTATCGCTGCTAGCATCTACGCGCCGCCGCGCATGTGGGGCGTGTCGGCGCGCTGGTCGTTCGGTGGAGAAGCTCGCTAGGCATTGGTCGGTCGGCAGCGCCGACTTTTCTGAAACGGAGGGGAAGCCGAGTGTCCGTCGCGCCAATTGGCCGGTTTGCACGCTCGGCTTCCTCACCGCACAAGCCCTTGAAGTGGCCGACATCTGCTGTCTGCTTAATCCCGTGTGCCGCAGGGCTCTCGAACAGCGGCCATCGTATTGACGCCGCTATCTGGGATCTACCCGCGACGCCGGATCCTCGCGACGGCTGTGCGCGCTGATGTCGGGTAGGACCATCGATGCACATGACTTCCGCCCCGTTTGGAGCGGCAAGAACGGCTGCGGTGAGCGGCCGGTCTATGCGCCTGGCGAAAACGCTCTTTACTGGGTCGATTGCAACAACCCGACCATGTTCCGGCTCGATTTGGCAGGTGGGGCGCCGCGCGAGTGGAAACTCCCGAGCAGGGTTGGCACTTTCGCACTTCGCGCCGACGGCGGGGGCGCGATCGTCGCGCTGACGGACGGCTTCTATGATCTCTGCTTCGCCACCGGGGAAGTAGCGCTGGCGGCTCATACGAATACCAGTGCGAAATTCTTTTTAAACGACGGTCGTTGTGATCTCGCCGGCCGCTTTCTTGCCGGTGTTGTCAATCACGATATCCTCAAGGGCGATACCGAACTCGGTCGTATTTATCGGTACGATAAGGGAGCAGTCACGCCTCTCCTCCAGAATGTGCTGGCGGCAAATGGCATGGCGTTCAGCCCGGACGGCCTAACGTTCTATAATGGTTGCTGTGGTTCGAATACGGTGTTCGCTCATGACTATGAGCTGGAGATCGGAGCGATCTCAAACAGCCGCGTCTTCGCGAAAATCGATGCGCCCGGCTGCTATATCGATGGGGCGGCTGTCGACGATGAGGGCGGATATTGGCTGACACTATATGGTGCCGGTCGAGTTCTCAGGTTCCTGCCCGATGGAACTCTGGAGAGAAGCATCCAGCTCCCCCTCTCGCGCCCAACAATGGTTGCTTTCGGAGGGAACGACTTCGCGACGATGTTCGTCACTACGGCCGCCGATCGAATCGATCCGCGAATGCCCGAACCTGAAGCCGGAAATGGATCACTTTGGGCGTTCGATCCCGGTTTTCGTGGCTTGCCGGAACCTATGATTAAATGAGCGACATCTAATTAGTGGAAGTCTTAGGCGCAAACCTATCAGCATGAACTCGCCCAACTAGAGTAGACTTCTGATCAAAACATAGATTGGCATGGCCCGGCAAAGGCGCTGCTCATGGAAGGAAGATTGGATGGGCGACTACGATTATCTGATCGACCCGGAACTCTCGGGAGCTCCCGGTCTGACCGGTCTCCCGGATCTTGATGAGACGACCCTCGGCGTGGCTCGTGACGCGCTACTACGCATGTACGGGCAGCCGGGGCCCGACATGGGGGAGCGTCGCGAAATCTGGATCGATCGTTCAGCTGGCAAACCGCGGCTGAAATTGTTGATTTATGTACCGGATGCGCCCGTCGATCAGCCGAGAAGCGCCATCTACCACATTCACGGCGGCGGTTATGTGCTCGGCAGCGCTTTGATGTCCGATACCGTCAATCGCTTGCGCGCTCACGATCACAACGCGGTCGTCGCGTCGGTGGACTACGGCGTGTCGCCTGAAAGCGCCTTCCCCGAGCCTGTTGAAGACTGTTACGATGGCTTGACCTGGCTTTTCAATAACGCTGCCGATCTCGGGGTAGACCCCGCCAGGATCGTCGTCATTGGTGAGAGCGCCGGTGGTGGTCTAGCTGCGGCGCTTTGCCTGCTGGCGCGAGACCGAAGCGAAGTTACGCCCGCCGCGCAATTCCTGATCTACCCGATGCTTGATTATCGCACCGGCTCTGCCGACGATGTTTATCGCAACCCTACCACGGGCAACGTAGGCTGGTCGCGGCGCAACAACCAGTTTGGCTGGAAGTCTTTGCGCGGCTCAAGCGAAATACCACAAGAACGCGTGGGCCACTTCTCTCCGTCGCTGGTCGCCGAACTTGTTGAGCTGCCCCCAACGTTTATCGCAACCGGAGCACTCGACCTCTTCCTTGATGAGTGCGTGAACTACGCGATGCGTCTCAGTCATGCCGGTGTTCCGATCGAGTTGCATGTGTATCCCGGCGCGCCGCATGGCTTCGATGGAATGTGCCCGGACGCGGAAATCTCGAAGAGCTTCGAACATGACCGGGATCGCGCGCTAAATCGCGCGCTGAGAAAGAGCGAAGGCGGACGGAACGAAATGCACGCAGACTAAGATCCAGCGTAATCGGCTCACCTAGCCCTGATTACATGTTGGAGAGTTCGAATGGCAAGACTCTTTGAGATGGAAGTTTTCGCTGATGTCGTTGCCCGCGGTAGCTTCTCCGCGACGGCAAGGGCGAAATCACTGTCGCCATCCGGCGTGAGCAAGCTCATTCACCGACTCGAGTCAAAATTGGGCATGTTGCTGTTTAGGCACGATGGCAATCGAGTCGCCCTCACGTCCGAAGGACAGCGCTATCACGAAGGTGTGCTGCGCGTCTTGACGGCGATGACAGAGCTCGAGGCTCAAAACGAAGCAGCGGCTGGCGCGGATATCTCTGGGCAGCTCAGGATCCTCTGCTCGTCCAGCTTCGCGACGCGGATCATTATTCCGTTGGTCACCGAATTCACCGAGCTCTATCCGAATGTAGACATTGATTTCGTCATTGGATCGGGCGCACCCCTTCAGTCACTCGATCCAGCCATCGATCTCGCTTTCAACAGCGCTGATACGGCCTCGGACTCGCTTTTGGCGCGGCGGATCGTCAGGTCGCAGCACGTCATCTGCGCCGCACCCGCCTATCTCGCTAAACACGGTACGCCGAGCTCCCCGGTCGATCTTGCGGAACATCGGTGCGTGAACTTTTCAATCAAGGCGCCGTTTGACCGCTGGCCGATGCAGATGCAGAATGGCGAGATCCTGCAGTTAAACATCCAGCCGAAGATCGTCGCCGACAATTCGGAGATCCTGCTGTCGCTGGCGTGCGACGGTGCCGGGATTGGCCGCTTCTCGACTTTCGAGACGAGGGCCGCCATCAACTCCGGACGTTTGGTACTCGTCCTAGAGGATTTCAATCCACGAACTGACGAAGCAATCTACGCGCTCCACCACAAAAAACGTTATATTTGCCATCGCGTTCGGGCGTTTCTTGATTTCGCAGAGGGACGTTTGGCGAAGGCAGAAACGCCGGCGCCGAGCCTGATGCCGAAGATGCGGCTCGTCACCTGACACGTGAGCGTAAGCAACCTTTTGATCGTCGACCGCGACATGCTCCGCGATCGCTAATTCGAGTAGACGGGCATCGCCGTAGCTAACCGGCTCGACGAACCGCGCGTGACGCAGCTTAGCTGCACGTTCGATTTTGGATGAGATCGAGGACGCCGCGACGAACCCAACGGCGCGCGTAGCTGCATTTGCGCGTGCAATGAACAAACGTCCGCTTACGCGGTCTGATCATCCGTAAGCGGACGGGCGGTTTCCTGAAGAGTTTCGGATGCCGGCAGGCGTACGAAAGTCGTGGAGGCCCGAATCCGCGGGCCACAAGCGATGCGCTATGGGGTTTTCGGGTTTGAGGCTGCGTCGGAGCTTGGCGAGGCGGCAGGTTCGGGGGCGACCTTCGATGCGGAACGTCCGGATCGGGGCGGAGATAGCGGGCTTGCCGGTATTGATGGCGGGACTTGGATGAGGGCGACGGCGTCGCTGGTGACGATGGGCGCACGCCATCCCGGCTCCGCGAGCGCAGGCGCTGCCGAGGCTGTCGCGACCGAGCCGTGCCGGGTCATGGCGCATGCATCCCGGGTTCGGTCGCAGGCACCGGCGGCGCGCGGGGCTGACGCTGGCGTTCGAACGTCTCGATGACGACCATGCGCCCGCCGCAGCATGGGCATGGCGGTCGGACATCGTCCGGCTCGGCCTGCTCGTCGTCATCCCGAGCAGCTGGCGGGCGTGGTCGAGCACGACCTTGCGGGTGGCGCCGGCGAGCAGGCCGTAGTGGCGGATGCGGTGGAATCCCTTCGGCAGGACGTGGAGCAGGAAGCGGCGGATGAACTCATCTGCGCCGAGCGTCATGACCTGCTGCCGCTCGGGGCCGGCGCGGCGATAGTCCTTGTAGCGGAAGGTGACGCCCGCCTCGTCGAAGTGGAGGAGACGGCTGTTCGAGATCGCGACCCGGTGAGTGTAGCGCGACAGATAGGCGAGCACCGCCTCGGGGCCGGCGAACGGCGCCTTGGCGTAGACCACCCAGCGCTTCTTCCGCACCGGCGCCAGGTGGCGGAGGAACGCGCGCCGATCGGCGAGCTGCGCATGGGCGCCGAAGAACCCGATCCGGCCAGCGTCGTGGAGCGCGATCAGCCGGGCAAGGAACAGCCGGCGAAACAGCTTGCCGAGGACGCGCACCGGCAGGAGGAACGCCGGGCGCGATGCGATCCAGCGGCTGCCGTCGCGCGCGATGCCGCCGCCCGGCACGATCATATGGACATGTGGGTGGTGGGTCATCGCCGAGCCCCAGGTGTGGAGCACGGCGGTGATGCCGATGCGGGCGCCGAGGTGACGTGGGTCGGCGGCAATGGTCGTCATCGTCTCCGACGCCGCCTGGAACAGCAGACCGTAAACGGCGGCCTTGTTCTGGAGCGCGATGTCGGCGACCTCGGCCGGCAGCGTAAAGACGACGTGGAAGTAGCCGACCGGCAGCAGGTCGGCCTCGCGCTCGGCGAGCCAGGTACGCGCGGCGGCACCCTGGCACCGCGGACAATGCCGGTTGCGGCAGATGGTCTATCGCGGCGGCTGCAACTCGACAGCGATGAGATTGCAGCCCCTCCACGTACCATGTCGGGGTCGAGCCTGACCTCGCCCATCTAGGGAAGGAGTGACGGCGATGGCAGAGTTCGTAGGTTTGGATGTCTCGGTGAAGGAGACGTCGGTGTGCGTGGTAGACGATACTGGCAAGGTCTTGTGTGAGCGCAAGGTGCCGAGCGAGCCTGATGACATTGCCGTGCTGCTGACGTCGGTCGGCGGCGATTACACGAGGGTCGGGATCGAAGCCGGCCCGCTGTCGCAGTGGCTGGTGAACGCCCTGTCTGAGACCGGGCTGCCCATGGTATGCGTAGAGACACGGCACATGAAGGCGCTGCTGAACGCACAACAAATCAACAAGTCGGACCGCAATGACGCTCGTGGGATTGCTCAGATGATGCGCGTCGGCCTGTTCAAGCCGGTACACGTGAAGACGCTGGCAGCTCAGGAGCGGCGGATGCTGCTAACGAGCCGGAAGCTCCTTCAGCGCAAGCTGCTGGATATCGAGTGCGATATGCGGGGTACGCTCCGCAACTTTGGGCTGAAGGTCGGCGTAGTCAGCACGGTCGGCTACGAAGCGCGGATACGTCACTTGGTGGAGGGCTTCCCGAGGCTTGCCGCCATCGTCGAGCCGCTGCTGAGCGTCCGGCGCGTGATGCGCCAGCAACTCGCCGCCCTCCACAAGATGGTGCTCGATACGGTTCGTCATGATCCGGTCTGCCGACGGTTCATGACGGTGCCGGGCGTTGGCCCGGTGGTCGCGCTCACGTATCGGGCCTCAGTTGATCAACCGCACCGCTTCGTTCATTCCAGGGCGGTCGGTGCGCATGCCGGTCTGACTCCGAAGCGGCATCAGTCAGGCGAGATAGACTATGACGGCGGCGTCTCCAAAAGCGGAGACAACATGCTACGCACGATGCTCTACGAAGCCGCGCAGTCGATGCTCACCCACAGCAAGAAATGGTCGTGGTTGAAAGCTTGGGCCATGCGGGTCGCACAGCGTCGGGGTATGCGCCGCGCCATCGTCGCGCTCGCCAGGCGCCTTGCCGTTATCCTTCACCGTATGTGGGTCGACGGTACCGACTTTCGTTGGAGCAACGCTGCGGTTGGCGCACCGATGGCATGAGAGCGCGGCACAGCTGACCGGACGATTTATCGGTTCTGCCTCGGCAGGAAGATGTCCTCACGGGGACGATGGATGGGGTGAGTTCGTTATAACAGCCGATCCTGGCGCTTCAGCGACAAGGGCGCGCGACAGATTGAACCACTCCATCCTTCTTACCCCATCATGAGGCGGCCCGGTGCCGACCTCGGAGAGAAGCGAGAGCCCCGTGCGGCGACATCAAAGCTGGAAGATCGATTACCAGGAGCGACGCCCATGAGTTGATCGAATCCTGCTTGACCTCGGCCGCGATAGAGAAGCTGTTGTAGGCGACCCGCCGGTGCCCGCAGTCGGTGCAGGCCTCGACGTGCCCGCCCATGATGGCGGTGCGGCAAGTCTCGATGGCCGACATGACCTTGAGCTGGTCGAAGCTCAGATGCCCGGCGTGGCCGGCCCGGTACGCAG
>JAFAYW010000033.1 GCA_019240125.1 Alphaproteobacteria bacterium
CCTGCACGCTGACAGTCGCGGCGAACACCACGGTTTCCGCAAGCTTCGTGCCAGACGTGACGACCAACATCGCGCTCTACGCGGCAGTGCTGCCGCTGAGCCGCTCGGTCGAGGTCGGCGGCACTCCCGCGACCGCCTTCGCCACCATTCTCAATGCCGGGCCGGGCGACGCCTCGACCTGCACCATCGCGCCGGCCACCGGGGTTCCGGCGAGCTTTGCCTTTCAGACCACCGACCCAGCGACCAATGCACTCACCGGCACGGCTAACACCCCGACCAACATCCCGGCGGGCGCGGGGCGGAGCTTTGTGATCGCCTTTACGCCGAATGCCGCCTTTGCGCCGACCAATGTCGCTTTCATTTTCGGCTGCGCCAATGCCAACCCGGCGCCCTCAATTGCCGGCGTCAACACGCTGGTTCTGTCCGCTTCGACGGCACCGAAGCCTGACATCGTCGCCCTCGCTGCCAGCGGTGACCCAGGTTATGTCGATATCCCCGGCGCAACAGGGACAGGCGATTTCGCGGTCGCAACCGTCAACCTCGGTGCCGGCGCGCAGATCACCGTCAGTGCCGATACCGGCGCCGCCAACGTTCCGGTGATGCTGACGCTGTGCCAAACCAATCCATCGAGTGGTGCTTGCCTCGCCACCCCGACCCCGAACATCGTCACGACCATTGCCGCCGAGGCAACGCCGACTTTCGGCATTTTTGTCGCTGGGCAAGGCGCCGCCGTGCCCGACCTGCCCGCCATCAACCGGGTTTTCGTGCGCTTTACCGATGCCGGCGGGGCGCTGCGCGGCGAGACCTCGGTTGCAGTCAGGACGCAGTAAATCGTGCGGCAAGTGGAAAGGCGCGGGGCGCATCGCCCGAACATCCAATCGATACCAGAACCGCGGCGGGCAAGTGTTTCCTTGATAAGCTTGGCGTGTCGCGCCAAACGCCGGCCATGCTGCCGACCGGCTTCGAACTGATGATCGATCAAATGCAGAGCGCGGTAGCGATCGAAGTGCCGCTCACGCTTCTGACCCGGCTGACAACACTATCGAATGAAGCCGGGAAAAGTGGAATGGATTGTAACCATAAATGCCTACAACTTGGCCCTGATCGAATATCTGCTATGGGTCTTGGCCGTGTAAAAAACACACAGCTAGGGCCATTTAGCAACACCGCGGCATGTCCGCTGTCACGGCAGCTTTTTTTTCAGCTGCGGACAATTGCCTCCTCCGCAACGGCTGCGCCCGCTTCGACGGCGGGCCGCCCATGCGGTTCGCCGTGCCCGAGGCCACAAGAACCGCGCCCCGTGCTGGCGCGCGCTACGCGAGCTTGCGTGGCGCCATGTGAGCCTTTTGCTCGGATCCATACCCGGTTGTAGCGAGTTGAATGGCAACGCCACCCAAACCGCCGCCACCAAGACCTGCCACCGCCGCGGCCATTCCGGCGCCGCTGCGGCACATGGACGGCTTTTGGGGCCTCTGTCGTTGCCGTTTTGTTTGTCGCGCACCCACGGTGCTGGCGGCTGACCCTGAACAATCCGACAGATGAAAGCTCAACGCGAGGGGAACAACCGTTTTGATGCAATCCGCGCGCCGTCACGCAAGCTCGTTAGCTTAGCCCAGACGACATCCGCGGCAACACGGCCCCAACCGGCCAAGCTGTCGAATCCGCAATCGGTGCCCGCCACAACTCGCGACGGATCGCCGACCACGGCGGCGACCCGTTCAATCCGGTCTGCCACGACCTCCGGGTGTTCGACGAAGTTAGTCAAGCTGTCGATGACGCCGGCCACCAGAATCTGGTCATCGCCCAGAGGATGGCTCTTGAAGCAGCGGAACTCGTGCGCGTGCCGGGGATTCGCGAACGGCAGCACGAACCCGCCAACGTTGGCCTTCTGTAAAGTCGGCAGAAGGTTCGCTAATGGCACGTCGCAATCATGCGGAGATTCGGAGTTGCCCCAGCAGACATGCAGGCGCACGCGGTCACGTGGCACCTTCGCAAGAGCACGATTGATGGCGGTGACGACCTGTTCGACGAATTCAATGAATTTAGAAACCGGTTGATCTTTGTAGGTAATGTGCCGTTCGAGCGCGAGGTCGGGAGCATCAATCTGTAATAACAGCCCGTGGCTCACAATGGCCTCGTACTCGATCTTCAATGCATTACCGAGCGCCTCAAGGTAGGCTTCCAGCGTATCATAATGCTCGTTGCGCACGGCAGCGGCGACGATTCCGGGCGACGGCGCGCTCATGAAAGGTTCGACAAAAGCACCTAAACTTTCCTCAAGCACAATTGCGAAATGGCGGCATTCGTCGTTGATCGCGCGGTCATCGAGATAGCGAACTTCGCCGATCGCCTTCGGCAATCCCGCAAGTGCGGACACTTGGGTCTTGTTCCCATGCTGCTCGATCCACGTGCGCTTGAATTCCGGGTACCGATCCACGTCGGCGCGCGACGGACGCTCCCAACTGCCACCAAGACCAGAAAGACGTTGCTTGAGGTAGAGGAAGAAGGAGTCACGTTGCTGCTCACCGTTGTTGCCGACATCGATTCCTACCTCGTGCTGCCTGCGCACGATCGCTCGAACGGCCTCTCGCCCGGCTCGCTCGATCTCTGACTCATCCACCGGCTGCCCGAGTGCGCGCAGTGAATAGAGTCGCGTCAGCTCCCGCGGCCGCGGCAGGCTTCCGGTATGAGTAGTCAAGATTCTGCCGTCGCTACGTTTCAAGGACCTTGGGAGGTTCGCTCCGATAGGCTGCAGCGCCCGCGGCTTTGCGCGGCGCCGTCGTCACACAGCTGGCCCCGTACCAACCGCTAACCGCTTCACTCGGGTTTGATCCCAAACTCCTTAATAATTGGCCACCATCTCTTGGCATCGGCCTCCATCATTGCGCCAAGCATCCCCGGCGTTTGCTGATCGCGTGGGAATGTCTCCAACCCGAGTTCAACGAACCGGGATCGCACCGCGACATCGGCCAGAGCCTCCACGATCGCCAAATTAAGCTTGGCGATGACCTCCCTCGGCGTGCCCTTCGGCGCGAACAACCCAAACCACTGAGAGTAGGCAAGGGTCGGCAAGCCCATCTCGGTGAAGCTTGGAATGTCCGGCGCCAGCGACATGCGCGCGTCGCTTGTTACCGCGTAAGCCTTTATGCTCCCGGTCCGCACGAGAGGCAGTTGAACTGGCGTGTCGATTAACAGGTCGATCTGGCCGGCTACTAGATCCTGCATTGCGGGCGCCGTGCCGCGATAGGGTATTAAGGTAAACTGCGTTCCGGTTTCTCTCTGAAAGAGCGCGGCTACAAGGCGGCGCTCGACCGAAGCGATCCCCGCCGAAGCTTTTCTAGGGTTGGCCTTCAGCCAGATGACCAATTCGTTCAGGTCCTTTGCCGGCATCAGTCTCCTCGAAAAGAGAACAAGCGGAGTAGTGGCCAGCGGCGAGATAGGTACGAGATCATTCAACGCGTCGTAAGGCAGCGAATAGAAAGCCCCGTTCAACACATTCCCGCCCATGAAACCGAGGTCAATCGTGTAACCGTCAGGCTTCGCACGAGCCGCGCGGCCAGTACCAATGCTCCCATCCGCTCCGCTCAAGTTTTCGATGATGACGGGTTGGCCAAGCGAGCCTCGCATCGGCACGGAAAGCACGCGTCCGACAACATCCAAGGGGCCGCCTGCAGCGGCCGGCACTATCATGGTGATGGGGCGCGTGGGATAGACTTGCGCAATTGCGCTTCGAGACAAAGCCAGAGCGGCAGCCGCCACTGCAAATTGCAGGAATTTCCGGCGCCGAGATTTCATCGCCACCTCCCTTCCGCTCGCGAGGGGCGGACTACCCAACATCATGTATAGCACCTGGAACTATTCAAGATCGGGATCGAAGCGTCCCAAGCCCATCCGGGTTGCTTCTCTTTATCTGCTGAACGCGCGGGCTTGATGCGGAAATCAGGGTCGCGCTCACGGCGTTGGGCGAATGCCAAGTCGGCGTCGCCGGGCTTGATGCTGGCGCCGTTCGCCCCCGCGTCGGCAGTCGAGGGTCCCAGTCCACCATCGTCGGATTCCGCAGGGACACCGATGGGAAAAGCCATCATCTCGGCTCGGTCCGGCCATCATGTCGTCGCGGCGGATGGCCAACGTGAATTAACTCGGAACTCGGGCCAGGGGGCGCTGATGATGCCGCTGATCTATCAGCGAGAGCGTGTGCCGGCGCCGCGACCAATTCGGTGGACGGCGAGGCAAAGAGCCGCCGTAGTGCTGGCGGTCGCCAGTGGCCGGCTCGTCCACGGCGAGCTGGAGCGCCGCTACGGGATTTCGCCCGACGAATTTCACGATTGGCAGCAAAGCGCGGCCCGAGGCCTGCGCGAAACAGCGGCGTCGTGATGGCCGCGATGATTATTCTCGCCGTCCGTGTCCCTGCACGAGGAACGATACGGCTGGCGGCGATCGGCCCCGCACTAGGAGTGACGCAATGGGCTTGAGGCCCCGGTCCTCCGGGGGGGGGTCTGGGGGACAGGGGACCGGGGCCGGTGCTCTTGGGGAGAGCACGTCAAATTAGTCGCCGGACCGGCAGCGCAGGTTCATTACGAAGGACGAACGGGGACGTAAAGCGCACCGTGCCTTCGTGGGCGTGAACCTACCGTCGTAAGGGTTCCCGCCGATACCGCCACAGGCCGGAGACTGAGGGCTGAAACGCGGCCTCATACCGACCCCTTAAGTCCCTACAACGCGAGG
>JAFAYW010000120.1 GCA_019240125.1 Alphaproteobacteria bacterium
TTCGCGGTCGTCGCCTCCGAGGTCAAGAGCCTGGCGCAACAGACCGCCAAGGCCACCGAGCAGATCGGCGGTCAGATCAGCGCGATCCAGGGCGCGACGGTGCGCACCGCCGAGGCGATCCAGGGCATCGCGGGCACGGTGCGCGAGGTTAACGACATCGCCATGACGATCGCCGCCGCGGTCGTCGAGCAGAGCGCCGCGACCCAGGAAATCGCCCGCAGCGTCGAGCTCGTCTCGTCCAACACCTCGACCGTCGCCAGCAGCATGGAGCGGGTTCAGGCTGCGGTCAGCAGCAATGGCGACACCGCTGCGCATGTCCGCCAGACCGCCGGCGCGCTGTCGACCGAATCCGGCTCGCTAAGCGGCGAGGTCAAGGATTTCCTGGCGGCGCTGAAAGCGCTCGGCGATGGCGAGCGGCTGTTGACCTATGAGATCAACGCGCCGGCGGTGGTGACAGTCGATGGTCGCACGATCAGCGGTCATGTCACGCACATGTCGCCGGGCACTGCGGTGTTCGTCGGCCCATTAAACGCGCATGCCGGCGCCGGGTTGGACCTCAAGGTCGACGGCATCGACCGGACATTACGGGCTCGCTTTGTCGAGGCCAGTGGCAGTGGCGCGCATCTGCAGCTGTCACTGGCACACGAGCATATGACCTACCTCGCCCGCACCCTGGTCCAGTACGGCAGGAAGATCGCCGCCTGACCTGCAGCACACCATCATCTTTCACACAAAGGAGTACTTCACATGGCAGAAATTTTGCTTATCGACGACATGGCCGGTGTCAGACGCGCCGTAACCAACATGCTTGGCCGGGCTGGTCATTCGGTGACGGTGTCGGAGAATGGCACTCAGGGCTTGGAGATGCTGAAGAGCCGCAAATTCGACCTGGTTGTCACCGACATGCTGATGCCGGGTGCCGACGGCGCCGATGTGCTGGGCTATGTCGGTGGGCTGCCAAACCGAATGCCGGTGATCGCCATTTCCGGCGGTGGCGCGGGCTTGTCGGCTGACAGCGCCTTGCGCCTTGCCCGGGTCAAGGCCGACGCTTTCCTCGAAAAGCCCTTCACCCGTGAAGAGCTTACCGAGGCCGTCGATAAGCTACTCGGCAGCCGCTAGCCGCAGGCCGTCCGGCAAGCCCGCAACATTGGAGACCCGCTCATCCGCTGATCCTGTATGATACGCGCTCGCCGTGGCCCGACCGGGCCGCGGCACGCAAATACCGGCGAGGCGATGACGATGAGCGATCTCCCAAAGCATGTGGATATCCACGAGGAAGGCCCGCGCGAGGGCTTTCAGATCGAGCCGGGGCCGATCAGCACCGCCGACAAGATCAAACTGATCGAGGCATTGGCCGAAACCGGGCTGCACCACATCCAGGCAGCCTCGTTTGTCAGCCCCAAGATCGTCCCGGGCTGGGCCGACGCCGAGGATGTCGTCTCGGGCTTCACCCCCAAGGAAGGCGTGCATTACTCCGCGCTGTGGTTCAACGCCAACGGGCTCAACCGGGCGCTCAAGTTCCGCAACAAGCTGAGCATCACCGGTTCGATCTCGCTGACCGCGTCGGAGGGGTTCACCCAGAAGAACCTGCACCGCAGCCACGCCGAGAATGTCGAGGCGATGCGCAAGCAGACCGCGCTGCATCTCGAAAATGACGTGCCGGTGCCGCGGATCGGCGTGATGGCGGCGTTCGGCTGTAATTATCAGGGCGACATTGCGCCCGCGCAGGTGATCTCGACGCTGGAAGACGGGCTTGAGATCGCCAAGCAGGCTGGCGCCGAGATCAAGTATTTCTCGCTCGCCGACACGATGGGCTGGGCGACACCGATGCGCATCGAACGCGTGCTTGGCGAGGTCCGCGCACGGTGGCCCGACATGCCGATCTCATTGCACCTGCATGACACGCGCGGCCTCGCCGTCGCCAACGCGCACGCCGCGCTCAAGATGGGTGTGACGCAATTCGATTCGACAGTCGGTGGCCTCGGCGGCTGCCCGTTTGCCGGCCAGCCCAAGGCGGCCGGCAATATCTGCACCGAGGAACTGGTGCTGCTGTGCGAGGAGATGGGCGTCGATACCCGCGTCGATCTCGACGCGCTGATCGAGGTCGGCCGCATGGCGGAGGAGATTGTCGGGCATCAGCTGCCGGGCGAGCTGATCCACGCCGGCAGCCTCGACGCGTTCCGCCGCCGGGCCGCTTGATGGCGGAACGCGCGCGGGCGACCCCGCTCGCCGGCCTCAAGGTGCTGGAATTCAGCC
>JAFAYW010000269.1 GCA_019240125.1 Alphaproteobacteria bacterium
CGGGCGACCGAATCCGGCGATCCCGAGGCAGAGACCGCGCTCGGCGTGCTGCATGTCCAGGGCCGGGGCGTTCCGACCGATTACGCGCGCGCCGAGGAGCTGTTCCGACGCGCCGCCGATCGCGGCTATGCCCCGGGCTGCGTTCAGCTCGGGCACCTCTATTTCGAGGGTCACGGCAGCGGGAGAAACGCGGACGAGGCGCTGCGCTGGTACCGCGCGGCGGCGGAGGCCGGTCACCTCGAAGCGCAGTTGATCCTGGCGCGCAATTTCCTGCGCGGCCGCGGCGTGCCCAAGGACGAGGCCGCCGCCGCCGAATGGTTCCGCAAAGCCGCCGATGGCGGGTATCCCGGGGCGCAGTTCCAGCTCGCGGTCATGTATTGCACGGGCCAGGGGGTGCCCCGCGACACGACGGAGGGCACCAGGTGGTACCAGCGCGCCGCCGAACAGGGCGACCGCTATGCCCAGTACAACCTCGCCGTCATGCTCAACAAGGGCGACGGCATCGAGGAGGACGCCTCCAAGGCGCTCGAATGGGCAACGAAGGCGGCCGAGCAGGGCCTGACCGAGGCGCAAATCATCCTCGGCGATTTTTACGCGACCGGCCGCGGCACGGAGCGCCGGGAGTCAACGGCACGCGGCTGGTACGAAAAAGCGGCTGCGCAAGGCAGCGCAGCGGCCTCCGCGAAGCTCGCTCATCTGGACGCGCCTGGGACGGCTTAGACCGAGTCGGTGGCTCAGTGCGCGACCGCGAAGGAGCGATCGCGATACAGTTCCAGGTGCCGCGCCACCGATTCACCGATGGTCATCGGCTGTCGCATTGTATTGTACAGCCCGTCCCAAAGCGAAGGGTCCGCGACCACCTGCACGATCAGGGCAGCGAGTTCGAACGGGTTGCCGACCGGGAAATGGAACCCGTCCTTTCCCCACCTGACCTTCTCGGCCATGCCGCCGATATTGCTGCAGATCACCGGCCGGCGATTGGCGAAGGCTTCCTGGATCACCATCGGCGAATTTTCCCACCAGATCGACGGAACCACGACCCAATCTACCGCTGCCATCAGGCGCTGGCGATCATGCGCCGGGTAGGCGCCGGCGAAATGCACCCGCTGCGCCGTCCGCGCCAGCAGCCGCTTCACGGCCTCCACCAAGGGCGGCTGATTCAGTTCGAGATAGGCGCCGTGGACCGTGAGCCGAATGCCCGCGGTCTCCTCGACTGGAAACTGGCTCAAATGGTCGAAGGCCGTGAGCAGCGTGATCAGCCCCTTATAGGGAGTGATCTGTCCAAAAAAGCCGAATGCCCCGCGCCGCTCGCCGGTCGCGAGCGGACGCGGCGCCGGCGCCGGCCTGACCGGCTCGGTGCCGTTATCGAGGGTGATCACCTGCCAAGCCGGGAGGCCCCAAACAATATAGCGTTGCCGCAAGAATTCGCTGGGTGAAATGAACAGGTCTACTTTTTCGAAATGGCTTTTAATGAAGCTTTCTCGCAGAAAGAAGTTAGCAGCCCCAATATCTCGGAAACACCTAGCGCAGTCATGTGGACTGGAGATGTGACACAGCATTGAGGTAACTGTTTTCAACATCTGGCCGTCATTATGGCAAATTGCGAGATATTCATGCAATGTGACGATAATCCTGATCCGGGGATTGATGCGCCGGGCAATCGCGATCAGTTCGAGACCAACGTTCGCGTAATGGTGGAAATGGACCACGTCCGGGTCGAGCCGCTGCAGCAGGTTGGCAAAGCCGTCGAGCACGACGCTGGAACCCTGGGAGAACAGAAGCGGATCCAACGGATCGCCATAGAACAGAATCTCGTCGGCGCGACCGCGCAAGGTCGAAAACGGAGTCCCGGTCCGCTCGCGATCGGCGTGCCCGGTCCAGGCCAGAAACGACGCTTTTACCCCTTCGGCTTGTTTTAATCCGCGAAATAGCAGATAAGCGGCAGTCTCACCCCCGCCGCTGCTCATCTCGGGATGACCGTGCGCGACGATCAACACTTTATTTT
>JAFAYW010000087.1 GCA_019240125.1 Alphaproteobacteria bacterium
ATGCCGTCTGCGCGTCGTTGTTGCGGAAGGTGAGCGTGTCGCGCGAGAGGTTCTGGAAGATGTCGCTGTGCCGATCGAACTTCAGCTCGTCATAAACATTGGGTTTCGCAAAATCGGTGTTGATGTCGAACTGCTTGCCGCGCTCTAGGCAAACAACGCTCATGCCGGTGCTGGCCAGTTCCATCGACATGATCGAGCCGACCACGCCGCTGCCCACGACGACCACATCGACGGGCTTCATTTTTGTTGCCGACATATCAGCGCCCCCCAGTGCCGTTGTTCTTGACGATGACGTGTTTCGGAAAGCCCTCGGCATCGAGCGGCACTTTGCCGGTCTGGATGTCGAGGATGCTGACGGGCTCGGCGCGGTACGGCTCGTGGCTGCCGACCAACTCACGGTACTGGCCGCTCGGCACGCCGGGGAAGCCGAGCAATTTCCAGCCGACCTTGTCGCGATTGCCACCGTAAAGCGGATCGGAGAAGTAGCCCTCCTCGGTATTGCGCCACAGTATGTCGAAGAAAAATTTCGAGGAGAACGATGGCAGTTGGATCTCGTCCTTCTCCAACTGCTTCAACAAACTTAGCTGCCTGTCATCCGGAAGCTGCGCGAACGGCCGGTCGAACTCGCGTCTGCAGTGCTCGTTAATCTCGCGAATCGCGATGCGATAGACCTCTTGCGGCGTGAAACGCGATTGGTAGCCCTGCTGCGGCGTTCCTTCCATCCAAGGTCCGCTGCGATATTGGCGGCCATGGACCCCCCATTGGCTGCTCAAGGCCCGGTCGATATACACCACCACTCCGGCGTCGCGCGCCCCCGGCCCCAGCTCGTCGGTCGGGATCAGATGCTCGACGGCCGCTTCCAGGAAGCGAATCTCGGGCTCCACCAGATAAACATAGGAAGCCCCGATCGGGTTGTCGCTCAAGGTCACCTCCTTCAAGTCCCAGCTCAGGGTGCATCAAGTCTCGGCCTCTTACCATATCCTGATCCGCGGTCTTGCAAACCTGGGATTACCCGCGTTCCGCGGCATTCCGGCATCCTCCCGATAGTCCGTGCCGTCTTATCGGGGCTCGATCCATTCGCCCGGGTTAATCCCGATGCCAATAGGCTCTAAGTGAGCCAAGGCCTCGTATGTTGTCGCGCGGTCTTCGCGGGGGCCGTGCTGCCTTGCTGCACGCAGTCTCCTGACTCTAAGCCATGCAACCAGGGCTGGCTTCTTGTCGTTTGTCACGGTTTAGCCGCTTTTGTCTGTTGCTGCAGACATGCGTTGCTGTAAGGACTATGATTGAGCATGCGCCCGAAGGGGCCAATGGCGAATGAAATAGGGGGAGGACAGAAAAATGCCGATTGAGGCAGAAACCAATATTGACGATGAGATGGTTTCTACAAATGCGGAAACCATCTTCAATAAGCTCACGGTAGAGACGAACATCGCTACCGCAAGGAGCATCGAACGTCTTGGCAATATCAAGATCGCGGCTCAAGATGCGCTTGACTTCGCGCACAAGGAAAACGAGGAGCGCTTAATAGCTCTTGCGGGGGCTATCGCGAAACTAGCCTCCGTCGCGAGAGAGGAACGCCAACCGGAGCAAAGCGAAACCATCAATATGCTATATCCTCTTGCGCGTATGGCTGAGAATGTTTGTCGCGAGCATATCCTCGATGGTCGCGGGAATATCGTAGCACAAGGGAACGAACGTTCGGAGGCTCACCCGGAGGAGTGGCTGTCGGGGTGCGATTGTTAGGTCGCAGGGTTGAACACCGGGTAAAGCCGGTAAGCCCCGTCGCCAGGGCTCGCGTTCACACCTGATGCTGTGCACGGAGCGGCGGGTACTCCGCCGATCCGAAGCGGCATCACGGGGGCACGTCGACACCATTGCGAGGCGCGATATTGCTCAAGACGGCATGGATGAAGCGGTCCAGGGTGACGTCGTTCAACGGAACCCGCGCCGCCTGTACCCGATGGACAAAGGCGTGTCGGCTGTCAGTTGAGAACATGATAACGGTGGCCGTCGGGAAGCATTTGAGCAGCTCGGCGCCGATCGCCGTCTCGCATTCACCGGGACGCAAACCCCTCAGGACCAGGCCTGGAGCACTGCGCTCCGACTTTACGTCAACCCGCTCGCCGTGCTGCAGCTGTGCAACGACCTCGACAGAGGCATGAGCGGCCAGAGCCTGAACCACGATGTCGCTGAACATCGTCGACATTCCGACAAGCAGGATTCGTAAAGCAGGCATGGCGCCGCCTCGCGTGAGTTGCGGCCATCATGTCTGTGTGCAGGGTGAACGACTATCCATCCAACTGACGAAATTAGATCGAGTGGCAGGGTTCACATCAGTCTAGACGATGTAAGCGGCGTTCATCCGCCGCCAGTGGGCGACCTGCCCGCGCCGCTGCAGGTGCAGTTTTCCAAGCAGGTTGTGCACGTGCGATTTTGCCGTCGACAGCTCGATGTTCAACTGACGAGCGATCTCCTTGTTGCTTAACCCGGCGCTCACCAAGCCGACGATTTGCCGCTCGCGCAGCGTCAGCATCGCATCGGACGGTATGTGAGATTGATCCAACGGATTCGACATCGAACAGCCGATTCGCCGCATCAAAGCGGAGACCACCCGAGCGGAACACACCTGCTCGCCGGCGATGATGGCATAAAGCAGGCGAACCAAATCGCTGAGTGCCGCTGTCCGCGGAATATAGCCGGCGGCTCCGGCCTCCACCCAAGCGATGACATCGTCTTCCGTCTCGGTGACCGCAAAAACCACGATTCTTGTCCGTGGAGCATGCAGGCGAAGCCTGCGCACGTTTTCGACTCCCCCTGGGAAGGCGGCATCCATCAGCAGGATGTCTGGACTGATATCGCCGAGACGTTCGATCGCTTGCGCCAGATCACCGCATAATCCCATAACCGACATCTGCGGATCGCGCTTCAGCGCATCCGCCAACCCCTCGCGCAGAAATCGAATCTCCGAGAGGATCAGAAGCGTCGTAGTGGTGTCTGGGTTTGTCGGGTTTGCCCCGCTTTCTTGCGACAGTCGATGGGTTTCCATGTGGAGGCCCCCGAATAGCAAGCACAGCTTTCGACCGGTACCACGTTGCCGCTCGCTACGACCGCAGCAGCGGACCGTCCATTTGCGGCACCGAGGTGCTGTTCGTAACGATCATCTTACACCGCCAAACGGCACCGGTATGTGAAGCATATCACAGTGCGGCGTCATCATTCGAACATCAGACATTACGTAGATCGTTGGATGGAGATGCAGGTGGTCGCAAAGTGCCAAACCCTCAACCTTACTTGCATCCAATGGTGTCTGGTTAAGCCTCGTGCGATCGCTCAACTTCATCGTCACTAGCGTGGCTGGTATCGCATATCGCCTGATTGGTCACTAATCCTGCCTTACCTCGCCGCCTACCATGTGGATGCGACGCGCAACCGAAAGGGACCGTCATGTTGGAGACGCTTCGAGATCGGTACGCCGGGGAATCTGAGGATCGATGGGCGGCGGAAAGCCCGTTCCTCGAAACCGCAGTGACGGATAGCCATGAGGATCGCGCTCAGGCATTGGCCGGTGAGATGGCCGGTGAAGCGTGGGAAGCCTGGGAGATGCACACTCCCTTTATCGGGGGCGGCGTCACGGAAATGGGCGAATCCGAGTCTCCGTCGGCTGAGGCCGCGCTTCTCGGAGAGATCACGACCGAGCTCAAGGACCCGAGCTTCCGCGAGGCGCTGGAACAGCTCGCCGACGAGGCGCTGGAAATGCATGCCGAGCAGCTTGCGGGCGAATATGGCGATCGCGAAACGCGCGACCTCGCCGCGATGCGGCTGCTGAACGAGCATTTCCAACCGCTCGCGGCGCAGACCGAAGCGGCACTTGACCGGTTCTTCGAGCGTCTCGAAGGCTATGAGGCTGAGGGGCTGACCGAGTCGGAAATCGAGCGCGTCATCGGCGAAGTCATGCCAACCAACCCGATCTCGCCGGCATCCGAGCAGTTCCTCGGTGGGCTTTTCAAGAAAATCGGCAAGGTCGTCTCCTCGGTCGTGCGGGCACCGCTCGACCTCGCCGCCAAGGGTCTCTCGTTTATCGGCAAGTTTGCCTTTGGTCCTTTCAAGTCAGCGCTGGCAAAGCTCGCGAAATTTCTGCTGGGCCATGTCGTCAAATTCGCGCTCGGCCATCTTCCGGCACAATTACGCCCGCTCGCGCAGAAGCTGGCCGACCGGCTGTTCAACGAGGTCGCGGATACGCACGAGAGCGAAGCCGAACAATACGAGCAGAACGAGAGCGAACGCGTTCCCTGCGGCCCCGATGTGGCGCGGCTCGAGGCGGAGTTCGACCTGCACGCGGCGCAATTGCTGCTGACCCCGGACGAGGCAGAGGCCGATCACCTCGTCTCCAGCTATGGCGAGGATGCGGCGACGCTGCACGAATCCCCGCTGGCGGCACTCGACCGTGCCCGCGCCGAGCTGGCATCGGGATTGTCGCGGCTACAGCCGGGCGAGAGCGCTCAGCCGGTGATGGAACAGTTTCTGCCAGCGATCGGCGCGTTGTGGCCGGTGCTGAAAGGCGCCGTCGCCATTATCGGCCGACCGCGTGTCAGCGGGTTTATCGGCGGTCTCCTCGCCAACCTAATCAAGCCGATACTGGGCGCACAGCCCGCGCAGTTGCTCGGGCCGGCGATCGCCGATGCCGGGCTTCACCTGTTCGGCTTCGAGACAGGGGCGGGCGACCCGCGCGCGGTCGCGACAGAGGCGCTGTGCGCCACGATCGAGGACACCGCGACCCGGCTCGGCGAGTTGCCGGCGCACGTGTTCGAAAACGAGACCCTGCTCGAAGGCGCCGTGCGCGAGGCATTCGAGGAGGCGGCCGCGACCTACTTCCCGCCGACGCTGATCAAACCGGAGCTGCGCGAGGCGGGTGATATCAAAGGCGCCTGGGCTCGCATGCCGCGCCAGACTGAGCGCAAGCGCTATGCCAAATACAGCCAGACGCTGCCGGTCGAGATCACGCCGCGGGTGGCCGAGGGCATACACAGCTTTGGCGGCAGCACCCTCAAGGACCACCTGCGCGACCGCATGGATGTGCCGCACGGCCGCACCCTGCGGACCCATGTCAGGCTGTACCACGCGATGCCCGGCACTCGGGCCTCCACGATTGCTCGCGCCGAGGGTATCCGACCGCACGACCTGCACCCGTTGACACAGCACGCGGCCGCCGCGCTGCTCGGGCCGCATGCCGGGCTCGGGCCGCGGCATCACACGCCGGGGCAGTATCTGAGCGGCCCGCACCGGCTGCACGTGCATCAGCGGCTCTATTACATCGAGCCGCCCAACGGCCGCCAGCACACGCACCAACGGCACCACGCGCGGCTGGCGCGGACCGAGCTGTTGCTCAACCTGCGCAAGAGCGAGATCCACATCTGGCTCTATGTGAGCGAGCGCCTCTGTCAGCAGATCGCGACCGAGCTCGGCAAGAGCCCCACCGCGGGCGGCACCTTCCGGCTGCTCAAGCCGCTGGTGCACCGCGCCGCGCGTATGCTGCGCGAGGTGGTGCTCGAACGTCACCTCCCGGCCGAATTGCGGGTCGTCAGCGAAGTGCCGAACCTCGAAGCGAAGGTGCCGGGCTGGCTGGTCCAGATCGGGCGTCAGCTGGGCGCCAAGGTCGAGGAATGGGCGTCGCAGCAGATCGCGCAATACCTGGCCAACCACGCCGAGGAGTTCCGCCATGCCAGCGCGGCTCACCATGACGGCGTGACCTTAAGCATCAAGATGAGCCGGGTGCCCGGCATTGAGATGCTGCGGCTCGCCGCGAGGCGGCAGCAGCCGCCGGTGCCGTTGAGCGCGGCCACCTTCAACGGCACACCGACCTTCGCGGTCGTGGCGCATCCCGGATACGCGATCCGATGACCGCTTCTGTCGCGCAGATTACGGCCGATCGCGCCTTTGCCCCGTTGCGGCGCCAGGTTCTGCGCCAGCTGACGCACTGGGAAGGGGCCGCCGAACGGCTCGACGATTTCGAGGCGAACGCGTCCGCCGCGGCATGGGCGCGGCTCGAGCGCTATGTCGGCGTGACATTGCGCGGCGAGCTTAAAGAAGTGCGGGATCGGCTTAAACTCGAGGCGGCGGCGGTGCGCGCGACGTTCGCGGCGGCGCGCAATCGGGCGGAACTCGAACGGGTCGCCGATCAGGTCCTGACGCTGCGCGATCGCTATCTGCAATGCGAGGCGCTGGTCGATTTCTATGTCGATGCCGTGCAATCGCGGGCCAACCCCGAAGTCGGCGCGCAATTGCGCGCCTGCGATGTGATGGCGGAACGCGCCATCATGACCGCGCTCGAACCGCTGCGCCTGCAGCCGCCGCCGCTGATGACCTATTTCAAGCCCGGCGTCGGCGCCTCGGTGATGCGCATCAACACCCGCCTGTGGGATGGCTCGCGCAGCTGTGTCGCCGCGATCAAGATCACCTGGCACAACCGATTGCGGCCGACCGCGCTGATCCATGAATGCGGTCATCAGGTCGCGGGGCTGACCGGCTGGAACGAGGCGTTCGCGCGTGCGCTGCTGTCGCGGCTCGCCGGCTCACCGGCCGGGGTCGCGGAGCAGATGGCGATCTGGGCCAGCGAGATCGCCGCCGACAGTTTCGCCTTCGCCCATGCCGGCTATGCCGCGGTCGCCGCATTGTCCGATGTGGTGTCGGGCCGGGGCGTGCAGGTATTCCGCTACATCCCGGAAGATGTGCACCCGATCGCCTATCTGCGGGTTCTGCTCGCCGTCGAGATGTGCCGCCGGTTTTACGGGATGGGGCCGTGGGACGAATTGGAAGCGGCCTGGCGGGAATTGCATCCGCTGGCCAGCGCGCCGGCGATGGTCGCCGGCATGATCCGCGCGATGATCCCCGCGCTGCCGCGCGTTGTCGAGGCGGCGCTGCTGACGCCCCTGCCGTGCTTTGCCGGCAAGCGTCTTGTTGATCTTGTCGATCCGCAGCGGGTCTCGCCCGGCGCCCTGCGCCTGATGCAGCGGGATGCCGGCGCCGCCGCCTTCAATTCCAGTCACTGGATCTGGACCGAATGCCTGCGGCTAACCGCGCTCTCGGGCCTGCGCTATGCCATCGAACCCGAGGCGGGACGCGAGATCCTGAAGCAGCAGGAAGACTGGATGATCAAACTCGGCAACATGACCGCGCTTCAAGCGGCGTGACGCGGAGGACATGACTTTGCGACGGGCGAGGAGACCATCGATGAGTGAATCGAGACGACAGCATGAGGGATCGGGCGAGGAACGGGCCGCCGAGGCGGTGCGTGCCGAGCTGACCGAGACGCGCCAGGAACTCGCCGCCGCGCGCGAGCAAATCGCGGAGGCCCGCGAAGGGATAGCAGAGGCTCGCGAGGGGATCGAAGAGGTTGTCGACAGCGCGTTGGCATTTGCCGCCTCGCGACAGCTGGCATCAGGAGGCGAGACCGGACCCGCCGCGATCGACGAGATCATCGAAAACGAGCTTGCTGCCCTCGGCGACAGGCTGAGCCCTTATCAGCAGACGATCATGGCCGACCTTCTGCGGCTTCATTTCAGCCTGCGCGGCCCTCAACACCTGCTCGAGAGCTCAGGGAACTTCAACCGGCCCATATACCCGCCCATCCGGTCGCGCCGCTGACACCGCCCGCGTCGCGGAACGAGGAGATCGAACATGTTCCTGCAACTGGTGACACCGCCACTCACCCTGCCGTTTACGGCACCGGTGATACAGGCCCTCAGCGCCCAGGCCCGGGCCAATGCGGACAGCCTGTTTCTCTACCATCCGCTGCAGGTTTCGGCGCTGGTCGAGACCTTCTGGAGGAACCGCTACAACGCCTGGAGCGCGGCCGGCGGCGCGGCTTCAGCGTTTGTCGCATGGCCCGAGGCAGTGACACAGGCGCTTCTCACCGACGCGCCGAATACCGGATACATCCTCGGCTACGATCCGTCGACCGGGTTTCCCAACACCAGTGTTCCCGCGTCAAACCCGACCGGCCAGGCCTTCATGCCCGCCGGCGAGACGTTTACGCCGGCGCTGGCGCAGCCCGGCATCTCCGGGCTGGGCCAAAGCAATTATGACCATCTGATCTACGCGTATCTGATCGAGAACACGCGGATCTACGACATCTTCGCCAAGGTGCTCGAAACCTACATGTTCACCGAGCAGCTACCATCACCGAGCTTCGCGGCACAGCAATTCCTGCGCAGTACCGAATACCTGATGTACAGCGATGGGTTGCCGACCATGGTGTGGACGACCCAGAGCCGTCTGCGCCGCGACGAGATCGCCAACCGACTGACACTGTATTACTGGATGTTCGGGCTCGATCTGTCACACGCGCCGGAACTCGCGATCGCGCATCCGTACAACAAACCAGACGCCTCCGACCGCGATTTCATCCCGACCTTTGAGGTATTGGCGAGCGAGGTGTGGAGGGGCATCGAGAACGCCAAGAACACCAGCGGCGCCAACGCCACCGATGACGAGGCGATCGCCACCGCGGCACGCCGCATCTACGACATGATGGCGACGCGGCAATTGAACGACAATCTGCGCCGCGAGGGCTTCCGCGCCGTCTGCGTGATGTCGTGGCTGCACCTGGCGGTGATGTACGACTCGGCGATCGTGCTGGCGCTCAATGCCAGCGCCTCCAGCCCTGAACAGCGATTGCAGAAGATTGCGGAGCGCGTCGGCATGTCAGCCCATACCAGAGCCAAACCCCTGTTCGATCTGTCACAAGCGTTCTCTTCACTTATGCAGTCGATCGAGACCGGCCTGTTCAATACGCCGGGTGCGGTCGCGACACTCTACACACCACCGTCGACAATCGAGGCTAACGCGGAAATCGTCATCGATCAATATTCGCTGGCGACCGGGCGCGACCTCAAGGCACCATCGGTGACGGTCACAGACCGGGCGACCACAGCGCCGCGTGCCGCCCGCCCGATGCCGCGCCTGCCGACCCCGAGTGCGCCGCCGGCGGCCCGAGCGCTGCCGACGCCATCACGCGGCCCGCAACCGGGGCTGCATCGGCCCAACGGACACGCGCCCTGACCTTGAACGCAAGGTGACGCCCGGCCTCGCTCAAAGGCCGAGCCGCGCTCTTTCGTCGGAGGAATGTTCGATGTCAGACATGATCGACACGCGCCGCTGGGGGATGCAGGCAGAGTATCGCAATACGGAGAACGAAGGTGCCGCGAGCCCGTTCGCGCTGCAGCCGGCCGGCGAGACCGGATACGAACAGGAAACCTTCTCGGCACCGTACGAGGTACCGGCGGGCCACACGGCGCCCGAAACGAACTGGCATGAGTTCGAGCACGCCGAGCAGACAGCGTTTCCTCCGCCCGCCAGTGAAACCTTTCCCGCCGGTTTGCCGCAGCCCGATCCATACTCGGCGATCCGTCCGGCACTGTCGCCGGCGCATGCACACCTGACGGCCGACGAGATCACCCTGAGCTTCGGGCGGACGCCGGCGATCATCGCGCTGCATCACGCGCTCGCGTCGCCGCTGCCGCAGCAGGCCGCGCTCGCCGTGCTGCTAGGCAGGGCGGGGAGACGATCGACCCGGGTACACGGCCAGGACATGCCGATCCCGGCCTATCTGCGCATGCTGTCGCGCCTCTGCCACGAGGCGGCCGAGCACGGCGAGCAGGAGTTCGAGGCTGGCAAACCCGCCGCATCAGGCACCGCGAGAATTCGCGAATTGGCGACGGGAAGCAGCGGACCGGACGTGCGCGAGGTGCAGAAAGCGCTGAACACGCGGGCGCACTCCGGGCTGAACCCGGATGGCGTTTTCGGTCCACTAACGCGCGCTGCGGTCATCGCGTTCCAGCGCGCCAATGGGTTGCAGGTCGATGGCGTTGTCGGCGCCCAGACGCGGCACGCGCTGTTCCCGCTCGTCGGCGTCACGCTGCATCTGGTCGGCCAGTTTGGCGCCGAAAGACCGATCACCGTCGCCTCGGCCTCTATGTCACGGCAGAGCCGAGAGGCTGCGATGTTCGGGAGAGAGGACCCACCGGGACAAACCCCGCCGCCTCCGACCGACAATATCTGGCAGCTGCTGATCCCGAACTTGCCGAAGACTGATCCGGCGGATGGGCCGCTCGATACCTTCAGGCGACAAGATTCCGGGATCGAGTTGCCGATACCGCCGCTATTGACCGCTCCGCTGCTGAACATCTCCGGGATGCAGCTCGACTCGCGGCAGGTTCAGCCCGGCTTCCAGTTCAACACGCGGCCGTTGTGGCAGAGCAGTGCCGGCTCGCCGAATCCGTCCGGCGCGCTGGTGCTCGCGTTCCAGTCTGTTCTGGCGCTCAACAAGGACAAGCCAGGTCAACTCGGCCACCTCGAAGTAGCCGAGGGATTTCAGCTCGGCCGACCGGTATTCGCCCAGACATCCGATGGGCGCGACTGGACGCTGCAATGGTTTGCGCAGGCGACCTGGGTTGACCCGTTCTGGCGGCGCGGCCGCTGGCATCTTGTCCAGCCCTTCGCGCAGATCAGCACCCAACTCGATTTGAAAACAGGTGATGCAACGCTCGGCGTGGGCGCCTTCCCTGTCAACATGCAGGTCGATCTGATCAAGGACAGGCTGTCGATCTTCGCGCAGGGCGGTATTGTTACGAGCTGGGATCTGGGTTCGAGCCGGGTCGAGATTGGCGGCCAGGGGATCCTTGGGCTCAATATCACGCTCGGCGGGAAATAGCGATCAGCTCGCGGCGAGATGGGGGCTTCCGTGGATACGTTCGATGTAAACATCAGCGCGAGCCGGCCCAGCGAATACGAGGTCGATCCGTATGCCGCCATACGCCAGGCGCTCAGCCCCGCACATGCGGCGCTGCCAGCGCATGAGCTGGTAGCGGTGATCGGGCGCCAGCCGATGCTCGTCACATTGCACCGGATGTTGGCCTCGCCCGAGCCGGCGCAGGCTGCGTTGGCGGTGCTGCTCGGTCGCGCGGGCCGGCGGCATCTGCCTCTGAACGGCTCGACCATCCCGGTCTCCGCCTATCTGCGGATGCTCGGCCGTCTGTGCCACGAAGCGGCGCAACAAAGCGAGGCGGATGCCGGCAGCGCTCTGTCGGGTCCGGTCCTCGAGTGGGATGTGCCGCCCGCTACTCAGGCGTCGGTCGTGGTGGACCCGTTCCCGACGAGCGCGCTGTCGCTCAGCCTCGACACCAGCAACACGAAGATGAACAGCATGATGGCGGCGGTCGCCGCCGATCCGGCGGTGTCGGGGTTGTGTGCTGCACTGGTGGATCTGACAGGCGATCCGGCCACGCCGTCCTATGCCGGATTCAACGATAACGACATGATCTTTGTCGGCAGCCTCGACAAAATCTGCGCCGCCTATGCGGCATTCGAGTTGCGCCAGCGGGTACGGGACCAAGTGTTGGTGGCGGTTAGCGCAGGCCTGTCCACGGCGAAGTCGGGATGGGAGACATCGATCATCAAGGCGCTGGAAGCCGACTGGAAGGCCAAACTGGCGTTCCACGGGCTCCCGGCTGGCTTTCCCAATCTGGCGACGATCTTCTCGTTCTCGGCCAACGGCGATGTCGATTTTGCTTCGGCCTCGCCGCCACTGACAAACCAGCAGCTTGGCGAGGTCGGTACGCATGGCCGTATCGATGTCGCCGCGCATGGCCGTCCGGCGGGCAAGTTCTTCGATTGGCTGCGCTCAATGCTGCGCCACTCCAATAATTTCTCGGCCAGCCTGTGCATCCGGGCGCTGAGCTTTCCCTACATCAACGGCGCGCTTGCCGGTGCCGGCTTCTTCGACAGCACGCATCAGAACGGTCTCTGGCTCTCCGCCGATTACGCCGACCATGACTGGATACCGAACCCTCCCGCTCAGCCGCAGGCCAATCGCGCCGGGCGCGCATTGACGGCACGGTGGCAACAGATCCAAGGCCGCAAACTCAGCAATGCGCCGGCGACCGCTTTTCAGGTCGCTCGTCTTATGACGCTGCTCGCGCAGGACAAGCTGTTCACCGAGGTGACATCAAATCAGCAGTTTCGCGATCCGCTGATCCGTCCCGGTGGCACGGTCAGTTTCATCTCGGACGCGCTACGCGACGATGGGCGGACCGTCTCATCGATCATGTCCAAAATCGGGATCGGCGACGATGACAGCGGGCACGACTGTGCCGTTGTCGAGCGCGTCGTCAAAGGCAAGACCTTACGCTATGTCGTGGTCGGTCTCGGCGACCTCGAGCCCACCAATGCCGGTCTCCGCCGTCTGTTCCCCCGGCTCGATGACATCATCATGGCCCTTCATTAGCGTTTGCCGTGAATGCCTGCGACCGACGGCACCGGGTCGGCGGTGTGGAAATAGCCGGTGATCCCTCCAACCTTGCTGATCTTACTCTCGCGAGTGAGGAGCGCCTGGGCTGGATTGGCGGCAATACATTTGTGACGCCATAGATCGATGCGATGCGGCTGAACTACAAATCGGCCTCCGACGCGACATCGCGAGTGTCAGGACAGACCTGGAAAGCCGAACCTGTGACTTGTCGTTGATGCGCGCAACGCTGCGCTCATTTGCACCAACCTGATACAAATCATCCGATACTTGTGATAAAGTCGTTAATAACTCTTCGGTAGGGAGGTCAACATGCGCCGGGTACTTCTGGGTGGCGTGCCGATCGTTCTTACGATGATGCTAAGCGGTCCAGCGCATGCGCAGGGCGCGACACGAGTTGTCGTCGAGCTTGGTGGTAAGGCAGTTGCCTTTCTGGTCGAGAAAAAGGGCGATGTTGCCGTGTCGCTGCTGGGCGCCACCGTGTTCGACTTGGCGAAGAGTGCTTTCCCCGCTTCGCCATCGCCCGGGCTTCCTCCCGCGGGATCATCGCTCGATTGCCGGTTAGGCGGTGTCAATACGGTTGATTGCGTTGGGGTGGGACGGATCACGTTGCACTTGGAACAGTCACCCAGCGCGTTTAATACAACTCCAGCAACCAACGGTCACGGTGTCCAGGCCGGCGCTAAAGCCTGCACAATGGCCGACATGCTGGCAAATTCATGCGATGGACCCAATCTCTCAGGTGCGCAAGCCTGGCTGAAGGCAACGCCACCTTACATAGGATCACAAATCCCGGCTGCGGGGATTGAGCAACCGCCCAAACCTCTGAATGCAATCGAACTTGGCCGCCTGACAAGGTCGATTGGGATGTCGAAGCCGGCTTACTGCGCTGGTGTAGCACTCAGTCATACCTTGTTTCCCGAATGCAATTGAAGCATCCCGTACACGGGCAGCGCGTCGGTGATGATAAGAGCCCTAATTCACCTGCTTACAGTTTGCACAGGTTCGTCAGCCCTCTGATTGCACGGCTGGTTTTCGCCACCACCTTAGCGAAAGAGCGATTGCTGTGAGCCGCGTATGTGCAACGACTTTGGGAACCACATTCCTTACGACGAGTACCTTCGGGCCTTCGGTGCACTGAAAATTCCCGTGCGCTTCCCAAAAGCTGCACCAAACCTTGAGCCGCGAGACGATATCTGGCCGACTGATGTCGCACCGGTCGTCTGCCAGACCGAAGATGGTCCAGTCTTCATGGCGCTGCGTTGGGGCTTTCCGCCAGGGCGGCCGAAGGCGCCACCCGTGATCAATTTCCGTTCAGAGGCACGCAAATTCCCGAAGGGGCGATGCCTGGTGCCGGCCTCTCATTTCTTCGAGTTCACCGGCAAGAAATCCCCGAAGACGAAATGGCAATTCACCAAGGCTGGGGAGCCGTGGTTCTGCTTCGCCGGTTTATGGCGAGCGACGCCTGATGGCAGTGGCGCCGCCTTTACGCTGCTGACGACCGAACCTGGCCCGGATGTGGCGCCGATCCATGATCGGCAGGTGGTGATCCTCAACCGCGACGACTGGTCAAGCTGGCTTGATCTCTCACGGCCCGAGGTTGCGCTGCTGCAGCCTTTGCCCGCGGGCAGCCTGCACATTGAGCAGATCAGGGCGTAGCAGGCCGGGTAAGCCTTCAATAGGCCAGCAGGTTGTCGCGGAACAGGGCATGTTCGTATTGGGTGCGCACGACACCGAGGCGCTGTAATTCCGGGATCAGACCGTCCGTGATTTCAGCCACATAGCGTCGCGTTAGTTCGCCGTTCATGATCAGGAAGCCGTCGCCGCCAACCGCATCCATCATCTCGCAAAGCCTCGCGGCTACCGCCGCGGGCGTGCCATTGAGGTCGAGATCCGCGGTCTGTCGGCCGGACCCGGCGATGTCGCGCAGGGTACGGCCGGCATAGGCGGCCGCGAGGGTGCGGTGACCATTGGAATCCAGTTCCGGCAATGGCTCGTCCAAGTCGAATTTGGAGAAATCGATGCCCGTCAACCGCGACGACGACGCCAAGTGCCACTCGATGAAGGCGTTCGCATCGGCCTTTTGGGCGTCGCGCCGCGCCTCGGCGGCATCGCGGAATTCATCGACGATGGGCGCTATCAGGAACAGCACCTTGATGTCGTCGGGATTGCGGCCAAATGCGGCCCCTTGAGCGCGAATGTCATCGCGGAATGCCTTCATGCCCGCCACGTCATTCGCCGAAGCGATGATGGTATCGGCCCAGCGCGCCGCAAAGGTGCGGCCGCGCGGCGAGCCGCCCGCCTGGCAGATCACCGGATGCCCCTGCGGCGAGCGTGGCGCTGCAAGTGGGCCGCGCGTGCTGTAGTATTTGCCCTCGAAATGGACGGGATGGACCTTGGCGGGATCGGCGAAGATCGCCCGATCCTTGTCGACGATCATGGCGTCGGGTTCCCATGAATCCCATAGCCGGGTGACGGCTTCGCAATACTCGTCGGCCATGTCGTAGCGTTCGTCATGCCTGAACTGGCCCTTCAGCCCGTAGTTCTGCGCGCCGCCATCATTGCTGCCGGTGACCAGGTTCCAGCCGGCACGCCCGTCGCTGACATGATCGAGCGTATTGGTCAGCCTCGCGAGCAGAAAGGGATGGTACTCGAAGGTAGCCAGCGTGGTGACGATGCCAAGATTTCGGGTTGCGGCCATCATGTAAGGGGCCAGAACGGCCGGATCGAGTTTTGGTGAGTCGACGGCCAGACGCACATAGGTCTCGTGCGAGTTCTTGTACGTGTAGGGGATGTTCGAGGAATCCTCGATCATGATGTAGTCGAAACAGGCGCGTTCCATCGCTCGGGCCAGGTCAACGAACAGATCGGGTTTGACCCAGTTCTGCGGGTTCGGTCCGCCCCAAGGCAGCCGCCAAGCCTTCGGGCCGTAGCCGCGCGACACGAACCAAGCCATGTGAAACGGTGTTCTCGCCATCGCGCATCCTTGTCAAATCGGCCTGTAAACCGGATGCAAAACGACGCCCAACTGAGCCGGCTTCGTGCTGAGCTCGCGGCTGAACCGAGTGCAGTCTTCAGCCTGCCCTCGGTTTCGGAGCTCTCTCTCGTTGCAGCCCTCTACCTATAGGCAACGCCGACAAAAGCGAGGGTAGCCAGCCGTTTCGTTACATTCAGCCCGTCTCGCGAGCCTCAGGCCGTCACCCGTTTATACACCCCGGCAGAACCCGGCGCATGCGTCATGGCCTGCCGCATACGCGGAGAATTGGGCGATGAATGTTGCTGTTGCTCCTTCCACTCGGGACTTTCAGGCACCGCCGTACTGGCAAATTCGTATACCGTGCTGTAGCCGACGGTACCTTCGATCACCCGATAGCGGCGAGCGTAGATCACACCCGGCACCTTGCGGTAGCCGGGCACATATTCCCCATTGTACCAGGCGTTCCACTCCGCATCGACCGCCGCCGGGACGGACATGCGCCCAATCTGCAACACCGGCGCCATGCCACGCTCCGGCATGTCCACACCGTCCGGGTAGATCTGTTCACCGACAATACGCGTCAAATTCTTTCCGATCACGGATGGCGAGACTTTCTGTCCCCACGGTGTCCGCGGCCGGCTGGTAAACGCTGGCGTCTGCATCACCGCCACGCTTTCCAGTTCATAGCATGCGAGGTATTGCGGCCCACCCTTGACCGCCTCATAGCGGGCCGCTGAGAGAATGCCGGGCACTGACAGCAATTCCGGCAAGTGTTCCTTATTGTACCACTCGTTGAATTCCTGCGCATGCTGGGTGTCGATATCAACGTACACCATGAAAATTCCGCGGCCTTTTTGTGGCATCTGTCCGTCTCCTCCTTAAATCACGGCCACTCTTGCTTCATCTCGTCGGCACCCCAGCCCTCACGGCTAAACTCCGGGAGAGACAAAACATCAATAGGCGGCCGTCTTTGCCGACATCCGTCGATCCCGGGGCTGTCACGGGAAATCTTCCGCCTCATCACGGCATACCGCAATAAAGTTTGGGCGCAGCATTCCTCTGTGGAACAAGGCGCGCCACTCTCGGTCGTAAAGCGTCGGCGCAAAATCAGCGAAGGCGGGCCGATTCCGGTCCGGCTCCAGCGCGAGGATCAGGACCTGATCCGGGAAGCATCGCCCGTGCCGGCATCGCCCGACGCGTGCATCAGCTCAATTTGAGGGCGCGCAACGCCTCCGTGTCCTGGCGGGCGCCGGCCAGCACGTAGTTGGTATCGGTGCCGGCGATCACGAACCGCGCTCCGAGCTTCACCAATGTGCCCTGCAATTCGACATTGTGACGGATGCCGCCAACCCCTAACACCTTGTTGTGCGCCTTGCAGGCGGCCGCGACGCGCTCGTAGGCGGCTCTCAGGCGGGGATGATCGACCTGCCCGGGAATGCCAAGATCGGTGGTCAGGTCGCCCGAGCCGATCAGCAACACATCAAGGCCATCGACCTGCGCGATGGCTTCGCAATTCTCGATGGCCTCGGCGGTCTCGAGCATGACGATGACCGCTGTTTCGGCGTTGAGCTTGGGGTTCAACTCGGCAAGCGGCACCGCCCGATAACCGAGCGCCGGCCCCAGCCCCATGACCGAGCGTTTCCCGAGCGGCGGAAACCGGCAAGCGGCGACGATCGCCTCGGCCTGGGCGCGAGTGTTCACGTCGGGAAGGATGACCCCATGGGCGCCGCCATCGAGCACCCGGCTCATCCATTGTGGATCATGGCTCGGTGTCCGGACCAGCGGCGTAATGCCGATTCCGATCGAGGCGGCGCAGATCGTCGACGTCGTCTCGATCGAATACGGCGCATGCTGCATGTCGACATAGAGAGCGTCGTAGCCGCCAGCCTTCGCTACCATCGCGATATCGACCGATCGCGCCAGACGCAGGTTCATGCACAGCACGAGTTCGCCAGCGGCGAATTTTTCCTTCATCGACTTTTCGGGCATGGGTTGTTTCCTCCTCCGCCTCGTCATCCCGGGGGCCGCAGGCGGCGAGCCCGGCTCAGGAGAGCGGCATTATCGGACGCGCAAGGCGGCCGTCAAATTGTCGATGCACTGGGAGTGCGCCGGTTGCAGGTTCGCCGCCACGCGGCGCCTGGATGCGGAATGTCCAACGACATCGGTGGCGCGGCAGTTCTGCTCAGCCGCCCGGATGCACCTTGCGCAGGAAACTGGTGCGTGAGTTCGCCCCCGCCATCATGAACTGCGCATCCTGGCCGGACAGGATGAAACGGGCGCCGATTTCGACGTAGCGCGGCATCAGTTGCTCGTTATAGACGCCGGCTCCACCGGGAAATTTGTTGTGCTTTTTGCAGGCGGCAACCATCGTCCGATAAGCCTCCACGACGCGTTCATTACCGAAATCGCCGTGAATTCCCATCTCGGCGCATAGATCGTTGGTGCCGATCAACAACACGTCGACCCCCGGCACCGCCGCGATCTCGTCGGCATTGGCGATGGCGGTCGGCGTCTCCAGCATCACCACGGTCAGGTTCGCGGCATTGAGCGCGGACGCGGCCTCGCCGCTCGATGCCGAGCGCAACCCGTAATGCGGGCCGATACCGCCCATCGAGCGATGCCCGATCGGTGGGTACTTCAGCCGGTCGACGACTTCGCGGGCTTCTGCCGCTGAATCGACATGCGGCATCACGATGCCCAGGGCACCGTTGTCGAGCGCACGCGTCGCGATCGAATACTCACCGTTCGGTACACGCGCGATTGGCGCGATACCGGCATCGAGCGCCGCCGTTGAAATCTGGGCGCATGCTTCGAGCGACATGACGCCATGTTCCATATCGAGGAACAGCCAGTCGAACCCGGCGACCGCCATTGCCTTGGCGATCTCGACGCTGCGGGTCAGGCGGATGCCCACCCCAAGCGATAAATGACCTTGTTCGAGCCTTTCGCGAGCGACGTTTCGCACCGTGGCGGCCATGGTTTTCTCCCTTGGATTGTCAGAATATTCGCTGCCGTGGCGTCGTGCCGCCAGAGACGTGAGCTGGCGATGCGAGCGCCATCAACTGGCCAAGCTGGATGTCGACGATAAAGCGGGTCGGGGGACGTGGCCAGGGGGAGTTCATGAAGGCTGGGTGGAACTGAGGGGGCTCACAACCAGGGCTGCTGCCCGCCTCAGACCGCGCTGTGAATCTTCAACATGTAGGAATCACAGCGCCTTTACGCTCCAACACGACGGCTCGCACAGCGCAAGCATCTTGTTTCCAGGGTGGAGGCGGGCACTTCAGGTCAGAGTCGCGACCGAAATATGCGGCCAGACCAGACCGTTGAACACGAGAAGAACGCGTTGCGTGTACTGCAATTGAAGGAACGTAGTGCCATCCGGATTCTTTACCGTCTCAATCCAGAATATTGCGGTCGTCGCCAGGACGTTGGCGTTGAACCCCGTGGACACTCCGCCGGACAGGAACTCTATGCTTGCAATGCCCCCGCCGGCCGTCGCATGAGCCGGCAGCGGTCCTCCTGGCGGCGGCATCAGGGTGGGATCCGATGCGATGATCAGCACCGTCGTTTCTATGATGCTCTGACCCGCGATGACGTTCTGAAGCAGCAGGTTCGGATTGGTCAAGACGGCTTGGGTTAAGCCGTGCACACTGGCGGGCGGCGTTCGCGATGTGGTGACATTTGTGAGGACTTCCTCCGGGAAATGCACCAACCCCGTGGTTCCGTCATCCGGACTTCCGACCTGGAAGGGCGTGATGGTCGTGTTGGCGATCAACGGCGACGGTGCGGTAAATACGACGCCTTCAAGATTGATGGTCGTGCCGTGGGGTATCGATCCCATCCGCACGACGCTTCCCGGCGCGGCCGGATTGGTGGTGCTGGGAACGTTTATCCAAACACCTGGCTCGAAATGCTGTCCGACACCGCTGATGCTGTCCGTCACCTGCTGCAAGTAAGCGATGCCGCCGAGCAGGATGTCCTTTTGCAATGCCCCTCTGTTGGCGATGCCGACGTTCGGCTGGGCCCCGGTGATATCCGTGAAATCGAGCGTTTCCTGGGTCAGGTTGAGTTCCAGAAAGAAATCCTTCGACCCGCTTTGGCCACCGAAATTGGGCCTCCAGATCAGATTGAAGCCCTGTCCCGACCAGCTCCTTTTAGGATTGTCCTGACCGGGTAATGCGAGCGGTAGATTGCCAACGAAACCGGCGAGAAGACCCCGTGGATCAGGCGGCGGCGCCACTCCGGCCGGTGCGGCGACTACGTGACCAAACTTGAAATCGGTCTCAATCGACATGGATGCCTCCGCAAGATTCTTCCATGGAATTGCATGCCGTGATGCATGCCTAGCTATAAACGGTGCAACAACTTCAAGAAAAACAAGGCTTCACCGTTAACAACAAGTTGCAAAATAATGCCACGATATCTCTGATAATTATTCAAAATCGAAATCAGTCTCTCAAGGGGTTTCTGCTATTGGACCCTAACACTTGCTGCCTACCTCTGATGGAGGCGATGATTTGCCGGGATCGGCGGTCCGTGCGATGGGAGCTGGGCATAGTTATTGGTTCCTCGAGAACACTCTGCCTGAGGCACCTCTCAACACCTGGTGTTGACCCCGCGGACTCTGACGGCAACAGGAGCCGTCCGGAAGCGTTCAAGCCGGTAGATGATTGTTGGAACGGCCGGTCATATCGATCACGGAAAAACCGCGTTGGTGCGGCGGTTAACAGGGGTCGATACCGATCGCCTGAAGGAGGAGAAAGCGCGCGGCATTTCCATCGACCTGGGTTTCGCCTACCGCTCGTTTGTCGAGGGGTGCGTTACCGGGTTTGTCGATGTGCCCGGGCACGAACGGTTCGTCCACACGATGGCGGCCGGTGCCGCCGGCATCGACTATGCGCTGCTGGTCGTGGCGGTGGATGACGGGGTTATGCCGCAGACGCGTGAACACCTCGCTATCCTCGACCTGCTCGGTATCCGGCGCGGCGTGGTCGCCCTCAGCAAGGCCGATCTCGCCGACGCAAACCGACGTGTTGCCGCAACGGGGAACATCCGTAACGCACTGGCAGCTACCGCTCTGCGCGATGTGCCGATCCTGCCGGTCTCGGTCGTCACCGGCGAAGGCATCGGCATTTTGGAAGCTGAACTGGCGACCGCGGAGCGTCAGACCGCCGCGCGGGACAGCACCGATGCTTTCCGTCTCTCGGTCGATCGCAGCTTCACCATGGCTGGGGCCGGTACGATCGTGACCGGTACCGTGCTGTCCGGAGGGGTTGCGGTCGCCGATCACGTTACTGTCAGTCCGTCCGGGCTGCATGCCCGTGTCCGATCGATTCATGCGCAGAACCGGCCGACTGAACGGGCGGCAGTGGGGCAGCGATGCGCCCTTAACCTTGCGGGAGACCGGATTTCCAAGGATGCGATCGGTCGCGGCGATTTTATTGTCGAGCACAGCCTGCACGCCCCGACCGCCCGCATCGATGTAGCGTTGCGCATGCTCGCGGGCGGGCCGAGCCCGGTGGGGCATTGGTTTCCCGCGCATCTGCATCACGCAAGCGTAAAAGTCGGCGTCCGGGTGGTGCCGCTCGGGTCAGCGATCGAGCCTGGGGCTACGGGACTGGCGCAGCTTGTTCTGCAACAGCCGGTCGCGGCGGCGATCGGCGACCGTTTTGTGCTGCGCGATGTATCGGCCCAGCGCACGATAGGCGGTGGCCGTTTCCTCGATCTTCGGGCACCGGCCCGCAAGCGGCGGACACCGGAGCGCCTGGCTGTGCTGGCGGCCCTCGCACAGTCGGATGCCGCCGGAGCCTTGAGAACGCTCCTGTCCACAGCGCCTTTTGCGGTCGATCTGACGCTGTTCGCACGCGATCGTGCCCTGTCGGCTGATACGGCCGACCAATTGTTCGGCGACAACGACGATCTGGCAAAGATCGAAGCAGGTGCTCATCGCTTTGTGCTCACCCGGGTCCGGTGGGCGCAGCTTTCGAGGAGTGTTGAGGCAGAGCTTTCGCGCTTTCATGGCGAGAACGCCGATCTTACGGGGGTTGGCCGAGAGCAGCTGAGGCTGCGGGTCAACCGGAATTTGCCGCCTGATGCGTTTACCGCGCTTTTGCAGCAGAACGCCCGAGCCGGATCGATAATCCTCGACGGCGCCTTTGTTCGCCTCCCGGGACACAGGGTACGGCTGAGCGAAGGTGACGAAGCGCTGTGGTGCGTAATCGCCCCTCGCCTCGGCGGCGAACAGCGCTTTCGGCCGCCACGCATTCGCGATTTGGCCCTCTCGATGGGCCTCCCCGAACCAGAGGTCCGGCGCATCCTGCAGCTCTGCAGCCGCGTCCGGCGCGTCGACGAGATTGCTCACGACCATTTCTTCGGCAGGAGCACCACAGCGGAGATGATCCTGCTGACCCGCGAACTGGCCGAGCGATCCCCGGAGGGCATAATCACCGTGGCGGCGCTGCGCGATACATTGGGCAACGGCCGTAAAGTCGCGATTCAGATCCTGGAATTCTTCGACCGTCACGGGATCACCACGCGACAGGGCGATCTACGCTGGATCAATCCGCGTCGGCTGGACCTCTTCCTCGACGAGGACGCAATCGCGTTGAACGGTACCGCTCAGGGGCTGCCGCGCTGATCCTGCTCAGCTTCTGCGAGGTTGGAGGGTGTCGAGAAGCGAAATGAGATATCGGGGCGTGCCGCCGATTGATCGCCGACTCCCAGCATCGACACCCGTAGCATCGCACTGCCGGCTATCGTGGCGATTGCGGCGGCGGTGGACAAGGCACCGCGCCGCCGCCCCAGCAGTGCAGAGGCCGCCAGCAATCCGAGCGGCAGTAAAACACCCAGACCCTTTGCTCCCAGTTTCTCGGCGATGCCGGAAGGAGACTGGAATGCGGCCTCCACCCCCTTGCGGTAGTACGTCCGGTGCGCAATCGTCCCCGCCACGGCTTCCACGGCCAGGGCACCCGCCGTGATCGCCTGGAGCTTGCCGCGCACCCCCGGGTCAATTTCTCCAAGCGTCAGGGCAGCGGCCGCAGATGCCATCGAGGATGCGCCGTAGCGAACCGCAAGCGCCTCTGGCGCGGCGGCCCACACCGGGGTGCTCGTCGCCGACATCAAAGACGCGGTGTAGGTGGCAAGTACCGCTCCGGCCAACGCTTCGGGCACTGCCGCGAAGCGCGCGACGCTCTGCAGCCGCTGGTTTGCGCCCCAGACATCGCTGGCGGCCTGGGCAGCGGCGGACAAGACGCTGAAGCCCGAGTAGTTCATCAGGACCCAGGTGCCGATCGACATCGGCGACGTGCCCTTGGCGACCCGCAGCATGTTGTAGAACCGTTTGGGCGTCCGGAGATCGTAGATCAGCAGCGGTGCACCCAGTATTGGCGCGGCCAGGGCCAGGTATCGGCTGCGCCGCTCGACACGGCGCAGCGATGATTGTCCGGTGGTTGCGGCGAGTACCGACAGGACCGCGGCCGCACCCGAAAGGCCGGCGAGAAAAATATAGGTGCCCACAATGCCGTTCTCGAACGGCGCCGGCTTTAGCTGGGAGCGCCCGTGGTAGGTCGTGCCGTCGTAGTGGTGGAAACGATCGAGCGCCGATCCATGCGGCATCACCCGCTGTTCGCGGAGCGTGACGATCTTGGCCATCGTGTTTACTCCCGGCGCGACAGGATTGCGGCGGCGGCGACCGCCAGGCCGGCGACTGCCATCAAGCCGCTGAGTAGACTGGGCGCGACCCGACGTGACGGTCGTGTCGGTGCCACTGGCAGATTGTAAACCTCGGGCCGCGCAGTCAGGAGAAAGAAGGCATTGAGGTGCCCGAGCCCGCCGGTCGCGCCAGGCGAATTCGGAACTCCATAGAGATACGCGTTGCTCACGCCGAGATCGTGCAAATGGATAACCCGCTCGGCAGCGTGCCGCTGAAGTTCCGCGACTTCGCCAAACTGTATGGAATCGGTCGGGCAGGATTTGGCGCAGGCTGGTTCAAGACCGCCTTTCAGGCGGTCATAGCAAAGCGTGCATTTATGGGCCTTGCCGTCATTTGAACCGATGTCGACCACACCGAACGGACAGGCCGGCACGCAGTAGCCACACCCGTTGCATATATCCTGCTGCACGACGACGGTGTCGAACTCGGTTTTGAACAGCGCGCCGGTGGGGCAGGCTTCGAGACAAGGCGCATTATGGCAGTGCTTGCACACATCGCTCAGCATCAGCCAACCGCTCTGGAACGGCGCTTCCCGGGTGGCGCGCACCCCGCCATTGCCGCTCGTTTCGACGAAGGCGACGTGCCGCCAGGAGTTCGCCGAGAGCGCCCCGGTGTTGTCGTAGCTGTGGCCGGTCAGGCCGAGATTGTCAGCGGGTAGGTTGTTCCATTCCTTGCACGCCACCTCGCAGGCCTTACAGCCGATGCAAACCGTTGTGTCGGTAAAGAATCCATAAGACTTGCCGGGCTCGATGCGGACGCCGGCGGTCAACTCGGACTCGTCGGGAATGACCCGTTCGAGCGTGGATTGCGCAAATTCCTGCGCGCGGGGGCTTACGTACACGACGCGGGTCCTGGCGTGACCCCGGGCGCGATCTCGGGCGCGAGATCGATATCGATCCTTTCCGCTACGTTGGCCAGCACGTTGTCACCCCGCCGGTATTTTACCCGCACGCGAGCCTGCCGTGCCGCTAAGGCCGCGATCTGCGCCGGCTCGGACGATGCGTTCGGGGCAAGCGTGAATAAATGCGTGGCGCCGTGATGTTCGACCATCTGGAACCGACTTTCCTGCGCGATGGTGATTGTTCCGCGCATCGTGGGCATGGCGTGCGTCGCTTTGTGGTTCAGCTCGATCTAACGTCCGAAACCCCCAGGGGTTGCAGTTTCCGGGCACAGGCGGAGCGGAACCAATGCGGCATCGTTGCGATTGCAGGCTGTCGCAGCGTGGGTACGAAGAGAGTCTCATGAAGCTCAAGAATTCTATCGGAAGCCGCGCCGCGGGCTTCTTGCGCGACTGGTCGCTGCCGCGCCAGCTTGCCGGGCAAAGCGTGATGTCGAAAGCGGCTGAAAGCGAGACGAGTCGAAGGCTGCGGCCGCGGCTTGAGGAAGCCGACCGGGTCGGCACCAGCATATGTCCGTTTTGCGCGGTAGGATGTGCGCAGCTGATCTACTCGAAGAACGGCATACCCATCCATATCGAGGGCGATCCGCGCAGCCCGGTCAATCAGGGCACGCTGTGCCCCAAAGGCGCGGGCACGCTGGGCATGCTGCTGTCGCCGGCCCGCATCAACAATGTGCTCTACCGCGCGCCCTATTCTACGAAGTGGGAGAAGCGTCCGCTGGGTTGGGCGATGGACCGCATCGCGGCTCTGGTGAAGCAGACGCGCGACGACACGTTTGTCGAAAAATTGCCGGATGGGCGGACGGTGAACCATACGTTGGGCTTAGGCTCACTCGGTGGCGCCACGATGGACAATGAAGAGAATTATCTGATCAAGAAGCTATTCGGCGGCGGTCTCGGGATGGTCAACATCGAGAACCAGGCCCGCATCTGACACTCGTCGTCGGTACCCAGTCTGGGGACGTCGTTCGGGCGCGGAGCGGCCACCATGGCTCTCTGGGATCTGGAAAACAGCGACTGCATCGTCGTGATGGGCTCCAACATGGCGGAGAACCATCCGATCGCCTTCCGTTTCGTGGTCGAGGCCAAGCGCCGCGGTGCGACCGTGATCCATGTGGATCCACGCTTTACGCGGACTTCGGCGCTAGCGGATATCTATGCCCCGATCCGTTCGGGCAGCGATATTGCCTTTCTGGGCGGCATCATCCACCACTTGCTCGAAAACGATCTGTGGTTCCGGGATTTCGCGCTCGCCTTTACCAATATCGCCGAGATCATCGAGGCTGGTTACGAAGGCCCGGAAACCAATGACGGCCTGTTTTCGGGCTTTGACGCAGACACGCATTCCTACGAGGAAGGCACTTGGCAATACGAGGGCAAAACCGTCCCGTCCTCGATCGCCGAGCATCGCGTCCAGTCACAGGAAGGGAAGGCCGGCGACTACGAGTCGATGTCCAAGGGGCCACCGCCGCAGGATCTGACGCTGCAGCATCCGCGCTGCGTCTATCAGATCATGAGGCGGCACTATGCCCGCTACACACCGGAGATGGTTGAGCGCATCACCGGTTGCCCGCGCGAGCTTTTCCTCAAGATCGCAACGGCGCTGGCGAAGAATTCTGGCCGCGAGCGGACTGGAGCATTCTGTTATGCCGTCGGCTGGACGCATCACTCCGTGGGTGTGCAGATCATCCGGGCGGCGGCGATTATCCAAGGGCTGCTAGGCAATATCGGGCGGCCCGGCGGCGGCGTCATGGCGCTGCGCGGCCACGTGTCGATTCAGGGCTCAACCGATATCCCGACGCTCTACAACATGCTGCCGACCTACCTGCCGCAGCCGAACGTGTTCCACGATCACGGAACGCTCGACAGCTACCTCAAGGTCGAGACGCCGCCGACCGGCTGGTGGAACAACTTCCCCAAATACATGATCAGCCTGCTCAAAGCCTGGTACGGAGACGGCGCGACCTCGGCCAATGAATACTGCTACCAATACGTGCCCAAACTCACCGGCGATGTGTCGCAAGAGCCGATGACGATGGCGATGGCCGAGGGCATCATCAAAGGCCAGTTTATCCTGGGTCAGAATCCCTCTGTCGGCGCGGTCAACACCGAACTGGTCGAGAAAGGTTTCTCCAAACTCGATTGGCTGGTGGTGCGCGACTTCGCGATGACCGAGACGGCCAATTTCTGGCAGAACGGCCGCCTGATCGAAAAAGGCGAGATGCGTCCGGAGGAGATCGGCACTGAAGTCTTCTTCCTGCCAGCGGCAATGGCCGGGGAGAAGGACGGAACGGTAACCAACACAAGCCGCCTTGTGCAGTGGCACGATGTCACCTGCGAAGCGCCGGGCGACAGCCGTTCCGATCTGTGGTTCATCTATCATCTCGGCGCTCGGCTGAAGCAGCTCTACGCCTCGAGCACGGCGACGCGCGACCAGGGTCTTCTGGCACTGACCTGGGACTATCCGCTGCGGGGACCGCGGCAAGAACCGGATCCGGAAGCTGTCCTTAAAGAAATCAACGGCTATACGGTGGCCGACCGCAAGCAGCTTGCCAAATACCAGGACTTGAAGGACGACGGCTCGACCGCCTGCGGCGGCTGGATGTATTGCGGCATCTTTCCCGAGGAAGGCCACAACGTCGCTCGCGCCCGTAAGCCGGATGGACCGGACGGGCCGGGCAGCCACGCCGGCTGGGCCTTTTCCTGGCCGTCGAACCGCCGCACGCTATACAACCGCGCCTCCGCCGATCTTGATGGCAAGCCGTGGTCTGAGCGCAAGAAGATGATCTGGTGGGACGAGAGTGAGAGCAGGTGGACCGGCAATGACGTGCCGGACTTTGTCGAGACCAAGCGCCCCGACGAGCGCCCGGACTGGTCCAAATCGCCCAAGGGTATGGATGCGCTCGGTGGCGACCGGCCCTTTATCATGGAGGCGGATGGTCAATGTCAGCTTTTCGTGCCGTCGGGACTTAAGGACGGACCGTTGCCGACGCATTACGAGCCGGTCGAGAGTCCGGTTTCCAACGCTTTCTATAAACAGCAGATCAACCCGACCGCCAAGATATGGGACCGTCCGGGCAACGAACTGGCCGAGGTGGCCGACCCACGCTTCCCATACGTCTTCACGACATATCGGCTGACCGAACTTCACTGTGGCGGCATCCCGACGCGGGTGATGCCGCACACGGCGGAATTGCAGCCGGAGGCCTTTGTCGAAATCTCGCCCGAACTGGCCCAAGAACTCGCTATCGAGCATCTCGGCTGGACGGTTATCTCGACACCGCGCGGCGAGATCGAAGTCAAGGCGATGGTGACGGAGCGGCTTCGCCCCTTCGTGATCAACGGCCAAACGGTGCATCAGATCGGCATGCCCTGGGTCTTTGGACGCGAGGGCTACGCTACGGGCGCGACAGCCAACGTGCTGCTGGCCATTACGGGCGACGCCAATACGAGCATCCACACGACCAAGGCGATCACCTGTGGCTTGCGGCCAGGGCGCCTCGCCGAGCAGGCAAAATCGTGACTGTTTCCGATCGACCGGGCCTTGAGGCACTCGTCCACATGGATGCGGCGCTCTCGGACCGGCCCAAGAAGAACGGACACGAGTTGTCGGCCGCGTTGCGCTGCCTTGTCGCGTTTCGCGACAGCCTCATAACTGCCTGCCGCGATCAGCCGGACGGTGTCTGGAACGATCCACTCGAACGGGTCAACGCAATCATCAGCAGCGTCCTTGCCACGCAATTTCCGCTTGGCGAGATTCCTTGGGAGGAGATGGAGAAGGCGCGCCGCTGGCTGACAGAGCTTCTGGATCGACGCTCACCCGGCATGATGGTAAGTGGGCCTCGGCCGTAACCGGTCTCGGGAGTTGCCGCGCGGCATCGCCGCGCCTACGTTTGGCACAGGAAGGCGGGAGGGTCTGAGATGGCGGATAAGGTCACCATTCGCGAAGTCGGAATGCGCGATGGTTTGCAGAGCATCGCGGCGATCGTACCGACTGAGACCAAAATCGCCTGGCTCGACGCGGAATACGCCGCCGGCGTTCGCGATTTCGAGGTCAGCTCATTTGTTCCCCCAAAGCTATTGCCGCAATTGGCCGATGCCGAAGCGGTGATCCGCCACGCGATGACTCTGCCGGGGCTGAAGGTGGCGGCGTTGATCCCCAATCTGCGGGGTGCCGAGCGCGGCATCGCATTGGGCGTGCCCGAGATGAATTTCGTATTGTCGGTCAGCGAGGGGCATAACCGCTCGAATGTGCGGCGCGGGACCGATGAATCGATCGAGGATTTCCGGCGTGTCGTCGCGCTGTGCCGCGAACAGGGCGAGACGCGCCCGTTGATCAATTGCGGCCTTGCGACTTCGTTCGGCTGCACGATCGAAGGCGACGTGGATGAAGAGCGGGTTTGCCGCATCGCAGTCGAGGTCGCCGAGGCGGGTGCGGACGGTCTCATGCTGGCCGACACAGTGGGCTATGGTCAGCCGGCGGCGATCGGGCGGGTGTTTCGCAAGGTCATTGGCGCTGTCGCGCCGCTGCCGGTTATGGCGCACTTCCATGACACGCGGGGTCTCGGCCTCGCCAATGTGCTGGCCGCTTTCGAAGCGGGATGCCGCTATTTTGACGCGTCCCTGGGCGGCCTTGGGGGCTGCCCGTACGCGCCAGGGGCGACTGGCAATATCGTCTTGGAAGATACCGCCTTCATGTTCGAGGCGATGGGTGTGGAGACTGGCATCGACATCGAAGCGCTTGCGCAGGTACGCGACATCGTTGCCAAGGCGCTGCCGGATGTGGCCTTGCACGGCGCAATCGCCAAAGCCGGTCTGCCGCGCAATTTTCACCCGATGGCGCAGGCGGCGTAGTCGGCCATTGCTCTTAAAGAGCGGAGCCGGTGAACTCGCGTTCGCCGGCTCCTGCGGTTTGAGATCACAGGATTGCTATGACGCCGATGACGCCGGTGGCAAGCCCGAGCGCCCCGATAACGCTGTTCGTCAGATTTACCAGGTCCAGCGTCGCGCTCGCTTGCAGAGTGCTTCTGGCGGCGAGTGCCAGGAACGGCCAGTTCTGTGCAATCGCGCTGTTCTGACTGTCGACGTTGAAATCGAATTCGCGCGATCCCGGCTCGAATGTTCCGGAGACATGACCGGATTGATGGAACGTGTAAACGCGACTTGCGAGATCCTTTACGCCCCACACAATACCGACATTATGTTCCGTGGCGCCAGAATCGTGGAAGTGACCGGAGAAGGTATAGCTTCCGTTTGATCGAAGGACCAGGTGGGCGAAACCGCCGACCGGAACGCCGCCGCCAAACGTAATCGAGTCCACATCGAAGCGGACTTCGCTCGGCACCGGACCAAAATCCTGCACTTCCCAATGCGTGCCGGTGAATGGAGGCGTCGTTGCGGCGGCGAGCCCGACAGTGCCGTTGCCGGTTCGACCATCGAGAAACCGGGCGCCTTCAACATTGCCGAGGCACTTCAAAAGCGTCGCATTATGACCGTCGTCGCTTACTTGCCATCTTGTACCCGAGAATGGCGGGTTGAGATTGGGGGCGAGTCCGACTGTACCGTTCCCGGTCCTGCCATCCAGCAAACGCGGGCCGTCGACATCGCCGGCGCATGCCAGAATCACATGTCCAGGCGTACCGGCGTCGGCGACAACCCAGCGCGCACCGGAGAACGGCGGATTGAGGTTTGGCGCCAGTCCGACCGTCCCATTTCCGGTTCGACCATCGAGGAATCTCGGACCTTCTACATTACCAAGGCAACGCAACGCTATCGAATGGCCTGGAGTAATATTTGCCATCGGATGTCTCCTTGACAAGACTGTGTCGTGGTTACTAACCATCGACCCAGCATTATTATTATCTGCTGCCATCCATTTTATTTGTGATCTAGTTCACACAATCTGTGGTTGCTTTCTCCAATCGTCGTCAATAAATAGTAAAATATTTAACACTTATACTACTTGGGTTGTTTCGGGACTCTTAAGTTTGACCAAAGCCCAGACAACCGGTGCACCAGTGAAGGTATTTAGGTCAGCCAGTGAAACCGCTTGCTCCCGTTGTGGGTGTTTCAGACACGCGCCGGGATTGCTTCAGCGGGTGGCCAACCTGAGGCTAGGAAGCATTGATCTCAACGGCTCCCTTTGCGAACGTTGCAGGTCGAAGCGGTGTGGATAACCCCGTTAGCAAGCAGCGACCTCTACGGCCTGTCCGCGAATGCCGGTTGTTGCTAACCACGAGCAGAGGGCGTGGTAGATGCGCGCATCCTCGGCAGATTCTCGCGGGTCAGACGCTGGTTCTGGCTACCCTCGTAATCAACCAACCTTGCCCAGTGACGCCGGCACGGTCATCGGGACGCAGCAGAACCGTGGTCATCGGCGATTCGATGATTGCCGGCCCCGTGACATCCTGGCCGGGTGCCAGCGCCTCGAAGCGATAGACGGGCGCCTCCAGCCATCCATCAAAATAGACCCGTCGCTTGCCCGTGGGTGCGGCCGGCGTACTGGCCGGCAGGTCCGGCTCGCGAGGCAATTCGTCGAGCACGCCTGATACTGTCACGCGGGCATTGACCAGCACGGTCTCCTGGTCGGGCATTGCATAGGTGTAGAGCGCCTCGTGGCGGCGATGGAAGCCCTCGACGAGCTGCGGCAAGGGGTCGGCGGCCGCCCAATCGACATCGTCGAGCGGCACGTTGATCTCGAAGACCTGCTCGCCATACCGCATGTCGGCCGAGCGCATGGCTCGCACCGGGCCGCTGAACGAAGCGGCGAGGCGGGCGCGACCCTCGGCCTCCATGTCGTCGAACAGGCGCTTTACGGTCGCGCCGTCAAGCGCGCGGGCGTCGCCGATGTGGGTGCGCGACACCTCGAACCGCAAATCGGTCGCCAGCATGCCCCAGGCCGACAGCACCGCCGCGACGCGCGGCACGATGACCCGGCCGAGCCCGAGCTGGCGCGCGATGTCGCTGGCGTGCAACCCGGCCGCGCCGCCAAACGCGAACAGCGCGAAGCGGCGCGGGTCGATGCCGCGCCGCACCGACACGAGCCGCACCCCCTCGGCCATCGTAGTGTTGACGATGCGGTGGATGCCGCGCGCCGCCGCGACCCGTTCGATACCGAGCCGCGCGGCGACCTCGTCGACGGCGTGCTCTGCGGCGCCGCGGTCGAGGCGGCGGGCGCCACCAAGGAAATTGTCGGGATCGAGATAGCCGAGCACCAGATTGGCGTCGGTGACGGTCGACTGTGTGCCGCCATTGCCGTAGCAGGCGGGGCCGGGCATCGCGCCGGCGCTTTCCGGGCCGACATGCAGGATGCCGCCGGCATCGACCCGCGCGATCGAGCCGCCGCCGGCGCCGATGCTGGCAATGTCGAGGCTGTTGAGCGCGATGCGGTGGCCGCCGACGCCCCGATTCATCACCAGCGCCGCCTGGCCATCGACGACAAGGCTGATATCGGTGCTGGTGCCGCCCATGTCGAACGGGATCAGATTGGGTTCGCCGGTCAGCCGTGCCGCGTAGACGCTGCCGGCGACGCCGCCCGCCGGCCCCGACAGCACCGCGCCGGCCGCCAGCCGCCCGGCCTCGACCAGCGGCGCGACCCCGCCATGCGACTGGATGATCAGCGTCGGGCCGTTGTATCCGGCCTCGTCCAGCCGCGTCTTGAGCCGCGCCAGATAGCGCGCCAGCACCGGGCCGACATAGGCGTTGATGATCGTGGTCGAGACGCGCTCGAACTCCTTGATCTGCGGCAACACCTCGGACGACAGCGAGACATAGGTGCCGGGCAGGGCGCTCTCCAGCGCCGCGCGGGTCTGCTGCTCGTGGCGCGGGTCGCGCCAGGCGTGCAGATAGCAGACTGCGACTGCCTCGACCGCGGCCGCCTTCAGGGTCGCGATTGCCGCGTCGAGCGATGCGGGGTCGAGCGGGGTCTCGACGCGGCCGTCCTGGCGCATCCGCTCGCGCACGCCGAGCCGCAGCTGCCGCGGCACCAGCTGTTGCGGCGCGGGCTGGCGCAGATTGTAGCGATCGTCCTTGAGCCCCTCGCGCATCTCGATGACATCGCGATGGCCTTCGGTGGTCAGGAGGCCGAGCCGCGCCCCCTTGCGCTCGAGCAGCGCGTTGGTGGCCACGGTCGTGCCGTGCACGATGCGGTCGGTCTGCGCCAGCAGCGCGGCGCGCTCCAGCCCCAGATGCCGCGCCAGCTGCTCAAGCCCCGCGAGCACGCCGATCGACGGGTCTTCCGGCGTCGACGGCACTTTCGCCAGCATCGTCGCCCCCGCCGCGTCGACCGCGACGAGGTCGGTGAAGGTGCCGCCGACATCAATCCCGATGCGATACATCAGCCCCACTCCCCCGCCCTGGTCGACCCTCCCCCGCGAGCGGGGGAGGGTCGGGGAGGGGGCTCTCAGCCGGTTGCCGCAACGCTAACCAAATGGCCTCGAGCACACCGGCACGGTTTCCGAGGATGTCGTTGTTCCAGAAGCGCAACACGCGCAAGCCTTGCTCCCTCAGGAAGGAGTCGCGTTCCTCATGTTCACCTGCGACAGCATGCTGGCTGCCGTCGGCCTCAACAATCAATCGAGCTTCAACGCAGGCGAAATCGACGATGTAAGGCGGGATCGGAAATTGCCGGTGAAAGCGCCAACAAAGCTGATTGCGGCGTAGTTGGTACCAGAGCGACCGCTCCGCATCCGTCATGTTGCGGCGCAGGTTGCGTGCGTAGTCGCGCACCGTCCGGCCACCGCGCATGTCATCGCGGTTGCTTACCCCCTCCCTAGCCCTCCCCCGCAAGCAGGGGAGGGAATCGTCTGTAGGATCGGTCATCGCGACCGCCCGTTCTCAAAGGCGCTGGCGGGTGGTGTGTCGCTCGTCGCCGCAACCAGCGCTCCCTCCCCTGCTTGCGGGGGAGGGTTGGGGTGGGGGTAAGGGGCGCCCCCGCTCTCGACAAACCCGCTCGCCACATCTTGAACCAGAGCCTCGGGAGCGCGAATGGCGGGATCGCCCCAGCCGCCGCCGCCGCCTGATTCCAGCACCAGGCGGGCGCCGGGGCGGATCGTCATTCCGGTTTCCTTTGTGCGGATCGGGCGGCCTTCGCTGTTGCCGGAATAAAGGACGTAGCGGTGGGGGGCGCCGTCGGTGCCGCCGAGGATGCCGCAGGCGCCGTGTTTGACGCCGTCGCCGGCGGTGTTGCCGACCGCCGGGTCGGCGGTTTCGACGATCATCTCGACGATGCCGCCAGGGCCGCCGCGATACTCGCCGGCGCCGCCAGAATCGGGACGGAATTCGTGGCGCTGGAAGAATAGCGGGAAGCGCACCTCGGTGACTTCGAGGCTGCCGAACTTGATGCCGCCGGCGGCCTGCCACTCGCCGCCGCCGGGCCAGCCATCGCCGGCGGGCGACGCGCCGCCACCGGGTCGCGCCTGAAAGAAATGCCAGATAAAGGGCCGCTCGGTACGCGGGTCCTGCCCCTGGATCGCGATGCGGAAGCGGCGGCCCCAGCCGGCCATCGCACGATCCGGGCAGGCCGGCGCCAGCGCCTTGATGATCGCTTCGATGATTTCCTGGCCGCAATGGTTGGTGGCGAGCGTCACCGGCGCGCCGGGATTGGCCCACACCACGGTGCCGGGTTTTGCGATCAATTCGATCGGGCGGAAAGTGCCGTCGTTTTTCGGCGTGTCCGGGTCGATCAGGTAGGACAGCGCCACCACCACGGCCGAGTAGGTGTTGGGGTAGGACGAGTTGATAAAGCTCGTCACCTGCTCGTGCGAATCCGACAGGTCGATTTTGAGGTT
>JAFAYW010000270.1 GCA_019240125.1 Alphaproteobacteria bacterium
CTGCTCCGTGGGTCCCTGCCTTCGCAGGGACGACAAGATGGTGGAAAGGGAGAACTTGAAGATGCGCGTTTATTACGACCGCGATGCGGATGTGAACCTGATCAAGTCGAAGAAAGTCGCGGTCGTCGGCTATGGCAGCCAGGGCAATGCGCACGCCAACAATCTGCGCGACAGCGGCTGCAAGGATGTCGTTGTGGCGCTGCGCCCCGGCTCGGCCTCGGCGAAAAAGGCGGAAGCCGCCGGCATCAAGGTCATGACCCCGGCCGAGGCCGCGAAATGGGCCGATGTCGTGATGGTGCTGGCGCCCGATGAATTGCAGGCGGCGCTGTTCGAAACCGATCTGAAGCCGAACATGCGCGAGGGCGCGGCGATCGCGTTTGCGCACGGGCTGGCGATCCATTTCCGGCTGATTGAGGCCCGTCCCGACATGGATGTTTTCATGATCGCGCCCAAGGGCCCCGGCCACACCGTGCGCTCGGAATATCTGCGCGGCGGCGGCGTGCCGTGCCTCGTCGCGGTCGAGCAGAACCCGTCGGGCAACGCGCTGGAAATCGCGCTCAGCTACGCCTCGGCGATCGGCGGCGGCCGTTCCGGCGTCATCGAAACCAGCTTCAAGGAAGAATGCGAAACCGATCTGTTCGGCGAGCAATCGGTATTGTGCGGCGGCCTGACCTCATTGATCACCGCCGGTTACGAAACCCTGGTCGAGGCGGGTTACGCGCCGGAAATGGCTTATTTCGAATGCCTGCATGAGGTGAAGCTGATCGTCGACCTGATCTATGAGGGCGGCATCGCCAATATGCGGTACTCGATCTCGAACACCGCCGAATACGGCGACTACACGCGCGGCTCGCGCGTCATCAACGACGCCGTCAAGGCCGAGATGAAGCGCATCCTCGCGGACATCCAAAGCGGCCGCTTCGCCCGCGATTGGGTGCTCGAAAACGCCGCCGGCCAGCCGAGCTTCAAGGCAATGCGCCGCGCCTCGGCCGAACACGACATTGAAAAAGTCGGCGAGCGGCTGCGCGCGATGATGCCCTGGATCAAGCAGAACGCTCTGGTCGATCGCACTAAGAACTAAGACAACGGACCGATTTCGATCTGCCCCCTCCCTCGCGGGAGGGGCCTGCCGCGTTCCCCCGGTCAATGGCCTTACTTCGGGGGCGGCGCCACTGGCTGGGCCGCTAAGGCGCTGTCGACGGCAGCAAGCTGTTTCTTGATCGCTTCGCCGGGTACCGCGATCTTTAACGTTTCTCCAGATTTTGCCGCGAAGGTGACGCTCACTCCTTGCGGGCTGCCACGTAATACCGCATCGGGCAACACAGCGGCAAATTCCTCGGCATACGAGCACTCTGCCTGGCAGGTAATCTCATTCTTGCTGACCGGCACGAATTTAAGTGCCTGCCCCTGCCCGTCGCGGGCCGCGTTCCACTCGCGCTCCTTGCCGAAATAGCTGTTTTCGACAAACAACTGCTCAGCCCGCTCGCCGTTGCGCGTATCGATAAAGGTGCGCAGCAGGTCATAATTGGTGTCGGGAACGCCAAGAAACGGCTCGGCGAACTGCCGCCGCGGCCCAACAAAGCTGAGAAACTTGCCCCCCTGTTCGGTTGTCGCGACGACATCGGTGACTGCCGGTATCGGATAGGAGGACGGACCGGCACAGCCCACGAGCGCGAGGCTGAGCGCAGCGAAAATCGAGGATGGCCGCATCGCTCAGCTCAACACGGTATCGTTATCTTCGCCAAGGGCCGGCGCCATTTTGTTCATCGCGGGCCGCACTCCATCAAACGACAGCGGGATGCCGACAAGCCCCAGTTGGCTGCCCGGCTTATGCTGAATGAGTCCGAGCGCCAAGGTCTGCGCATCGGCGACGACTTGATCCAGCGTGTTGATTGGACCGTTCGGAATGCCGGCTGCTTCCAGATCGCGCGCCCATTCGGCACGGTTCCGCGTTAAAAAGACATCGCTGAGGATCGCGATCAACTCGGCGCGGTGCCCGACCCGGTCCTTGTTGGTGTGGAAGCGCTCGTCTTCGGAAAGGCCGGGGCGGTTGATCACGCCGCAAAGTCGGCGGAACAGATTATCGTTGCCCGCCGCCACCATCATGTAGGCATCCGCCGCAGCAAACGCCTGATACGGCACGATCATGTCGACGCCGGAACCATGCCGTGCCGGCAACTCTTTGTTCGCGTTGTAGGCGGCGAACATTATGCTCATCCAGGCAAGCCCGGTCTCGTACAGCGAGGTATTGACGATGCCGCCCTTGCCGGTGCGGCCCCGTTCCTGCAGGGCCGCTAGGATGCCGATCACCGACCACATGCCGGCGCCCATATCGATGATCGAGGCAGGCACCCGCACTGGCGGCCGCCCGTCTTCGCCCAGGAGGCTCATCAGCCCGCTATAGGCCTGCATCATCGGGTCGTAGCCGGGCTTGTCGCGCAATGGTCCGACCGCCCCGAACGCGCCGAGATTGCAGCACACCAGACCAGGCTTTTCGGCCACCAGTTGCTCGGCGCCGAGCCCATAGCGGTCGAGCGCGCCGAATTTCAGATTGTGCAGCATCACATCGGCGCGCTCGATGATCAGCTTTTTGAGCCTCGCCGCGTCCTGCGGGTCGGCGAGATCAATGGTGATGCCGCCCTTGGCGCGATTCACCGCATGAAAGCAGGTCGCCGCGCCCTCGGCAAACGGCGGGCCCCAGCCGCGACACGCATCACCCCCCTTCGGGTTCTCGACCTTGATCACCTCAGCTCCGAGTTCGCCTAGGATCATCCCGGCATAGGGCGCGGCGATGCTATGGCCGATCTCGATGACAACGATGCCGGAGAGGGGCTTGGGGCTGGACATGAGGGGTTCACCACAGAGGCACAGAGGACACCGAGACAATCATCTGCATGTCTAGGGCGGTTGTGGCTGACTGAGCAAGGCCAGGAATTCACTTACCCGCAGGATCGGCATGCTGGCATAGGAGCCGAGGTCCTGCAGATCGCGGTCGCCGGAGACAATGTACTGCGAGCCCGGCGGGCAGCGTCCAGCACGCGGAGCAGAAAACGAGAGCGGAGATGTAGATGCTTGTGTCGGCGGTGACGCCGATCACGAGTGGCTCGAGCCCGCGACCGCCCGGTCGTGGCGAACCTCTGCGATGAGCCGTGGTACTTCATCCTCGGTCAAGCCGAGTTACTTAGCGCGCTGTTGGCCGAACGGCAGAAGTTTTCGCCACTCGCGCTCTTCCCTATAGCGCTCTAGCGCCTCGCGGACGAGTTCGGCGGGCGCGCGGTGTTCTTCTTCCGCAGTAGCCTCAATGGCTTCACGCAGGTCCGGCGGGACGAGCTCGGCGGCGGCGGCGAACTCGCGTGTCATAGTGCAGGTCTAGTCACGCTTCGGCTCGAAATCGATAGTTTCACGACAGAACCTCGGAGGACATTGGCTGCCTGATAGTTGCTCCGTGACCTCTGTGTCTCTGTGGTGAATACTCCCGGCAACCACGGGAGGGGAGCCCATGAAGAAAAATCCTGATGCTCTGACGAGCGCAATCGGCGAGCGGTTACCGCGGCGTGCGCTGATGCGCGGTGTAACGGTGGGGTCGGCGGCGGCGTTACTGGCAGGGGCCGCGACCCGGGCCGGGGCGGCCGACGCGCCGAAATTCCCCGAGCATCCGCGCTGGAAATTCGTCTTCATCAACCACGTCACGACCAACGCGTTCTTTGTACCGTGCCAGTATGGCATCCAGGATGCCTGCGCGCTGCTCGGCTGCGATTACCAATGGACCGGGTCGGAAACCTCCGATGTGGCGCAGATGGTCAATGCGATGAACGCCGCGATCGCCGGCAAGGCCGATGCGATCGCCACCTGCATTGTCGATCCGCATGGCTTCGACAAGCCGGTCGAGCGCGCCCTCGAAGCCGGCATCCCGGTCTTTGCCTATAATGCGGATGCACCGCACGGGGCCGGCAACAAGCGCCTCGCCTATATCGGCCAGGATCTGTTCCTGTCCGGGCAATTGATGGGCGAGCGCATCGTCAAGTTGGTCGGCGAGGGCGAGGTCGCGATCTTTATCGCGACGCCAGGGCAGCTCAATTTGCAGCCGCGGGTCGATGGCGCGATGGACGCGATCAAGAAATCCAGCGCCAAGATCAACGCCGAGATGATCGCCACCGACCCGACGGTTAACAATTCGCTGTCGAAAATCCGCGCCTATTACCTGGGCCACCAGGAGGTGAAAGGGATGTTCGGCGTCGGCGGCGGCGACACGATGAATACCGGGCTGATCATGCGGCAATACGATCTCGCCAAAAAAGGCGTGCATGCCGGCGGCTATGATCTGTTGCCGCGCTCGCAGGAGGCGGTGCGTGACGGGTTTCTCGATTTCCTGATCGACCAGCAGCCCTACCTGCAGGGCTTCTACACAGTGATGGAGATGTTCGCGTTCAAGATATCGGGTGGGCTGGTCGGCCCGGCCGATGTCAACACCGGCCTCAAATTCGTCATCAAGGACAACGTCGCGCAATACATGAACACCCAGACCCGCTACGAGGGCACCGCCGATAAGGCGCAGATCGTCCCCCGCGAAGGCGCCATCGCGGGCTGACCGGCGCCACTCTGGCAGAACGTAAGAAGATTCTCCGCTCTTCCGCCTTTTGCCTGTCCTGCATAGAACTTTTGTACTTGAGCCCTCGAACTCAGCTCACCTTGACCAGCTTCTGCAGGCTGCGCAGCCCCGGTGGCAGTTCCTCGCCCTTGGCGCGGACGCGCCGGCCCCAATTGGTGAAGGAAACTTCGCCGACATAGATGTCGCCTCGGGAATCGACCGAGATGCCGTGCGGCGAGATGAACTGGCCGGGGTTGAGGCCGGCATGCGCGTGGCCGAGCCGCGCCAGCAATTCGCCCTCATGCGTATAGATGCTGACGCGGGGGCCGCAATTCGGCAGTTCGATGTTGACCGCCATGTCCGGTCCGATCTCGCCGATATACATGCGGCCCTGCTTGCCGGGTTCGAGATAGAGGCCGGAGGGGCGGTGCATATTGTTCCACTGGCCGGCGTATTTGCCGTTGCCGTCGAATACCTGCACCCGGTGATTTTCGCGGTCCGCGACATACACAAACCCGTCCGGGTCGCAGCACACATTATGCGCGATGTTGAATTGGCCGGGGTCGGTGCCGGGCTCCCCCCACGACATCTGCAATTTGCCGTCGGGGGTGAATTTATGGACGCGCGAATTGCCGTAGCCGTCCGACACATAGATGCTGTCGCCGTCGGGCGACATCGCGGTGTGGGTGCAGCGATGGAACGGCTCGCCGCTCATGTAGGGCGCCGGCTTGCCCGGGATGCCGATCGTCAGCAAGACCTTGCCCTCAAGCGTGCATTGCCGGACCGTGTGATCGCCGTCATCGGTCAGCCAGATTGTGCCGTCCGGCGCCATGAACACGCCGTGCGGCCGCAGGAACACCCCCTCGCCCCAGGTGCGCAGCAGGTTGCCTTCGCGGTCGAACACGCACATCGGGTGCTTGCCACGGTTGAAGGCATAGACATTGTCGTCTTTATCAACGCCAACCGCCGCGACATCGGCGTTGAACTCCATTCCGGACGGCAATTTGGCCCAGTGGTCCTGGACCTCGTAGCGATACCCGTCCGTCCCGAGCACGACGGCCATGGCGTATTCCTCCTGTCGTTTGTTCGGGCAAGCTTGCGACGCGGGCGCTCCCGCTGCAATGGCTAGGATCGATGCGATCGCCTTATCTCCGCAATTAGCCTGTTCGCACCCGGCCGCGCCTGTTAGCATAAGCCTCAAATAGAAGTGCCTGGGCGCCTCTGGCCGCCACGGAGCACGATGCAGGGAGGAAGCGGGATGGCCACAACCCAGTTGGCCGGCAGCGGCCTGTCCGACCGTGAACATAGCGCGCAGCTACGCCGCGCCGTAATCGCCAGCACGGTGGGCACCGTGATCGAGGCCTACGACTTCCTGCTTTACGTACTCGTAGCGCCGCTTGTCTTTGCGAAGCTCTTTTTCCCGTCCTCCGATCCGCTGGTCGGGACTCTGCAGGCGTTTGGCATCTACGCCGTGGGTTTCATCGCTCGGCCGGTCGGTGCCGCACTGTTTGGCCATTACGGCGATCGCATCGGGCGCAAGGCGACGTTGATTGCGACCTTGCTGTTGACTGGGTTGTCGACCTTTGCTGTCGGCTTCGTCCCCAGCTACGACTCGATCGGCATCTGGGGTGCCATCATCCTGACGGTCGTGCGTTTTATCCAGGGCATCGGCATCGGCGGCGAGTGGGGCGGTGCCACGCTGATTGCCATGGAATGGGCCAAGACCAACGCGCATCGCGGCTTTATTACCTCGTGGCCGCAATGGGGGGCGCCGGCGGGTCTGTTCATCGCCAACATTGCGGTGCTGGTGTTCAGCGCAGTATCCGGCGATCAGTTTTTTGTCTGGGGCTGGCGCGTGCCGTTCTGGATCAGTGTCGTCATGGTCGGGATCGGCATGTGGATCAGACTTGGCATCCTTGAGACGCCGGTCTTCCAGCGCCTGCTCGACGAGCAGCAGGTGGCGCGCGCTCCGGTCCTCGAAGTTTTCCGCAAGCAGCCGCGCGAGATCATCCTGACGGCGCTCTGCCGAATGGCCGAGCAAGGCCCGTTCTATATCTTCGTTGCCTTCATCTTCACCTATGGCACGACCGTGCTGCACAGTTCGCGCGACATGCTGCTGTTCGGCGTTTTGCTGGCGACCGGGGTATCCACCATCACCTTGCCGGTTTCCGGCTATATCTCAGATCGCATCGGCCGCAAGCGGATGTACCTGATCGGCGCCGTGACCATGGGCATCTGGGGCTTCGTCTACTTCGCCCTGCTGAACACGATGGTGCCGGGCTGGATCTTCCTCGCCATTGTCGTGTCCCTGATCCCGCACGATATGATGTACGGACCGCAGGGAGCGCTGATCGCCGAATGCTTCAGCCCGCGGTTGCGCTACAGCGGCGCGTCTCTCGGCTATCATCTATCGTCGGTGATCGCCGGCGGCCCGGCGCCGCTGATCGCGACCGCGCTGCTCGCCAGCACCGGCTCGGGCTATTCGGTGGCGATATACATCCTGATCTGCGCTATCGTCACCGTGGGCGCGACGGTGCTGTTGCCCGACTACACCAACCAGGACATCTCGCAGGAAGCGGCGTACGGAGCAGCGGGCCCCGAGCGCGCCGCTCCAGCACAAACCTGATCGAGGTCACTCGCGGTAAGCGATGAAGAACAGCCGCGGATAAGGCAGCAATATCCTGCCGTCGACTTGCGGCGGAAATTCCTCGGTGAGTAGCGCCGCATAGCGGTCGAGGAAATTGCCCTGCTCCTGCGCGTCGAGCCGCGCCAGGAACGGCCGCAACCCGGTGCCTTGCAGCCAGCGGATGATATCGCCGACGCCATCCATGATCTGGATGTAGTTGGTCTCCCACAGCACAAACCGGCGGCTCAGCGGCGCGAGACGATCGTAATAGAACTCGGGTGCCTTGACCGGCGACGGGTCGCGCGCCCCGATGAGGCGCGCGGCCCACGGTCCCTCCGCCGCGACCCGGCGCATCAGCCGGTGCGTCGCGAAATCGTGGTTGCGCGGCATCTGCACGGCCAGCGCGCCACCAGGCGCCACCGCCGCAAGCCAGCGGCCCACCACCGCCGCATGGTCACCTACCCACTGCAAGGCTGCGTTGGAGAACACCAGCTCATACCGCTTCACAGGCGACCAGGTGGCGATATCAGCTGGTGCAAACATGATGTCTGGGTGATCGCGGCCGGCGGCAGCGAGCATCTCGGGCGAATTATCGATCCCCGTCACCGCCGCCTGCGGCCAGCGCGCCAGCAACAAGCCGGTGCTGTTGCCGGGACCGCAACCCAGATCGACTATGCGGGCGGGTGCTTCCGATTCGATGCGCGCAACGAGATCGAGCGCCGGCTGGGTCCGCTCATTGGCGAAAAAGAGATACTGGCCGGCATCCCACCCGTGCCGCGATGACGAGGTGACAGCTGATTGTTGCGACATCATGTAACACTGCCAATTTTTTACGCTAATGGAGGCTGTTAACCGGGATTAATCCCAGCGTTGCACTGTTTTCCGTCGGATCGTGGTGCATGGCAATGGGCGAGACGGCGAAGACTATCCTGGTGGTCGAAGATGACCGTGACGTGCGCGAAGTGGCGCTAGCTGTGCTTGAGGATGCTGGCTACCGGGTCATCGAAGCCGCGAATGGCGATGACGCGCACCGCTTGCTCCTCGCTCATCCCGATCTCAGCATCGATGTGTTATTCACCGATGTGGTGATGCCGGGTCGTCTCGACGGGATTGATCTGGCGCAGGAGGCGCGCATGTTGCGGCCTGATTTACGCATCTTGTACGCGACCGGATTTGCCAATCTGATGCGGGCCAATCGCGATCGCGATCTGAAGGGGCCGGTACTCCGCAAGCCCTATCGGCCCGGCGAACTGCACCGGGCTCTCAACGCACTGCTCGACTGCGGCCAGGATCATCGCTGAAGCGGGAGCGCAAACTCGATATGCTTCGTCTCGGCGTCCGGGAGAGCGCATGTCGGAAAAACACATCGTGGCCGTCTTGTCAGTGTGCGCGCATCTCGCTGCCTGCGCGCCACCGGGACCGGTGCCGGAGACGATCCTGCTGCCGCCTGCTACGGACGCGGCGTCACAGACAGTGGCGCAGCCCGCACCCCGCGGCCCGGTCGCGCTAACCTCCGGGCTGATCCCCGCTTCGCCGATTGCCGCACATCCGCTACCGCCTGAGCCGATGCCGTTATCGCGTACCGATGCGGCCCCGGTCGCGATCTCCGCTAATGCGCCGGCCACGGTGTCCGCCAGCGATCTTCCCGTCGCCAGCCAGGCCGTGCCGATAAACTGCCCGCCCGACGCGATCGGCATGTGGAGCCAGCCCGACGCGGCGGGCGCCGAACTCTACATCTGCCGGGCTCTGCATCCGGCGCGCTGAGCCATCACCCGGCGCGGATGTACTGCACCGCCTCGTCGCGCTGAAACAGATAGAGCAGCGTGCGCAATGCCGAGCCGCGTGATGTCGCGAGGCCGGGATCGCGTTCGAGGATCAGGCGGGCATCATCATGCGCCACCGCGATCAGTTCCTCGTGATGCGCCAGATCGGCGAGGCGCAGTTGCGGCAATCCGCTCTGCTTGGTGCCAAGCACCTCGCCACCGCCGCGCAAACGCAGATCCTCCTCGGCGATGCGGAACCCGTCTTCGGTCTCGCGCAAGATCGCGAGGCGCTTGCGCGCGATTTCGTTGAGCGGCGCCTGGTACAGCAGGATACAGGTCGAGGCCTGATCGCCGCGCCCGATGCGGCCGCGCAACTGGTGCAGTTGCGCCAGGCCAAACCGCTCGGCGTGCTCGATGACCATCACGGTCGCCGCCGGCACATCGATGCCGACCTCGATCACCGTCGTCGCGACCAGCAGATCAATCGAGCCCTCGGTGCCTGAGGGCGCCGCGAAGGCGGCCATTGCGCGGTCCTTCTCGGCGCTTTTCATGCGGCCATGCACCAGCCCGACACGGCCCGGCAATAACTCGGCGAGCGCGCGGTAGCGTTCCTCGGCGGCGGCGGCATCGACCGTCTCGGACTCCTCGACGATCGGGCAAACCCAATAGATTTTGCTGCCACGCCTCAGGGCGCGCGCGATGCCGCCCGACACCTCGGAAAAACGTTCGAGCGGGACGGCGCGGGTATCGACCGGCTGGCGCGTCGGCGGTTTTTCGGTGAGGCGCGACACGTCGAGATCGCCATAACCGGTCATCAGCAGAGTGCGCGGGATCGGCGTCGCGCTCATCAGCAAGGTGTCGGCATCGCGACCCTTGGCGGCGAGCGCCAGGCGCTGCTCGACCCCAAAGCGGTGCTGCTCGTCGATCACCGCCAGCGCCAAGTCGCGGAACTCGACATCGGGCTGCAACAGCGCATGCGTGCCGACCACGACCGGGGTCAGCCCCGAGGCGAGGCTCGCCAGCATCGAGTCGCGGGCGCGGCCTTTTTCGCGCCCGGTCAGCAGCCCGATCTCGACCCCGGCCGGCTTGGCGAGGCGCTGCAACACCTTGTGGTGCTGCCGCGCCAGCACCTCGGTCGGAGCCAGCAGTGCCGCCTGCGCGCCGTTCTCCACCGCGATCAGCATCGCCAGCAGGGCAACAACCGTCTTACCGCTGCCGACATCGCCCTGCAGCAACCGCATCATGCGCACCGGCACCGCCATCTCGCCGGCGATCTCGGCCAACGCCTGGCGCTGGCTGCCGGTCAGTCCAAAGCCGAAGGCCGCCTCGACCGGCGCAGCCAGTCTGCCCGTACCACGCAAGCCGCGCCCCGGCCGCGCCCGCCGTCGCGCCCGCACCAACGCCACCGCGAGCTGGCTCGCGAGCAATTCGTCATAGGCGAGGCGCTCGCGGGCCGGATGCGCCGGCGACAAATCGTCGGCGCTTTCCGGCGCGTGCACGGCCGTAATCGCCGCCTTCCAGCCCGGCCATTTGCGGCGCGCCTGTAATGCCGCGTCGAGCCATTCCGCGGGGTCGGGCGCCCGCTCCAGCGCGCCGGCGACCGCGCGCGCCGCGATACGCGATGAGAGACCAGCGGTCAGCGGGTAGACCGGCTCGATCGCCTTCATCTGCTCGGGTGCATCGACCGCGACGACATGGTCGGGATGCGGCATCTGCGGCGTG
>JAFAYW010000317.1 GCA_019240125.1 Alphaproteobacteria bacterium
GACGGGCCTCACAGCCCTATTGCGAGACGGTCAATCTGCCCGCGCCGTGGCCCGGACGGCCATCCGGGCCACGGCATCCCGCTCAACACGAGACAACCTCACCTTACACCAGCCGCAAGAGACAATTGCGAGGAGCGGAAGCGACGAAGCAACCCCGGCGAGGCGCCTGTGACGAACGACGATCCATTCCTGTGGCTTGAGGAGGTCGAGGGCGAAGCAGCGCTCGCCTGGGTGCGCGAGCAGAATGCGCGCAGCCTCGCGGGGCTGGAGGCCGATCCGCGCTATGCCCGATTCGAGGCCGATGCACTCGCCATCGTCAATGCTTCCGATCGTATCCCCTATGCCAGCTTCCGCGGCGACCGGCTTGCCAATTTCTGGCAGGATTTAGCGCATGTGCGGGGGCTCTGGCGCACCACATCGCTCGCCTCGTACCGTTCGCCCGAGCCGGAATGGCGCCCGCTACTCGATCTCGATGCGTTGTCGGCGATGGAGGGGCGCAACTGGGTGTTCCACGGCGCGCACTGGCTGGAGCCGGAATACCGCCGCTGCCTGGTAAGCCTCTCGGATGGGGGTAAGGATGCGTCCGAGCAGCGCGAATTCGATATCGCCTCGGCGAGTTTCGTCGCCGGCGGCTTCGCTCTGTCAGAGGGCAAGCAAAGCGCGGTCTGGGTTGATACCGATGCACTGATCGTCGGCCGCGATTGGGGGCCCGGCACACTGACCGCCTCGGGCTATCCGTTCATCTTGAAACGGGTGCGGCGCGGCACGCCGCTGGAGGCGGCGGAAACGCTGTTCAGCGGTACCGCCGATGACGTGTCGGTCGGAGCTTCGGTATTGCGGGCGGTCGGTGGCCGCGTCGACGGCATTCTGATCAGTCGCCAGGTCAACTTCTTCGAAGCCGAGCGCTATCTGCTCCTGGAGAGCGGGCCGATGCGCCTCGCGCTCCCGCTCCGGTCGAGCATACGCGGCTATGTGGCCGGCCAGCTGATTGTCTCGCTTGAAGAGGAATGGCGAGTGCCGAGCGGCGCGGTGCATCCCGCCGGCGCGCTGCTGTCGCTGAGCCTCGCGGCGCTGCAGGCGGGGGCCGGGACCACCGCGCCGGTGCCGATCTACACGCCGGGCCAGCGCGAGTCGGTCGAAGGGGTCGCCACGACGCGCGACCGGCTGCTGGCCACGATCTACCGCAACGTCCAGGGCAGTGCCGTCGTGTTCCGCTTCGATGGGGCGGAATGGCACGCCGAGCCGCTGCCCTTGCCGCAGCATGCGTCGGTGCATCTGATGTCGGCGAGCGATCAGGACGAGCAGGCCTTTGTCGATGTCTCCGGCTACCTGACACCGAGCACCCTGTATCTCGCCGATGCTGCCGCCGGCACGGCCCAGCCAGTCAAATCATCCCCGCCCCGTTTCGATGCGAGCCGATGCACGGTCGAGCAATTCGAGGCGGCGTCGAAAGACGGAACGTCGGTGCCCTATTTCATCGTGCGTCCAACTGAGCTGGCATTCGACGGCAACGCCCCGACGCTGCTTTACGGCTATGGCGGGTTCCAGGTGTCGATGACGCCATCCTACAGCGGCGTCATCGGCAAGCTGTGGCTGGAGCGCGGCGGCGTCTATGTCGTCGCCAATATCCGTGGTGGCGGCGAGTTCGGCCCGGAATGGCATAAGGCAGCGTTGAAGCGCGACCGGCAGCGCTCCTACGACGATTTCATCGCGGTCGCCGAGGATTTGAGCCGGCGGCGCATCACCTCGCCGCGCAGGCTCGGCATCATGGGTGGTTCGAATGGCGGGCTGCTGATGGGTGTGATGCTGACGCAGCGGCCCGATCTGTTCCGCGCGGTGGTGATCCAGGTGCCGCTGCTCGATATGCTGCGCTACCACACCTTGCTCGCCGGCGCGTCGTGGATGGCCGAATACGGCGACCCCGACAAGCCGGAGGAAGGCGAGTTCCTGCGCCACCTCTCGCCCTACCACAATCTACGGCCAGGACTGGCGTATCCCGAGCCATTCTTCGTGACCTCGACCAAGGACGACCGGGTGCATCCCGGCCACGCCCGCAAAATGGCGGCGAAGATGGCTGCGATGGGCGTGCCTTTCCTCTATTACGAGAACATCGATGGCGGGCACTCCGCCGCCGCCAATCTGCGCGAACGCGCCCGGCGCAACGCCCTCGAATTCACCTACCTGACGCAGAAGCTGATGGATTAAGCTGCCGGTAAACCCGAACGCCGTTCGGTTTCTCCGCAAGGGAGCAGCGCATGATCAACAAATTCGCTACCGTCTATGCCGGCCATGTCGACTTTCCGGATCACGGCCAGAATGCGACGCCAGCCAACGACCGGCGCTTCACGAACGAGCAATTGGCCGGTGTCTACGACAAGCTCGAAGCCATCGCGAAGACGATGGACAAGCTCAATTACGATACGCTGTGGCTGGCCGAGCATCATTTCCAGCCCGAAGGCTATGAGGTTCTGCCGAACCTCCTGATGTGCGCGGTGCATCTGGCGCATCTGACGCCGCGCCTGCGGATCGGCTGTGGCTTCAATGTCGCGCCGATGTGGCATCCGCTGCGCATGGCCGAGGATTTCGCCACCGCCGACATCATGACCAAGGGGCGCACCGTGTTTGGCGTCGCGCGCGGCTATCACACCCGCGAGGTCGAGACCTTTGGTGCCCCGATGCTCGATCAGGAGGCCAATCGCGAGCTGTTCGAGGAACAGGTCGAGATCATGTTCAAAGCGTTCAACAACGAGAGTTTCTCGCACAAGGGCAAGCACTACACATTGCCCCCGGAGGTGCCGTATCGCGGCTATCAGCTCAAGGAACTGACCCTGGTGCCGCGGCCGGTCAACATGCCGGTCGAGTGCTGGCAGCCGATCGTCAGCGCCAACCCCCGCGGCATGGATTTTATGATCAAGCACGGCATCAAGGGCGCGGTCGGTGGGGGCGCCGCGACGATGCAGGCCGGGCCGATCCAGGGCTACCAGCAGGCTGCCGAGCGGGCCGGCAAGCACCTAAAGCTCGGCGAGAACCTGATGCTCGGGGTGCACGGCATCGTCGCGAAAACCCGCGAGGAGGCCCTGCGCATCCTG